>JAFDEI010000095.1 GCA_019310425.1 Deltaproteobacteria bacterium | reverse complement strand
GGCATTCCCGGGTGTTACGTTCCGCCTGGGAGTTCGGTCGGACGCGGATCGAAGGGAGACCCAGTGGGCGAGCGCGAACGTTCGAGTATCTCCTCGCGCCTCCAGGCACTCGGGGGCTTGCGCGAGGGGCGATCTCGCGAGATTGCTGCGGCAACGGGCGTGCCCGAAGCGCATGTCTATGGCGTCGGCAGTTTCTACGACCTGCTCGCGCGACCGGACGCGGCCATCCGGGTCTGTTCGGGGCTCTCGTGTCGGCTCAAAGGTGCGGACGCATTGATCGAGGCCGCGCGCGCAGCTGGCATGCCGGTCGAGTCGAGTTCGTGCCTGGCTGCCTGCGACCGGCCGCCGGCGCTGCTGCATCGGCGCCGCGTATTGCCCGCGGTCACCGTGGAGGATGTCGAGCGTGCCGGCGGCGACTGGCGCGCTCTCGCGGACGACGACCGCCCAGCCTGGCAGGGCCGCGTCGGGCCGGAGAGCGCGGCTGCCGACTCTCTCGCGTTCGATCTGCTCAGCCCCGCCGAAGATCCCGGGGCCGCTTGCGAAACGGCCGATCGGATCGGGCCCGAGGCGGTGATCGCGGAACTCGAGGCCGCGGGGCTCCAGGGGCGCGGCGGTGCGGGCTTTCCCGCGCACGTGAAATGGCGCGCAGTGCGCGAGCAGTCCGAATCGAAGCGCAGCGTGGTGCTCAACGCCGATGAGAGTGAGCCGGGCACCTTCAAGGATCGCGAGCTGCTGCTGCGTCGACCCGATCGCGTGCTCGAAGGTCTCGCGATCGCGGCGCGTTGTGTCGGCGCCGATCAGATCTTCTTGTATCTGCGCGGTGAGTTCGGTGATCCGCGGCGCGCGCTCGAGCACGCGATTGCGGGCCTCGCGACGAAGGCCGCTTTCGCGGGGCTGGACTTCCAGTTGCACTCCGGCGACGGCGCCTACATCTGCGGTGAGGAGACGGCGTTGCTCGAAGCGCTCGAGGGCAAGCGCGGGATGCCGCGTCTGCGCCCACCGTTCCCGGTCGAGCGCGGCCTGTGGGGCCGACCGACGCTGATCCACAACGTCGAGACCATCGCCGCGGTGCCCGCGATCGTGCAGCGCGGCGGTCGTTGGTTCCGTGAACTCGGTCGCACCGGTCCCGGCACGAAGCTCTATTGTGTGAGCGGGCATGTCGAGCGTCCCGGCACCTACGAGTTGCCGCTCGGCGTGAGCCTCGACGAACTCGTCGAGACGGCCGGTGGCTACCTGGGCGAACTCAAGGCCTTCAGCCCCGGTGGTGCGAGCTCGGGTTTTCTGCCAGCGCGCGAGCGCGGACGGCCACTCGATTTCGAGGCGCTCGCCGAGGTGGGTTCGATGCTCGGTTCGGCGGGTGTGGTGGTGCTGAATTCGGAGGTCGACATGCGCTGGGCTGCGGCGCAGCAGCTGCGCTTCTTCGAGGATGAGAGCTGCGGGCAGTGTGCACCGTGCCGCATCGGCACCCGCTACTTGCGCGAGGCACTCGATCGCCATATCGCGGGCACGTCGGAGGCCGGCGGCGCTTCGCTCGCCCACACCGCCGACGTCGCCTGGCAGATGAACGAGGGTTCGATCTGCGGTCTCGGGCAGACCGCACCACTACCGCTCACGAGCGCGCTGGCGCACTTCCCAGAGGATTTCGGCGTATGAAGTCAGAGAATCAGCTCCAGCTCGATGGTGAGACCGTCTGGTTTGCGGAGGGCGAGACGCTGCTCGACGTGGCGCGTCGCAGCGGTCGCGAGATTCCGACCCTGTGCCACGATCCGCGCCTCGAGCCTGTGGGCGCCTGCCGCACCTGTCTGGTGGAAGTCGCCGGGTCGCAGCGGCTGTTGCCGTCGTGCGCGACCCCGGCCGTCGCGGGGCAGGTGGTCGTGACCGCGAGCGACCGCATCGAGCGTTACCGCAGCAGCCTGATGGCCCTCTACCTCACCGATCACCCCGAAGCCGTGGACGAGTCGCGCGGCCGCGACGAGTTGCTCGAGATGGCGGACCGCTGGGACGCGCCGCGGGACTGGGGACGGATGACACCGATTCGTTCGAACCGATCGGACGACCGCAACCCCTACATCGACTTCGACGCGAGCGCGTGCATCGTGTGCGGTCGCTGCACCCGCTACTGCGACGAAGTCGAAGGGGTCAGTGCCATCACGCTGGCGGCGCGCGGTTCGCGTACCACCATCTCGACCGTGGATCGTCTGTCGTTGCTCGATACGACCTGCGAACTGTGCGGTGGCTGCATCGATACCTGTCCGACCGGCGCGATGGCGGAGAAGGGGCCGCTGCGGCTTGCGGACCTCGCGCAGAGTGCGCTGTCGAAGGTGCGTACGACCTGCAATTTCTGCGGGGTCGGCTGCCAGATCGACCTGAATGTCGACCCCGAGGCCAACGACGGGCGCGGCCGGGTCGTGCGGGTGACGAGCCCCGAGCCGGGGACCACCACGAACGACGGCAACCTGTGTGTGAAGGGGCGTTTCGCGTACGACTTCATCGACCACCCCGATCGGCTCACCACGCCGCTGGTTCGCGGCGACGACGGCGAACTCCATCAGGCCTCGTGGGACGAGGCGCTGGAGCTGGCGGCGCGTGGTCTCTCTCGCGTAGCCGATGCACATGGACCGGACGCACTGGGTTTCGTGAGTTCGTCGCGTTGCACGGTGGAGGAGAACTACCTGGTGCAGAAGCTCGCCCGGGCGGTATTTCACACCAACAACGTGCACCAATGCGCTGCAACCTGACACGCTCCCACGGTGGCCGGTCTGGTCGCCACGTTCGGAGCGGGCGCCATGACGAACTCGATCGGCGAGATTCGCGATGCGGATTTCCTGTTCGTGATCGGCAGCAATACCAGTGAGGCCCATCCCATCATCGCGATGGAGATGAAACGCGCGGTGCAGCGCGGCGCAACGCTGGTGGTCGCCGACCCGCGTGCGATCTGGATGACGAGCATCGCCGAGATGCACCTCCAGATCCGACCGGGCTCGGATGTCTGGCTCCTGAACGCGATGGCGCATGTCATCATCGAAGAAGATCTTGTCGACCGGAATTTCATCGCCGAGCACACGGAGGGATTCGAGACAGTGCGCGAGGCGGTCGCGCGCTACTCGCCCGAGGCCGCAGAGGAGTTTACCGGCGTGCCCGCGGTGGATATCCGTTGGGCCGCGCGCCGTTACGCCACCACGGAGAAGGCCGGGATCTATTACACGCTCGGCATCACCGAGCACAGTCACGGTACCGACAACGTCTATGCGCTCGCGAATCTCGTGCTGATGACCGGCCACCTCGGAAAGCCGTCGGCGGGGTTGAACCCGCTGCGCGGGCAGAACAACGTCCAGGGCGCGAACGACGCGGGTGCGACGCCGATCTTCTACCCGGGCTACCAGCGGGTCGATGACCCCGAGGTTCGCGCCAAGTACGAGCGCGCCTGGGGCACGGCGCTCTCGCCTGATCCGGGCATGAACCTCAACGTGATGCTGAAAGCGGTCGGCACGCAGATTCGCGGCTTGTTCGTGATGGGCGAGGACATCTTGATGTCGGAGCCCAACGTCGCGCGTCTCGAGGCCGGTATGAACGACCTCGATTTCCTCGTGACCCAGGAGCCGTTCCTGAACGAGACCGCGCGCTTCGCGGATGTGATCTTTCCGTCTGCGGTCTACGCGGAGAAGGACGGGGTGTTCACGAACTCGGAGCGCCGCGTTCAAATGGTCCGCAAGGCGGTCGAGCCGCCGGGACAGGCGCGGGCGGACTGGCAGATCCTGACGGCGCTCGCGCGCGCGTGTGGTGCGGCCTGGAGCTACACGGGCGCCGCCGAAATCTACGCCGAGATGGCCGAGCATGCGCCGAAGTTCGCGGGCATCCGCCACGAGCGGATCGAACACGAGCGCCCGGGGGGCTTGTCGGGCCTGCAATGGCCGTGCCCCGATGAGCATCATCCGGGCACGCCCATCCTCCACGAGGGTGGCGTGTTGCGCGGCAAGGGTCTGTTCCAGGCGGTGGAGTACCGCCCGCCGATGGAGCTCGCCGATGAGGAGTACGGCTTGCTGCTGTCGACCGGGCGCACGCTCTACCACTACAACGCAGCCACCCAGACCCGGCGCGAGACCGGCCTGACACTCAAACAACCCGAGCCGTTCGTCGAGATCCACCCGCGTGATGCGAAGCGGCGCGGGGTCGAGACCGACGATTTCGTCGACGTCAGCACTCGCCGCGGCCGGATTCGAGTGCGCGCGATCATCTCGCGCCAGGTGCGCCCGGGATGCATCTGGATTCCGTTGCACTTCCGAGAGGCGCGCGCCAACCTGCTCACGAACGACGTTGGCGATCGTGTGACCGGTACTGCCGAGTACAAGGTCTGCGCGGCCGAGGTGGAGAAGGCGGTTGCGGCCGAGGCCGGGAGTGCGCGTTTCCCGGGCAGCTACTACCGGTTGGACGGCCCCGGGCCGGGTGATTGAATCTCCGAAGGCGACCGCAGCAGGACCTTCATGAATAATGCGGGCTAGAATCGCCCTGCGCTGGTCGGCTGCGGTGTTCGTCTGCCGGCGGCAGCGTGGCGAAGTCTCGGGGGGGTCCCGCGCGTGTTGAAGCTGACGATCGGTGTCGCGATTCTGCTCATCATCGCACTCGTCGGTCACCGTCAGACCTTCACGAGGCTCCGGCTGCCCACGGGCGCCCGGCTGATCTTCCTGACCGGCACCGAGTTCATCCTGATCGGAGTTGCGCTCGGCGACGAGCTGATCGGGTTGCTCGATGAGCCGACCATCCGCGGGCTCACGCCGCTGTTCAGTCTCGGGTTGGGAGCGGTCGGGCTGATCTTCGGCATCGGGCTCGACTTGCGGAACATCCTGCGCTTCCCGGCGCGGTATTCCCGGCTGACCTTGATCCAGTCGGTGTTCACGATGGCGGTGGTCTTCGTGCCGTTCTGGTTCGCGCTCTCGCAGCTGTTCGCCGAATCGGATTCGGGCGTGCTGCTGGCCGCGCTGGTACTCGCTGCCTGCGCGGGCTGCACCGCGCAGACCTCGCTCGCGATGATCGATCGCGAGTTCGAGCTGCGTGAGGCGCCGGTGATGGGCCTGCTGCGCTATGTCTCGAGCCTCGACGCGGTTGTCGGCCTGTTCACGCTCGGCCTGGCTTTCTGCCTGGTCCACCAAGAGCCGGTGCTGGGGTTGGCCGCGCTGCCCGGCCTGCAGTGGTTTTTTCTGTCGCTGTCCATCGGTACCGCGATGGGTTTCCTGTTGCACGGGCTCACTCGTCTCCGTTGCAGCGAAGAGGAACTGCTCGTCTTCGTGATCGGGACGGTGTTGCTCTCCAGCGGCATTGCATTGTATTTCAAGCTATCGCCGCTGTTCATCAATGCGATCATGGGAATGCTGATTGCGAATCTGCCCGGCTCGAAAGACCGGATCTTCGGTCTGCTGGTCCGTCTCGAGCGGCCGTTCTACATCGTCTTCCTGATTCTCGCAGGCGCGATCTGGCGCCCGGGGTCGGCCTGGGCGCTGCCGCTCGCGGCTTTGTACCTGCTCCTGCGTTTTGCGGGCAAGCTCGCCGGCGGCTTCGTCGCCGCGCGATCGTCGGGCGCCGGCGAAAAGCTGCCCGACGGCCTCGGGCTCGGGCTGATCGCGCAGGGCGGCATGGCGGTCGCGATGGTGATGAATTACTACCCGCTCGGCTCCGGTCCGATGACCGATGTGGTCGTGACGATCGTGCTGGTCGGCGTGATCTTGAACGAGCTGGCCGGGCCGTCACTCGCCATGTTGTTGCTGCGCCGCGCAGGGGAGATCACGCGATGAGTCGCGCCGTCGCATTGGTGCTGGTGCTGCTCTTCATGCTGCTGGCGCGATTCGCGTTCGACGAAGCCGTGACCTTCGACGACGCCCTCCCGACCTTGACGTTCGGCTTCCTGATGCTCGCCGCCTACCTGGTGGGGGATGTGCTCGCGCAATTCAAGATCCCCAAGATCACCGGCTACATCGTGGCTGGGGTCCTGCTCGGCCCCGAAGTCTCCGGTTTCGTCACTGCCGAGACGGTCAGCGAACTCAAGTTGATCGACGAGCTCGCGCTCAGCTTCATCGCGCTGGCCGCAGGCGGAGAGTTGCGGCTGTCCGAGCTGCGGCCTCGCGCGCGCAGTGTCATGTTGACTCTGTTGTTTACCGCCGTGCTGGTCTTGCCGGGTGTGGCGGCCTTCGTGGCGGTCGCGCGGCCGCTGTTGCCGTTCCTTAAGGCGGGCGCAACCTCGGAGCTGTTCGCCGTTGCGGGCATCATGGGCGCGTTCGCCCTGGCGCGTTCGCCCTCGTCCGCGATCGCGATCATCAACGAGTGCCGAGCGCGTGGGCCCTTCACGGAAACGGTGCTCGGCGTCACGGTCGTGATGGACCTGCTGGTCATCATGCTCTTCGCCATCGTGGTTTCGTTCAGCCTGGTGCTGGTGAACCCGGCCGCGACCGCCGATTACGCGTTTCTGCTCGTCGTCGCGGCCGAACTCGTGGCTTCCATCGTCGTGGGCATCGCGGTCGGTGGCATCATCTCGTTCTATATCCGTGCGGTGAAGGCGGATCTCCTGGTCTTCATTCTCGGGATCGCATTCATGATCGCGTTCTTCTCGCACCAGCTGGGGGCGTTGCTCGAGACCTTCTACGGCCTGTCGCTCCACCTCGAGCCGATGCTGATCAGCGTGACGGCGGGATTCTGGGTGCAGAACTTCTCGCAGGGTGGGTCGACGTTCATGGATCGGATCGGGCGCAGTTCGCTGCCGATCTACGTGATCTTCTTCTCGCTCACGGGGGCGGCCCTCGAGGTCGGCGCGTTGCGCCACACCTGGTTGATTGCGTCTCTGCTGGTCGTGGTGCGCTTCACGCTGATCTGGCTGGCTTCGTACGCCGGCGCCGCGCTCGCGGGCGACCCACCCGCGTTCCGTCGCCTGGCCGGCCTCAGCTACGTGACCCAGGCCGGCGTCAGCCTCGGGCTCGCAGGCATCGTCGTGCGTCGGTTCCCGGAGTGGGGCGGTGCGCTCGCAACCGTGATGGTGGCGGTGATCACGCTCAATCAGCTGATCGGGCCGATCCTGCTCGAATACGCGCTCACCGCGGTGGGCGAGGCCCGGATCAGACCGGGCCGAAGAAGTTCGTGACCGGGAGCGTGAAGACGACGCCGGTTCCCTTTTCCTTGAAGCCTTCGCAGACGTCGCGCAGCATCGCCACGGCATCGTCGATCACGTCGTCGTCGATCACCGACATCACCATGTAGCTCTCTTCGCCGCTCGCCGGGAACAGCGACCGGAAGCCCGAGAAGATCGGCATCTCGGTGCTGATGATCTGCCCCATGCCCTTGGCGTCGATCACCGTCGCCCCCCCCACGCCGATCTCGAGGAAGCCCTCCATGATGCGTTCGACGCGGCCGTGACCCTTCACGATCGCGATCAGCAGCTGGCGGCCGGGTTCAGGCATGTCGCGCGTCTTCCGCGAGCAGCAGCGCGAACAGCTCGCCCGCGTCGGCCGCCGTGCGCAACCTCGCGAGCGTCTCTTCGTCATCGAGGATGCGCGCGAGCCGCGCGAGCACGCGCAGGTGATCGCGGCTGCTCTCGGGTGGACTCAACAACAGCAAGAACAAGTCGACCGGCTGCGCGTCGAGGGCGTCGAAGTCGAGTCCGCGGCTCGCGCGGCCGACCACGACGACGGTTCGTTCGAGGCCCGGCAGCATGGCGTGCGGCAGCGCGAGCCCGTGGCCGATTCCCGTCGACTGCTGCTCTTCGCGCTCGTTCAGTCGTTCGAGCAGCAGGGCCTCGTCGACGTTCGGCAGACGCGCGGCGACCTCGGCTGCGAACGATCGCATCAGCTCGCCCTTGTCGAGCTGCGGCAGGTCGAAAATGACGAGATCGTCTCGCAGGTAGTCGGCCAGACGCAGCACCGGCATCGATCCTCCCACCACACCTTTCGGCAGCCACGAGCCTCTTCGTGAGCTCGTGCGTTGGTTATAGGTCGCGTTGCATGCGGGCCAGGCCCGGTTCGCCGTAGTCGCGTTCGAAATCCGGATGGCAGTGGTCCTCGAGCCAGACGAAGCCGACGCGTTCGTAGGCGGCGCGGGCGGGTGTGTTGCCCAGCAGGTGGCCGATCTGTGCGCGTTCGAAGCCCAGTGCGCGCCCCTCGTCGAGGATCTCGAGCAGCATCCGGTTCATGAACGAGCGGCCGCGGAACTCGGGCCGCGTCGCCACCCACTCGACGATCCACAGGCCATCCGGGCTCGGGTAGCCGGTGGCGTTGAAGCTGCCGGTATCCTTGATCGTGCGCTCGAGCTTCTGCTGCGTCCAAGCCAGCTTCCGGGAGGCCTCGACCAGGCCGAGCGCGAGCTTCTCCATCCCGTGTTCCGAGTTCTCGTACGCCGACAGGCCCGCGGCCGGCACACCGTCGACCTCGAGCACGCGGAAGCGCGAAAAGTGCGCGAAATGGGCCTGATCGGTGACGGCCAGCGTGGCGAGGAATTCGAGCCGTGGCGCGTCCGGGCCCGGCAGCGCGAGATCCCAGATCCCGAGCTCGAGGTGCGAGCGCGCCGCCGCCTGGATCACCCACGCGAGGAAGGGCGCGTCTTCGGCGGTGGCGGGGCGGGTCGCGATCGACATGCAGAACTCCTGGTCAAGGAGCGGCATTGTAACGCCTTCTCGAGTCGGCCGGGGCGGCTCGCTGCCGCTCTCGCTTGTGGACACGGGGGCGGCTGTGGTAGAAGCGTCGGCTTGGGAGGCGATCGCATGAGCGCAGCTACCACGAAGCAGCCGGACAGGCCCTTTGGACGCAAGTCGACCGCCGAGGAGGTGAGCGAGGGCATCGACCTCGCCGGGCGGCACGCGATCGTGACCGGCGCGACCGCGGGCATCGGGCTCGAGACCGCGCGCGTGATCGCGCTGCGCGGCGGCACGGTGACGATGGCGTGTCGCGATCTCGCCAAGGCCGAGGCGGTGCGGCAGCGCTTCGTGCGCGAGGGTGAGGGGCGCGTGAAGGGCGACCAGTTCGCGATCGAGCACCTCGACCTGGCGTCGCTCGCGTCGGTGCGCGCGTTCGCCAAGGCGTTTCTGCTCGCGGATCGGCCCATCCACCTGATGATCAACAACGCAGGCCTGATGATCCCGGACCGTCGTTTGACACTCGACGGTTTCGAGGCGCACTTCGGCACCAATTACCTGGGCCATTTCCTGCTCACGACGTTGTTGCTGGACCGGATTCGCGCCCGCGCGCCCGCGCGGATCGTGAACGTGGCATCGGATGCGATGCACTTCGCGTCGCTCACGCCCGCTTTCGACGACCTGAACTGGGAGCAACGCAAGTGGAGCGGTTGGCGCTCCTACGGCGATTCGAAACTGATGAACCTGATGTTCACGAACGAACTCAACCGTCGGCTTGCCGGCAGTGGCGTCGAGTCGTTCGCGCTGCACCCGGGCATCGTGACCACCGACCTCGCGCGCGACCAGGGCCTGGTGATGAAGCTGGTCGGCTCGCTGATCCTGCCGTTCAGCAAGAACGTCGCCCAGGGTGCCGCCACCACCCTCTTCGCAGCGACCCGCGCCGATCTCGCCGAGCCCGGCACGAACTACCTGTCACATTGCGCACCGGCCCGGACGCCGAAGCTCGCGGGTGATGCCGCGGTGGAGAAAGCTCTTTGGGAGCGCAGCCTGGAGCTGACTTCCCGCATTTCCGGGCCCACTGGAAGCTCTCAATAAGACAATTTTCTACCCTAAATGTCGCATTTAGCCCCAATCTGGGCGCAGGAAGCGTTTGGTGACGTGAAACCGACACAAGACGGCGGGGAGTTTTGATTGACCGGGGTGGCCCCTGCGTAGGATCATCTAAGTTAGCAAGGACCCCGTCGCGAAGGGGACTTGTGAAGCGGCATTGGTTCGCGCGGTACACCGGAAATGGGGCTGACGACAGAAAGGCGGTCTTCGGAAACGCATCGGGTGTGTCTCGGGTGCCAACAAGATGGATGGATGGAATTCCAACGAACATTCACAGCAGCAAGAGGAGTAAATAAATGCGGAAATTCACGACACTATTAGGCGGGCTGGCGATGATGCTGGCACTCAGTGGCTCGGCGAACGCCGGCTACTGGGAAGTGACCTACGACCTGGCGACCAGCACCAACACCACCAACTCGCCCGCCGGCGCGTTGACCGACCCGCTGACCGGCAAGTGGCGCTTCCAGTTCGACTCCGCCTCAGCTGCGGCCCCTGCGCCGTACACGGGCGCCCGAATGGCCGCGGGCACGCAGCATCTCACGCTCAGTCAGGTGGCCACCGCCGTCGTGCTGACGCTGACCGGCACGAGCGACGTCACGCTGCTGCCGGCAGCGGGCGGGCAGCCCGCCGTCATCGCGGGTGCCACGATCAACGCGTTCATCTCAGACTCCAGCAAGAACTCCGGATTCAACCACTGCTACGGGCCGGTCTGCGCACTCGCGGGCTTCACGGTGGGGGCATCCGTGCCGATTCCGCTCACGGTTCCCCCCGAGCCGTTTCCGATCCCGAAACTGGTATTCACCGGGGCCAACGCGGGTGACGGCAGCAAGTTCACCTCCACGACCAAGACGATTGTCGTCGGTGCGAACACCAACATCCAGACGATCTACCGGGGTGTGGAAGTTGCGCGCTACTACATCACGGGTGCCGTTCCGGCACTCGGCGGTGGAGTCCTCGCGGGTCTCGCAGCGTTCCTGCTGATTGGCGGAACGTCGACGCTGGCCCTGCGCAACCGACGTTAGTCGGCCGCAACGGTCGAAGAAATCGAGCGCGCCGGAATCCGGCGCGCCGACGAGAGCAAACACTGGGTCCGTACGCTGCGCGCGTGCGGGCCCAGCGTGTGTTCGGGCTCCCCTGCAGCCGTTCGGCCGGCCTTGTGAATCCCTTCGAATCGTGTGAGGCTTTCGGTCGTGCCGTGGATCTGCAGTCGCATCGGAAGAGTTCTCGTCTCCACCCTCGTGTGCGCGTTCGTCGCCTGTGGGAGTGATGAGGATCGCGTCCAGGCGGCGCTTGCACGCTTCGAAAGCGCCCTCGGGAATCGCGATGTCTCGGCAGCGCGGGTTGCGGTCGGCGATGTCGCGACTGCTTTGCCCGATTCGGCGGATTCGGCCTACCAGGTTGCGCAACTCTGGATTCGCGCGGGCGAGTACAGCAGCGCCCTCTGGTTGCTCGAAGAGTCCATCGGGCGTTATCCCGATGCGTTCGAACTCTCGATCACGTTTGCGGAGTTTTCGTTGGCGGTCGGCGATGCGAGTAGCGCCCGCCGCGCGCTCGATCGGATTCCCGAAGATTCCGCCCAGGGGGTGGGGGCGGCGTTGTTGCGCGCGCGCGCGGAGCGTGAGCTCGGGGATGGCGCTCGCTCACTCGCGACGCTAGCGGCCGCTGAGGAGACATTTGACGATTGGAATGATTTTCGAGGTCTGCGAATCGAATTCCTGGTCGAAGACCGGAAAAACGACGAGGCACTCGCATTGATTCGGGATGCGCGTTCACGCGACGATCTGGCGCCCGGGAAGCGGAATTGGTTCGCTGAGACGGAGGCCAGCCTGCTGGCAGGCGCCGGGCAGGCCGACGAAGCGCTTCGGATCCTCGACGAACTTGCCGAGGCAGATCCCGAGAACGAGCGCGCCTGGGCCCGCCGAGCGCAATTACTCAAGGAAATGGGTAGGTTCGACGAATCGTGCGATTTGCTCGGCGCCGCGCTCGAGCGACGTCCCGATCTCGGCTTTCTCTACGATCTGCTCGCAGCTTCGGAGGCCGGCCGGGGCAATTTCAGTGAGGCCGAGGCGCTCTACCGCAAGCGGGTCGACGTGATCGGAGATGTCGGTAGCGTCGAAATCCTCGCGCTCCATCTCGTCGGTCAAGGACGGGCGGTCGAGGCGGCGCAGGTGATCGCCGCGAAGCACGGTTCGTTTTCGCCGGCAGAAGCGACCGAGCTCGATTATCTCGAAGTCGCGATTCTGCTCGATCACGTCGATGTCGACAAAGCGCGCGAGCGCTTCAAGGAATATCGCAAGCATCATTGGAGCGATCCGCGGGTCGAGTACCTCCGCGCGCGTTTCGAACTCGCCGGCGGGGATGCGGCGGCGGCGGCAGAGCGGTTGAACCAGCTGTTGCCGCGCTTCGACCGTTCGGACGTACAGCACTGGTACGGCAGGGCACTCCAGGCTCTCGGCGATTATAGAGGTGCGGAGAATCGCTACGGCATCGCGATTCTGAGAAATCCACAGCAGGTCGCGTCGCACAAGGCGCTGATCGCATTGCTCGAGCGCCGAGGCGCCTGGCGCACGGTGCGCGAAGCGGCTGAACATTTCCTGAAAGTGGAGCCCGGTAGCGAGGTCGCGGTGGCGGCATTGAGCCGGTCCTTGATGCGCCTCGGTTCGCCCGAGTCCGCCGAGGAATTCTTGCGGATCCACTCGAAGAGCTTCCCCGAGCTCGAGGTTGGCACTCTCGGTCTGGTGTCTGCGGTTCGCGCGCAGGGACGCGCGGAAGAAGCGCTCCGGATCCTCGAGGCTGCCCGCGATCGTCATGGAGAGAAGGTTTCGTGGCGCTCCGAACGTGCGCTGACCCTGATGGAACTCGGCCGCAATGAAGAAGCCCTCGCCGAACTCGCTAGGCCCGGTCCCGATGGCTCCGCGGCGGCGTTGCACCGCATTCGAGCGGTCGTATTGTTCGCGTCCGAGCGTGGTGAAGCGGGGGTGGTCGAAGCGGAGCGTGCCCTCGAACTAGATCCTGGCGAAGCGGCTCCTTGGCGCTGGCTGGGGGACCATCACGCGAAGCAGGGAGACTTCGAGGCGGCGGCTGTCGCCTATCGGCGATATCTCACTCAGCGGCCCACCAATGCAGAGGCGCTCTTTCGCCTCGGAGATGCGCTCGAACGTAGCAACGACGAGCAAGCTGCAATGGCTGCGTACCGGCAGGCGATCGAAATCGATGGCGAACTCATCGCACCGCGGAACAATCTCGCACTGATACTCGACGCGGCGGGCCGGAGCGGGGAAGCGCTCCTCGTCGCGCAGGCAGCATTTGCTCGCGATCCTGAGAACCCGATGGTGCTCGACACACTCGGATGGCTCTACGTGGGGGCGGAACGCGGCGCGCGTGGTGTGCTGTTGCTCGAACGGGCGCACGCCTCGCTTCGCGATGACCCGACGGTGGCCTATCACCTCGCGATCGGGTTGCGGGAGACGGGTCGCTCGGACGAATCGAGGGCCATGTTGCGGGAGATCGAGCGACAGCTCGCCCCCGACCACGCGCTTCGCGCACCGGTCGCGGCTGCGGTCGAGGAACTGGAGACGCCCGATGCATCGTGATCGAATCGCAGCGACTCGAGCCTGGCTCGTTGCGATCGGAGTGATCGTGCTGCTGTCCGCTTGTGAGAAGCCCACGCCGGCGCGGGAAGTGCGCACTGCGTTGGCGAAGATCGAGCGCCCGAACGTCGTCCTGATCGTCGTCGATATGTTGCGTGCGGATTGGACGACACCCTACGGCTACGAGTTGGACACTTCGCCGGAGCTGCAGCGCTGGGCGGAACGTGGGGCGTTGTTCGAACGCGCGCGCGCGCAATCATCGTGGACGAAGGTTTCGATGGCCTCGCTCTTCACGTC
>JAFDEI010000094.1 GCA_019310425.1 Deltaproteobacteria bacterium | reverse complement strand
GACCCGCTCGCCGACATGCAGCTCACGGGCGGAGGCTTCGCCGCGATGACCGCCATCGTGCGGCAGCTCGCCGAGGAACTCTGCGGCGGCCGTCTCGCATTCCTGCTCGAGGGCGGATACGCGCTGTCGGGCCTGCGCGAGGGCACCGCGGCCGTGCTCGATGCAATCCTGGAGCCGGTGCCCCCCGAGCCGCCCGCCACAGTCGAGTGCGCACCCGGAAGCCGCCTCGAAGGGCTGCTCGAACCGGTGGTCCAAGTGCACCGAGGGCATATTCCCGATCTCGGAGCCGCCTGAGCCCAACCCCACCCGAAGACAGCAGCTTCACGATGTCGTGATCTTGTAGTTCGATCGCGCACTACCACCACATGTGGGGGCTGTATTGCCAATTAAAAAAAAATGTGCATCGACTGCTGAAAAACAGGGATTTTCTTGTTGATATTGCCCATCAGGTGGATTAAAAGGGTACCACGGTGGGGGCAGGTGGGATGAAATGGGTTAACAGGACCACCGAACGCAAGGAGCGACGCCCCGTCCGATGTTTCGCGGCCGATTCACCCACACGATGGACACGAAGGGCAGAATGAGCATTCCGTCGGGATTCAGGACCGAACTCGAGCGCCGCAGCCAGCAGGCACCGATCCTGACCACCGCCTACGAGTGCCTCCATCTCTACCCCTTCGAGGACTGGTGCGAGGTCGAGCGCAACATCGTCGACCGGGCCACCGAGGATCTCGACGCCCAGGCCTACCAGCGAATGATGCTCTCCGGAGCGACCGAGTGCCCCATCGACAAGCAGGGGCGAGTGCTCGTTCCGCAGTACTTGCGCGACCACGCCGGCATCGAGCGAGAAGTGACGATCGCAGGAGTGGGACCGCGTATCGAATTTTGGGACAAGTCGCGTTTCGACGCGGATCTGTTGAAAACCCAGGCCCGCTTCTCGGAGATCTCCTCGAAGATGTCGGGTTTGAAACGCAAGGAGTCTTGAGGTGGGGGGGCTGGAGGAGTTTGACTCCTCCAGCTGAGAGGTTGGGGTGTCCTCGGAGTCGTCGAGTCACATGGGGGGGACGAAGCGCTCCCGGGAGCAGAGGTCTCCGGGGCACCCCAGCCACCCGCCGCGATCGGCCCGTCCTTGGGGGCACCGGCGGGAGAAGCCCCACCCTGTGGTCAGACAGTTCGATCATCGATCCGTGCTCCTGGAGAAGTCGTTGTCTCTTCTGGAGCTTGAGCCTCAGTCCGTGATCGTCGACGGAACCGTCGGTGGCGGCGGTCACGCGGCGGCAATCCTCGAGAGAATCGCTCCGCACGGACGCCTGATCGGACTCGATCGCGATCCGAGCGCACTCGAGGCGGCGCAACGCCGACTTGCCGCCTTCGGCGAGCGCGCGCGCCTGTTCCACGCATCGTTCCGCGAGCTGCGCCAAGTGCTCGACGACGCCGGTGAAGCTTTCGTGGACGGCGTACTGCTCGACCTCGGCGTGTCGTCGCCGCAAATCGACAACCCCGAACGCGGCTTCCGCTTCAGCGCAGCCACCGCGGACGAAACCCCGCTCGACATGCGCATGGACCCCGACGCACCGGTCACCGCCGCTGAGTTGCTGCGGACCGCGGCGCCCGATGAGTTGGCAGGCTGGTTCCGCGAGTATGGCGACTTGCCGGGTGCACGGCGGCTCGCCCGGGAGATCGTCTCCGCCCGCAAGGTCGTGCCGCTGCGCACTGCGGGCGACCTGCGGCGCGCAATCGACGCCGCGCGGGTCGGCGGTGGCCGCAAGCACGACCCCGCCACGCTGGTCTTCCAGGCGCTGCGAATCGCGGTGAACGACGAGATCGGCGCGCTCGCGGAGGGTCTCGAAGCCTCGATCGACGCTCTGCGGCCCGGCGGGCGGATCGTCGTGATCGCGTACCATTCGACCGAGGATCGACTGGTCAAGAACTGCTTCCGCGACGCGAAGCGTGGCTGCACCTGCCCTCCCCGCACGCCGGTCTGTATCTGCGGGAATCACGTCCGCCTGAAGATCCTCACCAAGCGACCGCTCGGCGCAGACGATGAAGAAATCCGCGACAACCCGCGCGCACGCTCGGCGCGCCTGCGCGCTGCCGAACGCACCGCCGAACCGGAGGCCGCGTGAGCGCGCGACGCGCGAGCGCAGGCCCGCTGACCAGGCTGTTTCGCAGCCGGAAGGGCGCACCGCAACAGCGCCGGCGCCGGCGGGCCGAGCTGATCGGGCGCGACGTCGCCGGAATGCCGTTTCGATCGAGTCCGAGCAGCCGTTTGCTCCCAGTGGCACTGGTGGGCACCCTGATCGCCGCGCTGTGCCTGGCGGCGCTGCGCGTCGATCTGATCAGGCAGCGCTACGAACTCGCCGAGGCGATGAATACCGAGAAGCAGCTGATCGACCAGAAACGGCTGCTGACCGCCCAGGCGCGCCGACTGCGCGACCCGGCCCGGCTCGCTCGGATGGCTGCGGAGCGCGGCTTCGTGCGCCCCGAGCGCCTGATCGACATCGAGCCCCTCGATGTCGCTGCGGGGCCACGTCCATGAGATCGCCGGGCGCGGGCGTCGGAGCGAGGCGAATCCTCGTGGCCCGCATCCTGTTGATCCTGCCTTTCCTCGCGCTCACGATTCGAGCCGCCCAACTCGCGGTCGACGAGCGCGGCATCGAGCGCGGCGCCCGTCAGAGCAACCGCACGCTCGCGCTCGCCCCGGAACGCGGCGTGATCTACGACCGCAATGGCAGCGAGCTCGTACTCTCGATCGACGCACCTTCGATCTACGCGAACCCGTCCGCCATTCGCGACGTATCCGGTACCGCACGGCAGCTCGCGGAGGTGCTCGGCCGCAAGCGCAAGAAGATCGCCGACCGCATCTCGGGAACACGCTCGTTCGCATTCGTGTCGCGTTGGGTAAGCGAAAAGCAGGCGGAACACATCAGGGCGCTCGGCATGGACGGCATCGGCATCGTCTACGAGCCACGCCGCGTCTACCCCCAGGGCGAATTGGCGGCACCGCTGCTTGGCTTCACGAACATCGACGGTGTCGGCGTGCGCGGAGTCGAGCAGCAGATGGACGACTGGCTGCGCGGTACCGCTTTGCGGCTCCCGGCCGAACGCGACGCCCGTGGGCGCCTGCTGATCGAGGCCGGCAAGGAACGTTGGAGCACGGCAGGCGGCGACGTCGCACTCACGCTCGATGCGGCATTCCAGGCCGATGCCGAGGCAGCGCTGCGCAGCGCAGTCGAGGCGACCGGTGCGCGCGGCGGCGTCGCGATCTCACTCGACCCCCACACCGGCGACATCCTCGCGATGGCGGAAGCGCCCGGCTTCGACCCCAACCGCTTCCGGGAGTTCGATTACCGCGCAACGCGGTCGCACGGCTTCCTCGACGCCTCCGAACCGGGCTCGACGATGAAGGCGTTCCTGATGGCCGCCGCACTCGAGCACGGCACCACGACGCCGGATCACCGCTACGACTGCGAAAACGGCGAGTTCGAAGTGCCTGGGAGCACGATCCACGACAGCCACCCGCACGGTGAACTCTCGGCGAGCGAGATCCTGCAGGTCTCGAGCAACATCGGTGCGACCAAGATTGCCTTCGCGCTCGGCCGGCGCGCACACTCCGAAGTGCTCGAACGCTTCGGCTTCGGCCACACAACCGGCATCGGCTTCCCGGGCGAGTCAGCGGGCCTGCTGCGACCGTGGCAGAAGTGGCGACCGCTCGACCACGCGACGATCGCCTTCGGCCAGGGCATCACCACCACCCCGATCCAGATCGCCGCGGCCACGGCGGCACTCGCGAATGGCGGGGAGTGGGTACAGCCGAGACTCGTCGCGGCGACGCGTGTCTCACGCGGTCGCTGGCAGCCGACTCGGATCGCGCCGCGGCGGCGTGTGGTCAGACCCGACGTCGCCGCCGCGGTCGTTGCGATGATGGAGCGCGTGGTCGCTCCCGGCGGCACCGCGAAGCGCGCTGCGTTGCGCGGTGTGCGCGTCGCAGGCAAGACAGGCACGGCACAGAAGTTCGACCGCGAAACGGGCACGTACGCGGACGACCGGTTCGTGGCGTGGTTCATCGGCATCGTCCCAGCGGACGACCCCAAACTCGTAATCGTCGCCGGGATCGACGAGCCGCGACGCCCGCGGCACACGGGCGGTGCGGCCGCGGCTCCGTTGTTCGCCCACTTGGCCGCGTCACAACTCGCGCGTTTCGGCATCCTGACCGAGCCGGGCAGCGACGCGCCCGTGTTCGCACCGGCGGGAGATGTTCCGACCCTGACCGCGGGCACCGCGACTCCGCGCGACGCATCCCCCGCAGTCGTCGAAGCCGTGGCGCCGATCGACGGGGTTCACGAAATCGACGTGGCGGCGGCACCCAGATCGGTCGCAACACCCGCGATCTCCGCCGCTTCGGCCCCGCCCGTACTCGAAGCTGCGGCCAGACCGGCGCCAAGGCCCAGCGCGCACACGCCGCGCCGCCGGACAAGTGCGTCGCAGGTGGCTCAACAACTGGTCCCGATCGGCGACCGGATGCTGCTGCCCGATTTCCGCGGTCTGACGCAATCAGAGGTGAGGCAGATCACCGCGAACACCGAACTCGGTGTCAAAATGTCGGGTCGAGGTCGCGCCGTCACGCAAGAACCACCTGCAGGCACCATCATCGGCACCGAGCAGGCGCTGGTGTTCATCTATTTCGAGAACACCTCGCCAATCATGCCGGCGGGAGAAGGCTGATGCGGACGTCCGAACTGCTCGCCGCCCTGCCCGCCTCGGCCGCCCCCCGGCAGGCGGGCAGGATCGACGCCGACCCGGTGATTCGCGGGCTCGAGTACGATTCACGCAAGGTCACCCCCGGCGACCTGTTCTTCGCGCTCCCCGGCGCGGTGGTGGACGGGCACGACTACCTCGATCAAGCGGTGGCGAACGGCGCGGCAGCAATCATCGTCGAGCACCTGCCCGACGCTTTCGATACGGAACGCTGCCTCGCAGTCGTCGTCTCCGACAGCCGTCGTGCCATGGCCCCGATCGCGACGCGGTTCTTCGGCTCACCAAGCGCCGAGCTTCACCTGCTCGGGATCACGGGGACCAACGGCAAGACGAGCACGACCTACCTGATCGAGTCGATCCTGCGACGCGCCGATCGCAAAGTCGGCTTGATCGGTACCGTCGAAATCCGCTACGCGGACATCCGCGAACGTTCGCTGAACACCACACCCGAGAGCCTCGATCTCCAGCGCACGCTGCGCAACATGTGCACTCGCGGCATCGAAACCGTCGTGATGGAGGTTTCGTCCCATGGACTCGAACTCGGTCGCGTCGAGGGCTGCCGCTTCGACATCGCCGCAGTCGGCAACGTGACCCAGGACCACCTCGACTTCCACGGCACCATGGACGCCTACCGCGAGTCAAAGATCCTGCTGTTCTCACGCCACCAGCCTGACGGCGCGATCGCGGTGGTGAACCTCGACGATCCCTCCGCCGGAGATTTCATCTCAGCAGCGCGAAGAGCGGGGTCACAGCTGGTCCGGGTGTCGCGCAACGCGACGGCCGACGCCGAGATTCGGCTCGCGCACACCGACGTCTCGCTCGACGGCACGCACGCAACCGTCACGACGCCGATCGGCGAACTCGAGCTCGACTCGCCGCTGGTCGGCGACTTCAACATCGAGAACCTGCTGGTGGCGTGCGGCGTGGCGGTCGCCGCTGGCGTCGGGCGCGACGCGATCGAAGCAGGCGTCGCGGATTGCCCGCAGGTTCCGGGGCGCGTCGAACGCATCAAGGCAGACATCCCCGGAGCGCCCAGCGTAATCGTCGACTACGCCCACACCCCGGACGCGGTATTGAAGCTGCTCGAGGCGCTGCGCCCGCTCTGCAAGCGGCGACTGATCACGGTTTTCGGCTGCGGCGGCGACCGCGATCGCAGCAAGCGCCCGTTGATGGCACAAGCAGTTGCAAACCTCTCCGATCGGGTGATCGCGACCAGCGACAATCCGCGCACAGAGGACCCGGAGCGCATTCTCGCAGACGTGGGTGAGGGCCTGTCGGCTCTCCACCGCGTCGAACCCGGCGCGTTGCGTGACGCGAGCCGAAGCTACACCGCGCTACTCGACCGGCGCGAGGCGATCGAACTCGCGATCGAGATCGCGGGGCCCGAAGATACGGTCGTCCTCGCGGGCAAGGGTCACGAAGACTATCAGATCCTCGGCCGCACCAAGGTGCCGTTCGATGACCGTGAAGAGGCGCTGCGCGCCCTGCGGCAGCGGCGGCAGGCCACATGAGCGTGGAATTCCGCGTATGCCAGGCAATCGAGTGGACCGGTGGGGAACTGCTGCGCGGCAGCGGAGACCAGCTGCTCTCCGGTGCGACGATCGACAGCCGCGCGGTCGGCGCCGGAGAACTCTTCATCGCGATCGTCGGACCGAAACACGACGCACACGGCTTTCTCTCGGGTGCAGCCGAGTCGGGCGCGGGCGGACTGCTGGTCGAACGCGGACGCGAACTGCCGGCCGGGCTCGCAGCCGACCTGCCGGTCGTCGCAGTCGACGACACGACATACGGGCTCGGCCGACTCGCGCGCGGCCACCGCACCGGATTCGCGGGGCCGGTCGTCGCAATCACGGGAAGTAACGGCAAGACCACGACCAAGGAAATGTGCGCTGCGATCCTGTCGGTAGCGGCACCCTGCGGCAGGACGCCAGGCAACTTGAACAACCACTACGGGTTGCCGCTCACACTGCTGCGGCGCGAGGCCAGCGACGCCAGCCTCGTGGTCGAGATGGGCATGAATCACCGCGGCGAAATAGCGGAACTGGTCGCAATCGCGCAGCCAACCGTCGGGCTGATCACGAATGTCGGCAGTGCACACATCGAGCACCTCGGCAGCTGTGAAGAGATCGCGCTCGAGAAGGGCGATCTCGTCGCAGGCCTGTCGTCCGAGGCGACCGCAGTGCTCAATGCGGACGACCCGCTCGTGGCGGCACAGGCGGAGCGCACCAGCGCGAGCGTGCTGCGTTTCGGCTGCGATCCCGGCGTCGACGTTTGTGCCGAAAATCCAGTGCGCAATGGCGACAGCAGTTGGAAGTTCGACCTCGCGACGCCGAGTGGGCGCGTATCAGTAGAGATCGCCGGACTCGGCGAGACCACTTGGCGGAATGCACTCGCGGCCGGGGCGGGCGCGTTCGCAGCGGGGGCGTCGCCCGACCAGATCGCCGAAGGCCTCGGCCGCTACGAAGGCGTCTCGGGTCGGCTCGAACATTCCATGCTCGCGAGCGGCGCCATGGTGATCGACGACAGCTACAACGCGAACCCGCAGTCGATGGAAATGGCGCTGCGGCTGCTGGCAGATCTCTCGGCGGATGGACACAGTTTCGCGGTAATCGGCGACATGGGAGAACTCGGCGATGCGGCGCGCGAAGCGCACCAACGAGCCGGTGCGATCGCGGCCGAACTCGGCATCGACTTCCTGTACCTGTTGGGCGCACATGCAGAAGAGACCCGCGCGGGCGCTATCGCGGGCGGCATGGAGTCCCAGCACATCGAGATCGGATGCGATATCGAATCGCTCGCCGACCGGCTGCACGAACGGTTGAAGCAAGGCGACCACGTCATCGTCAAGGGTTCACGCGCGATGAGAATGGAGCGGGTCGTCCGGCGGCTCGCCGAACACGGCGCGGCTTCGGAGGCGACGAACTGAATGTTCTACCACCTGCTCTACCCGCTGGCGTCGGACATCAGCTTCTTCAACGTCTTCCAGTACATCACGTTTCGCACCGGTGCGGCCACACTGACCGCGCTGTTCATCTCCTTCATGGTCGGGCCCGCGCTGATCCGGGCTCTCTCTCGCCTCGATGTCGGCCAGCCGATCCGCGAAATCGGCCCGGACCACCAGAGCAAGGAAGGCACGCCGACGATGGGCGGCCTGCTGATCTTGTTGTCGCTGCTCGTGTCGGTGCTGCTGTGGTCGAACCTCGACAACGTCTACGTCTGGATGGTCGTCGGCGTCACCGCAGCCTACGGCCTGCTCGGCTTCATCGACGACTACCAGAAGGTGACGAAGCGGCACAGCGCGGGCATCCGAGCGCGCGTAAAACTCCTCTGGCAGACCGGCATCGCCATCGCCGTTGCGCTCGCGATCTACAACGCACCCGGATTCGACGCGGAACTCTCGGTTCCGTTCTTCAAGGGCTTCACACCGTACCTGGGCTGGTTCTACGTGCCGGTCGCCGCGTTCATCATCGTCGGCACGAGCAACGCGGTGAACCTCACGGACGGACTCGACGGGCTCGCGATCGGCCCGACGCTGGTTACGGCAGCGACCTTCCTGATCCTCGCCTACGCATCCGGCCATGCGGTGATCGCGGACTACCTCGCGATCAAGCACCTCCCCGGCGCGGGCTCCCTCGCGATCTTCTGTGGCGCATTGATCGGCGGCGGGCTCGGCTTCCTGTGGTTCAACACCTCGCCTGCCCAGGTCTTCATGGGCGACGTCGGCTCGCTCGCGCTCGGCGGTGCGATCGGCACGATTGCAGTGCTGATCCGCCAGGAGTTCCTGCTCGTGGTCGTCGGCGGAATCTTCGTGGTCGAGGCGCTGTCGGTGATCATCCAAGTCGTCTGGTTCAAGCTCACCGGCAATCGCGTGTTCCTGATGGCACCGATCCACCATCATTTCGAGAAGCTCGGTTGGCCGGAGCAGAAGATCGTCGTCCGTTTCTGGATCGTCTCGATGATTCTCGGCCTGATCGCCCTGTCCTCGGTGAAGATCCGCTGATGGTTGACCTCGCCGGCAAGAACGTGCTGGTGCTCGGCCTCGGAATCTCCGGGCGAAGTGCAGCGAACTTCTGCGCGCGGCGTGGCGCGCGAGTCATCGCCGCGGATGAGCGCGAGGAGGCCGAGATCGGTGCACTCGGTGAGATCGACCCCGAAGTCAGCCTGCAGCTCGGCATGCCGTTTCCCGACCCGGACATTTTCGACCTCGTGGTTCCGAGCCCTGGTGTCCCAGCCGAGCGCTACCGTGACGGCGCGCATCGCGTCTGGGGAGACGTCGAGCTCGCCTTCCGGCACCTCGCCGTTCCGGTCGTCGCGATCACCGGAACCAACGGCAAATCGACGACGACGCTGCTGGTCGAAGCCATGCTCCGAGCAGCCGGCTTGCGAGCGCGCGCGGCGGGCAATGTCGGCACACCCGTGCTCGATCTCGTCGGAAATGCACTCGATGTCGCCGTGCTCGAGGTCTCGTCGTTCCAGCTCGAAACCACCGAGTCGTTTCGGCCGCGCGTGGCCGCGGTGCTCAACATCACACCCGATCATCTCGACCGGCACGGCAACATCGAAGCGTATGCTCGGGCCAAGGCGCGGATCGTTGCGAATCAGCAGTCCGACGACACGGCCGTGCTGAACATGGACGACGCCCGCGTGGGAGCATTCGCAAGCGAGACCAAGGCGCGCATCCTTCCCGTCCGCTGCAGCGGCCCGGCGCCGGGCGGGGCCTGGCTCGACGCGGGCACCGCGGTCGTAACCGACGCCACGGGCGCAACGACCCGTATTCCCCTCGACGGCATGCGGCTCTCGGGCGCGCACAACCGCGAGAACGCGGTCTTCGCGCTCGCGATCGCAACCGCCGCCGGCGCAGATCCGGTCCGGGCCGCGCGAGCGCTGACGTCGTTCGCGGGCCTGCCCCATCGCGGCGAAGTCGTCCGCAAGGTCTGCGGCGTGACGTTCATAGACGATTCCAAGGCCACCAACCCGGGCGCCGCCGCGCGCGCCATCGAAGGCGTGGACGGCGCGGTGGTCTGGATCGCGGGTGGGCGCGACAAGGGGCTCGACTTCGGCGAACTCGCCGAAGTCGTGAACGCACGCGTCCGAGCAGCGGTATTGATCGGAGAAGCCACGGAAACACTCGCGGCGCAGCTCGGTCCCGATATCGAGCTGCGGCGTGCTGAATCGATCGAAGCGGCGGTCGAAGCCGCCGCGGGGATCGCGAAAGCGGGCGACGTGGTCCTGCTCGCACCCGCGTGTGCGAGCCATGATCAGTTCCGCGATTACGCGGAACGCGGCGAGCGCTTCCGTGACGCTGCATTGCAATGGCAACCAAAGGAAAGGCAAACGTGAAGTTCCGGCGTTCGAAACCCAGGCGGAATCCGGCGCGTAACGCGCAAGCGAAACGCCGAGCAGTAAATCGCGAGGGAAACGGCGGGCGCGGCAAGCGAGCCGGACGAACCCGTCGACCCGCTTCGCTGCCGGCGCCCTCCGACATCGAAGTCCAACCGCTCGATGGCGGCGTGATCGCATCGACTGCAATCCTCGCCGGAATCGGAATCCTGATGGTCTACAGCAGCACCGCACCACTCTCGATCGGCAGCGCGATTCCACCGCACTTCATCCGCCATTGTGTCGCCGTCGCGGTCGGCGTGAGCTGCATCGCGGTGGTGCTCCGAATTCCGACCGCGCTGTGGTTGCGGCTGGCACTGCCGCTGTGGGGACTCGGCATCGCGATGCTGATCGCGACCGCGATCGCAGGCGTCGAGGTGAACGGTGCACGCCGATGGCTCTCGCTGCCCGGCATCGACATGCGACTCCAGGCCGCCGAGTTCGTGAAATGGTCGACGGTACTCGCCATTGCAGCGGTTACGTTTCGCACACACGAGCGCCGCAGCGCTCCGGGACGATCGCTCGTGCTGACGCTTGGACTCCTTGCAGCTCCGGTCGGACTGCTGCTCGCGCAGCCCGACTTCGGCAGTGCGGCCGTGCTGATCGCGCTCGCGGGGCTGTTGCTCTTCGTCGCGGGCACGCCACTCCGCTACCTCTTGTTGCCCGCCGGCTCCGCCGGCCTGCTCACGGTCGGCTACATCGCAACCCACGAGTATGCAAGCCGAAGGCTCACCGGCTTCCTCGACCCGTGGGCGACCGCACATCAGGAGGGCTTCCAGCTGGTGCAGTCCTTCGTCGCCTTCGGGCGCGGCGGCAACCTTGGCGTCGGTATCGGAGACGGCCGTCAGAAGCTCTTCTATCTGCCCGAGGCTCACACCGACTTCGTGCTGTCGGTCGTGGCCGAGGAGCTCGGCTTCATCGGGGTGCTGGTCGTGCTCGGCGCTTTCGCGGCACTCGTAATCGCCGGCACACGCATCGCCGCACGCGCACTCGATCCGTTCTGCCAGATCGTCGCCTTCGGGATGACCGCGCTCATCGCGGTTCCAGCCGCGGTCAACGCAGCGGTCGTGATGGGTCTGATCCCAACCACGGGTTTCACGCTGCCGTTCATCTCGTTCGGCGCGAACTCGCTGATTCTCTGCTGCGCCGCGATCGGGATCCTGCTCCGGGCTGGATCGCGAGAAGAACGACGGCCGCGCAAGCGCGCGACCACTGCATCGTCTCGGGGGTTGTTGCGAGCATGAGCGAGGCCCGAAGAGAAATCCGCTGGGTGGTTGCCGGAGGAGGTACCGGAGGCCACGTGACGCCGGCCCTCGCACTCGCGGAGCGCATTCGTGGGCGCGGTGATCAGGTGCTGTTCATCGGTTCCGAACGCGGACTCGAGACCAGGCTGGTTCCCGAAGCCGGCATCGACTTCATTGCCCTGCCGGCGCAGCAGCTGATGGGCCGGAGCCTCGCAGCCAGGCTCAGCGCGGGCCCCGCAATCGCGAAGGCGTGCGGCGCAGCTTGGCGGCAGATTGGAAAGTTCGAGAGTGACATCGTGCTCTCGGTCGGCGGTTACGCAGCGGTTCCCGCGGTGATTGCGGCCTGGCTCCGGCGGGTTCCGATTGCATTGGTCGAGCCCAACGCGATCCCGGGGCGCACGAACCGCGCGTCCGCGCGCCTGGCGCGGCGCGTGTTCGTGCAATTCGACCAAGCCGCCGAGGTGTTTGCCGCCAGGGTCGCGCGCGATCGCATCCGCACCTCGGGCATACCGTTGCGGCTGCAGCTGATCGAGACCTTCCGTGCGATCCCTGCGCGGCGCACCCCCGCGGAACCATTCCGGCTGTTGGTCTTCGGTGGCAGCCAGGGAGCGCACCAGATCAACGAAACGATGATCGAGACGATCCCGCTGCTGGACACTGCGCGCATCGAGATCTTCCACCAGACCGGCAGCGCCGATCGCGAGCGGGTTGCCGAGGCCTACACGAGGGCGGGTGTGAACGCCGAGGTCGTGGATTTCGAGCGCGATATGCCGAGCCGCTACGCCTGGGCCGACGTCGCGGTCTGTCGCTCGGGTGCGCTCACAGTCGCCGAGATCGCTCTGGCAGGGCTGCCGGCGCTGTTCGTCCCCTATCCCTACGCGGCCGACGATCACCAGGCCGCGAACGCGCGCGCGATGGCGGACGCGGGCGCCGCACGCGTTCTGGCATCGGAGACGCTGACCGCGGCACTGCTGGCCCGGCAACTCATGGAACTCTTCGCCGCGCCCGAGACACTCTCGGCCATGAGCATGGCCGCAGCGAAGCTCGCGCACTGGGACGCGGCCGAACGGATCATCGAAGACTGCGCGGCGCTCGTCGCCGCGGGCGGTCGGAGGTAGCGCGTGTTTCGACGTATCAAGCACATCCACTTCGTCGGGGCCGGGGGCATCGGCATGTGCGGCCTCGCCGAACTGCTGCACGACCAGGGCTACCGCGTGTCGGGATCGGACTTGAAAGCAGGGGCGACCGTCGACCGGCTGCGATCGCTGGGCATTCCAGTCGCAATCGGACACGATGCCGAGAACGTCGGCGTCGCGGACGTCGTGGTCTACTCGTCGGCGATCCGAGCGAACAACCCCGAACTGCTCGCTGCCGAGAAACGCCATGTTCCGGTGATCGCGCGCGCGGAAATGCTCGCCGAGGTCATGCGCCTCAAGGACGGCATCGCAGTCGCGGGCAGCCACGGCAAGACCACGACCACTTCACTGATCGCGCACGTGCTCTACACCGCGGGGCTCGACCCGACCGCGGTGATCGGCGGCCGCGTGCTCGGTTCGGGCGGCACACCGACCGGCGCCCGGCTCGGCGCGGGCGACGTGCTGGTCGCCGAGGCCGACGAGAGCGACGGATCGTTCCTGCGACTCGCGCCCGTGATCGCCGTCGTGACGAACATCGACCCGGAACACCTCGATCACTACGGTGACTTCGAGACGCTGAAGGACGCCTTCATCGCATTCTCGAATTGCGTGCCATTCTGGGGCTGCGCGGTGATGTGCCTCGACCACCCCGGTGTGCAGTCGATCCTCCCGAACCTCACGCGGCGCTTTACCACTTACGGATTCGCCTCTCAGGCCGACTGGATCGCCTCGGAGGTGGAACCCGGGCCCGACGGCGTTCGCTTCCGCGTGCGGCACGGCGACGACGACCTCGGAATCGTCCAGATGCGGCTCCCGGGCCGGCACAACATCCTGAACGCGCTCGCGACGATCGCGGTCGCGCACGAGCTCGATGTGCCGTTCGCGAAGACCGCCGACGCGCTCCAGACCTTCGTCGGCATCGAGCGTCGATTCGAACTCAAGGGCGAGGTCGCGGGCATCCGGGTCGTGGACGATTACGCGCATCACCCTGCCGAGATCACTGCCACGCTCGAGTCGGTGCGCAGCGTGCACGGCGGCCGGATCGTCGCCGCCTTCCAGCCTCATCGCTACACGCGTACGCGCGACGTCTGGGACGAGTTCCTGACCGCGTTCAACGACGCCGACGTGCTGATCCTGTCCGAGGTCTTTGCCGCGGGCGAGGACAAGATCCCCGGCATCGAGTCCGCACCGCTCGCGGACTCGATCCGAGCGCACGGGCACCGCGACGTGCGCTTCGTAGCCGATATCGACGCTGTACTCGACGCGCTCGTGGCCGAGGTCCGCAGCGGCGACATCGTCCTGACACTCGGGGCGGGCAGCATCACTACGCTCGGCAGCCGGCTCGTCGAGCGCCTGGAGGCGGAGCGCGGATGATTCCGGACTCGGTGCGCGGCGAACTCGAACAGGCCCTGGGTGACCGGGTGCAGTTCGCCGTCCCGTTGTCGCGGCACACGTCTCTGCGCGTCGGTGGCCCCGCCGGAGCGATCGCGGCCCCCGCCGACCGCGACGAACTCGCGCGGCTGCTCGGACTCTGCTCACGCCACGGCATCCCGCACGCCGTGCTCGGCTCGGGCTTCAACGCCATCGCACCCGACAGCGGCTTCGACGGTGTGGTGATTCGAATGAACTCCTGGCGCCGACTCGAAGAGGAGGCCGACGGCCGCCTTCGCGCCGAATCCGGCGTATCGCATGCCCAGATCACGAACTTCTGCGTCGAACGCGGTCTATCCGGGCTCGAATTCGCCTGCGGCATCCCCGGCAGCGTCGGTGGCTGGATCGCAATGAATGCGGGTATTCCCGAGCGAGAGGTGAAAGACGCCGTGCTCGAGGTCGAGGTAATGGAACCGAACGGAACCTCGCAGCAACACCTTCGGCGTGATGAACTCGACTTCACCTACCGCGCGCTGCGTGGCATTGCGGACGGCGCGCTGGTCCTCACAGCCCCTCAATCAGCCCTCGTGTGGCTCGGTATTCAAGAACCCACCGGGTGATTTTGCGGGTCGGCTGATCGAATCGGTCGGCCTCAAGGGTCGGCGCATCGGCGGTGCCGAGATCTCGCAGGTGCACGCGAACTTCATCACGAACCTCGGTGGAGCCACCGCGGGGGACGTGCAGGCGCTGATCGCAGAAGCGCAGAAGCAGGTTTACGACGCCACGGGGATCCGACTTCTCCCCGAGGTCAGAATCCTGGGGAGAACCGGATGATTCCGCACCGAGGCAGCCGATCGAACCGCCGACCGATCCGAACGCGCGCCGAAACCAGGGCCGAGACCCGTCGTTCGCGCGCGATTTTCCACCTCCAGCGGGTGCGCGGGCAGGCGCCGCCAAAGCGGACGCCGCGTGCGCTGTTCGCCGCAGCCGCCGCGCTCGCGCTCGCCGCGGGCGCCACCTCGGGCGTGTCGCTCGCACGCGGATCCGAATGGCTGGCGCCCGACGCGCCCCTGGTCGATGTCTCAGTGGTCGGTGCATTGCATCTCGGCGCGCTCGATGTCGCGACCGCTGCCGCCATCGACCCCCGCGCGGGGCACGCGGAGATCTCGCTCGAGGAGATCGAGCATCGCCTCGAAGCGCATGCGTGGATCGCACACGCCCGCGCACTTCGCCTGCCGGGCGGACGGCTGCTGCTAAACGTCGAGGAACGAGTTCCAGCTGCATTGGTCGGGGCCGGTGGGTCCGACCAGCGCTTCCTCGCGGATGCAAGCGGCACACCGTTCGCCGAGGCTCCGGCCGAGCCCGATTCCTCGCTGCTGCGGATCGTCACGCCGGGTACGCCTCCGCTGCTCGAGCCGCACGCCGAAATCGCGCGAGCAATTCGGCTCGCGCGCGACCTGCCCAGCTTCGGGCTGAGCCCCGCGACGGAGATCGCGCTCGCGAACGACCCGACCGGCCTCACGCTGCGCCTCGAAGGCATCGCTCCGCGGGTCGTGCTCGGCCGCGACGACTTCGATTCCAAGTTGAAAGAGCTCGCGCGCCTTTTCGCGGCCGGAGTACCGGACGTTGCCGAGGCGGGCGAGATCGACCTTCGATTCGCAGACCAGGCAGTGCTGCGGAACGAACCGCTTCCGGAGGAAGCGGAAATAAGTGGCGGTGACGCGCGGATGCGCGGAGCCGCCCATACCTAGGGCCGTCCGGGCGATCCGGCGGCCTGACTCACTGGGGGGTGAGCAACATGTCCAGAAGAGAAGAACTCATCGTCGGTCTCGACATCGGGACCACCAAGATCTGCGTCATCGTCGCGGAGCAGACCGAGAACGGCATCGACATCGTCGGCATCGGGACGCATCCGTCGCGTGGGCTGCGCAAGGGGGTGGTCGTCGACATCGATGCCACCGTCGATTCGATCAAACACGCGGTCGAAGAAGCGGAACTCATGGCCGATTACGAGATCACGTCGGTCTTCGCCGGCATCGCAGGCAGCCACATCCAGGGCTTCAACTCGCACGGCGTCGTCGCGGTCAAGGACCGCGAGGTACGCGAGAGCGATGTGAAGCGAGTGATCGACGCCGCCAAGGCCGTCGCGATCCCCATGGATCGCGAGGTGATCCACGTGATCCCGCAGGAGTTCATCATCGACGACCAGGACGGCATCCTCGAACCGCTCGGCATGAGCGGCGTTCGAATGGAGGCGAAGATCCACATCGTCACCGCGGCCGTCAGCAGCGCACAGAACGTCGTGAAGTGCGCGAACAAGGCCGGGCTGAACGTGATGGACATCGTGCTCGAGCCGCTGGCTTCGGCGGAGGCGTCGCTCCAGGATGACGAACGAGATCTCGGCGTCTGCCTGATCGACATCGGCGGCGGCACCACCGATGTCGCGGTCTTCGCAGACGGCTCGATCAAGCACACCTCGGTGCTCGGCCTCGGCGGCTACCACATCTCGAACGACATCGCGGTCGGATTGCGAACGCCGTTCGAGGAAGCCGAGCGGATCAAGAAGAAGTTCGGTGTGGCGGCGTCACGCTTCCTGCCGAGCGACGACGTGATCAGCGTACCGAGTGTCGGCGGTCGCCGGCCGCGGCAGGTCTCGCGCAAGATCCTCTGCGAGATCATCGAGCCGCGGGTCGACGAAATCCTGAGCCTGGCGCGTCGCTCCCTCGTCACTGCGGGCATGGAGAACCGCATACCGTCCGGAGTGGTACTCACAGGTGGTTGTTCCGCGCTCGAAGGCCTGCTCGACCTCGCAGAGGAGATCTTCGAGGCCCCGGTGCGACCCGGCATCCCGACCGATGTGGGCGGCCTTCAAGACGTAGTACGCAGTCCGATGTACGCCACCGGCGTAGGCCTCGCGCTCTTCGGATCGGCCCAGGGGCGCGACGGACGCCGTCAGAGCCGTTTCCGGATCCGCGACGAGTCGATCTTCAGCCGCGTGCGGCAGCGGATGCGGGACTGGTTCTACGGCGACTTCGACTGACGGCCGGACACAGGGGGATCCTCGATGTCGACGGCTTATTTCCCCGAGGGGAACAAGGCCCAGCCCGCGGGGAGCACTCGCAAGAAATTGGCCAAGTCTGCACAAAAATTACGTTTTGATGTTACATTCGGCGCGGCATCAGATGCGCCGGGGGGGTGAGAGATGTCCAAGAGAGTCAGTAGAAACACCAAGGCGACGACCCGAAAGCCGAGCCGCACCATCGAGCAGCCCGGCCTGCTGAGCCAGGGCGACGAGACCCGCGATCTGCTCGAGTTCGAGAGTTCGTCGCGCAACCAGGCCGCGATCAAGGTCGTCGGCGTGGGCGGCGGCGGCGGCAACGCGCTCAACAACATGATCCTGTCGGGGCTCAATGGCGTCGAGTTCGTCGCGGCCAATACCGATGCACAAGCGCTCGAGTACAACTCGGCGCCGACCAAGGTGCAGCTCGGCAGCGAGATCACGCGCGGGCTCGGCTGCGGCGCCGACCCGGAAAAGGGCCGCGGCTCGGCCCTCGAAGTCCGTGATCGCCTGCGCGAGATCTTCCAGGACACCGACATGGTGTTCGTCACCGCGGGACTCGGCGGCGGCACCGGCACCGGCGCGGCGCCGGTCATCGCGGAGATCGCCCGCGAGATGGGAGCACTGACGGTCGGCGTGGTGACCAAGCCGTTCGTGTTCGAGGGCAAGGTCCGGACACGAAACGCGGAGCGCGGGCTCGACGAACTCCATAACGTCGTCGACACCGTGATCACGATCCCGAACCAGCGCCTGCTCGCGCTGGCCGGGAAGAACACCGCGATGAAGGACGCGTTCGGGCTTGCGGACGAGGTCCTCTTCAACGCCGTGCGCGGCATCTCGGACCTGATCACGATCCACGGCCTGATCAACCTCGACTTCGCCGACGTGCGAACCATCATGAACCAGATGGGCGTGGCGTTGATGGGGACGGGGACCGCAGCCGGCGACGAGCGGGCGATCGAAGCAGCGCGGGCTGCGATTTCCAGCCCGTTGCTCGAGGATCTGTCGATCGAAGGCGCCCACGGCGTGCTGATCAACATCACCGGCGGACCGGACCTGACGCTGTTCGAGGTCAACGAGGCCTCGACGCTGATCCAGGAAGCCGCCCACGAAGACGTCAACATCATCTTCGGTGCGGTGATCGATGAGTCGATGCCCGAAGGCGAGATGCGCGTAACGGTGATCGCGACCGGACTCGACGACCAACGCGTCCGGCGCGGGACCGGCTACGAGCACGGGGTCGCAGCGAGCCACAACGTGACCCCGCTGCGGCTGGAGCCGACTCCGTTGGCACCGCCGCAAGCCAGCCCGGCGGCCGAAAACCGTGCGGAACCGAGCCGGGCCGGGATCGCCGAACCCCCGCTGCTCGATCTCGATGGCGGCGGCTCGGAATTCGTGTCGCCCTTCGAGGACGAGCTCGATGTTCCGACCTTCCTGCGCGCACGCGGCAAGGCAGAGAACGAAGACGAGGCGGAGAAACCCGCGTTCCTGCGCCGCTCGGCCGACTGAACGCCGCAGGCATCGGCCTCTGGCCGACCGCACTTGCTCCACCACCGGGGCTCAGGCAGGCTTCCCGCCATGCCCGAGCCCCTTCTGCTTCTGACCCGCGACCGCGATGTCGCAACGCTCACCTTCAACGATGCCGGCCGGCTGAATGCGATGACGCGGGCGATGGGCGAGGCGTTCGCCGCAGAGATCGCTGAGCTATCGCGAGACGTGAGCCTGCGCGCGCTGATCCTGACCGGTGCGGGTCGCGCGTTCTCGGCTGGCGGTGACCTCGACATGATCGATGAGCGGGTGCGCGATGGCCAAGCGGGCCGGCACAGCAAGAATCTCGACACGATGCGTGCGTTCTACGGGTTGTTCTTGACGCTGCGCGAGCTCCCCTGCCCCACGTTGGCGGCGATCAACGGCGCGGCGGTCGGCGCCGGCTTCTGTGTCGCGCTGGCCTGCGACGTGCGCATCGCCTCGGAGACCGCAATGCTCGGCCTCAATTTCACCGCGCTCGGGCTGCACCCCGGCATGGGCGCCACTTGGACCCTGCCACGGCTCGTCGGGCCGGCACACGCGGCCGAACTCCTCTACTCGAGCCGCACGCTGACGGGTACCGAAGCCGCGGCAATCTCACTCGTGAACCGCGCCATCCCGCGCGACACGGTATTGGCTGCCACCCAGGAGATGGCCGCCGCCTTCGCGGCCAACGCCCCGCTCGCGAACCGCGGCGTCAAACGCGCCCTCGCCCACTCCCCCACCGCCACCCTCGATCAACAACTCGACCTCGAGGCCGAGATCCAAGCCGGCACTTTCGCCACCGAAGACGCCAAAGAAGGCCTCGCGGCAGTCCGCGCCAAACGCCCCCCCCACTTCAGGGGCCGCTAGCCCTCCCCCCCCCACTTCCCTCACTCGAAGGCCAGCCGCCCCACTCATCCTGTTCGTAGGGCTTGCTGCGAACGCACGCCGGGGGTTGGGATGCCTTGCGCTCCCTTTTGAACGGTCGCGAAAGGCATCCCAACCCCCGGCGTGCTTCAGTCCGGTTCACCCCGGCAAAAGCAGCTCGGGTCAGGGGGGCCTTTCGCGACCGTTCAAAAGGGAGCGCAAGGCCCCCCTGACCCGAGCCGCGCGCACAATCGGGGCACCAGACTGCTCCGCTCGTGGGGAAGGGAGGAAAGCGCTAGCCGTCGGCCAGGAGACGCTTGACGGTCTGGCTCACGAGCTTGCCGTCCGCTGCGGGGCCGAGGCGGTCGAGGCTGGGCTTCATCACCTTTCCCATGTCGCGCGGACCCGCAGCCCCCGTCTCGGCAATCACTTCCACCACCACCCGCTCAATCTCCGCCGGGTCGGGTCCGGCAGGCAAGTACTCCTCCAACACGCCCTTCTCGGCTGACTCTTTCTCCGCCAGCTCGCTGCGCCCGGCAGCCTGGTACTGCTCGATCGAATCGCTGCGCTGCTTCACGAGTGTGCGGATCACACGCAGAATCGTCTCGTCATCGAGTTCGCCGCCGGCGTCGATCTCTTTGTTGCGGATCGCTCCGCGCACCCCGCGGATGGTCTCGAGCCGCAGTGAATCGCGTGACTTCATCGCCGTCTTCATGTCGGCGTCCAGCTGTTGTCGCAGATTCATCTCTTCACCCCCCTTCGACCGACATTATTGTGACTGTGCTCACCGTTCTCGCCAACAGCTGTGCTAGCACTCAAGTGTCGGCGCGCTTTTATCGAAAGAGAATAGTAGTCCGACAAGATGACTCGGGGATGGAGAGGGAACACCGCGTGAGCCGCACCATTCGAAACCACAATTTCTGGTTGGTACTGACGTACGTAGGGTTGATCATGCTGATGGCGCGCGCCTACGCGTAGCCAGCTCCCGGCCTCGCCCCGCATGGGGTCGACCGGCCCGGCCCAGTCAGCGCAGAAGCCCAGAGCTACAGGGCCTCGACGGGGCCCAGAACCTCCGATGCATTGAAGAAATACGCGATCTCGATCTTTGCGGTCTCCGGAGCATCGGAACCGTGGCTGGCGTTCCTCTCGATATCGCTGCCGTGATCGCCCCGGATGGTGCCGGCGGGAGCCTCCTCGGAGTTCGTCGGCCCCATCAGGTCACGGTGCGCCGCGATGGCGTTCGGACCCTCGAGCACGCTGACGACTACCGGGCCCGAGGTCATGAACTTCACCAGGTCGCCGAAGAACGGACGCTGCTTGTGCACCGCGTAGAAGCCCTCCGCGAGCTCCTGGGTGAGCTGGATCTTCTTCATCGCGACGATGGCCAGGCCGGCCTTCTCGAAGCGGCTCAGGATGTCGCCGGTTGCGCCCTTGGCGACGGCGTCGGGCTTGACGATGGATAGGGTGCGTTGGATGTCGGCCATGATGCGGATGTCTCCTAACGGTCTTCGGGGGGTCTTCAGGGGCCGGGAAATTAGCGCCCCGCCCCGGAATCTCCATGGCAGCGGATCCGGCGGTGCAGCAGGCAGGGAGGCGGCGCGGAAGCGACGGTGGCTCAGCCGAGCTGCTTGACGGCGGCGGCGAGCGACTGTTCGACGACGCTCTCGAGGAGCGCGATGTCGCTGTCCTCGATTGCCGTGAATTCGACCCCCACACCCGCCGGGCCGTCCATGTTGGCGATCTCGCGGCTCCACCGCGCACAGGCATCGATGTTCAGAACCGGGCCGCCGTCGCCGGTCTCGATCTCGAGCGCGAGTGACGTTCCCGGCGCAGGAGGCTGCGTGACTTCGATGAAGCCGCCCTTCTCGGACACATTGCGCAAGGTGGCGAGAGACTCTCCCGCGCCCGTCAGTCGCACCTTGAGTTGGGTCGAGACACGAAACGCGAGCCGCTTCGAAGCGCCGAGCGGTGGGCTCGTAGAACCGAAGGCGTACTCGAGGTGCTCGCGCAGCTCGAGCCAGCGTTCCATCTCGGCGGAACTGAGCGCCGGGTTGCCGCGGGCGTGCCGCCGGTTGAGTGGCATGAATTCGGCGACCTGCTGCGAGATCGAGGAGGCCGACTCGGGCCCGTCACCGGGCGACGATTCCGGGAGAGAGATCGGATCGACGCTCGATCTGGGCGCCGCGGCGGCAGAGGGGGCGGCCATAGGGGGGGCGGCCACAGGGGGAGCGGCCGCCGAATCCAGCTCATCGAAAATCGATCCCATCTCCTCACTGATCGAATCCGCGTTTCCCATCGGCTCCTCCGGGCGGCGTTCGCACTCCGAAATACGTATCGGCGGAGCGGGCGGCAGCCTGAACGCCCGGCGGGCAACGCGGGCGACGCCGCCGAGGCAGCTGGACCGCCGCGTCGCTCGGGTACCTGATGGCTATCGCTCCTGTGCGCGCTCACCGGCGAGCCGCGCCCAGACTCCCGCCGCTTCGAGTTGCTCGAAGACGTTCTTCGCGATCAGCGCGTTTCCGGCCACGGTCGGGTGCGGGTCCCACATGCTGAGTTGGTGTTGCTTCGGATCGAGACGAGTCCTGAATCGGGCCCCGTCGATCGGTGCGAAACCGCGGATCGCGTCCACCTCGATCAGCCCCTCCGGTACCACGGCTTCCGGATATCCATCCAGAATCGGATGATCGATGAAGAAGACCGGAACGCCGAGTTCGGAGCCCATCCTCGCGAGATCTTCGAGCCCCGCCTGGAACGGCCCCATCCCGACGAGGTCGCGATACTGGCTACTCACGGTGGCGGGATCGCAGAATTTCAACTCTTCGAACTCACCGGATTCCGAAAATGCGGTCCCTTCGATCATTCGATCGTCTCGCACGATGAGGCCGAGGTCTTGGAGAGTGAGACCCGTCAGATACTGGCGCAGGAATGAAGTCGCCGAGAAGACCTTCAGCCGATCCGAAACGAAGTTCGGCAGGCAGGAGTCGTTCGACGTGTAGCCGTAGAGGATGGCGTCGGGCTGGTAGGCGAGCCCGCGGCTACGCAGCACTTCCAATTCCATCACGAGGTTGTAACCGGGGGCGGCGAACACCATGATCTCCCAGGTCCGGCCGGGGTATCGCCGGTTCAGCATCTGCTCGAGGAGGTCCGCGTAGCGCCGGCCCGCGGGCACCGCCCAGCCGAAGAGCACCGAGTCGCCGATCGCGACGATCCGCACGGTATCATCGC
>JAFDEI010000268.1 GCA_019310425.1 Deltaproteobacteria bacterium | reverse complement strand
GGCCGGCTCGTCCTGCTCGAGCATGATGGGAACGAACGTGCGGACGCCGTTGAGCATGCCCCAGACGTTCACGTCGAAGGTCCACTCGAAGTCCGAGCGCGGCGCCTCCCAGAGTGTGCCAGCCGCGAAGACGCCCGCGTTGTTGCAGAGCACGTGCACCTTGCCGAAGGCGTCGAGTGTCGCCTCGGCGAGCGCACTGACGTGGTCGGCAACGCTCACGTCCGTGCGTACGGCAATCACTTCGGCGCCGCTCTTCTCGATTTCGGAGCGCGCGTTTTCGAGCGCATCTGTCTCGATGTCCGCCATCGCGAGCTTCATTCCTTCGGCGGCGAAGCGCCGGCTGAGGGCCAGCCCGATCCCGCTGGCGGCACCGGTTACGACGGCGACGCGTCCACGAAATTCCTGCATGTCGACTTCCTCCTCGGGGCGAAGACTCAGGCTACCAGATCGACGGAAGGGCGCGGAACCCGGTCTTCTCGCCCCGTCGCCCGCGCGCGGTTCTATCGCGCGGCTCGATCCTCGAGCGTGCGGCTGCGCAGTACGAACTCGACGGTACGATCGAGCAGGTAGGAATGGAACGGATTCCAGCGCAGGCGGAGTTGATCGGAGGCCGAGATCAGCAGTGCACCGCGCTCGCCGCGGAGCGCCACATTGCCGAGCTGGATCCCGGGGCTCTCGGCCGCATTCGGTCCGCCATAGACGGGATCGTCGGGTGGAAACGGCAGTGCCACGTGGGAGAGTGAATACACGTCTTTGGGCCAGCGCAGGTCGAGCGGGGTCGAGGTCGCGACTCTGGCGCCGGGAGCGCGGTGACGGACGACGACGCGTTCGCTGTGGGGGCCTTCGTTGGTGATGGCGGTGAGGCCGAAAAGCAGCTTTCGATTCTCGAGCATGCTGTCGACCCAGGCGGTGGGGTTGTGGTTCAGAAGTGAGCTGATCTGTGCGGTTCGATTGACGTCGAAGAGAACCAGTTCGTGTTCCCCCGCTGGCAGCCGCTCGAACAGATTCTTGACCAGGGCGGGCGCGGTGACGGTGGCGTCCACGATCGACTGAAACGCGATCAGGGGTGGGAACCGGTCGAGCCCCCCTGCCGCAGCGACCCGGCCGATGCGGTTCTGGATCTCGATGGTCAATTCGTGCGCGAGCTTGCCTCCATTGATGGCGAACGATCCGTACTTGAATGGGTCGTACTCGAGCAGGATCGAGCTCCACGACAGCTTGCCGAGACCGAGCAGGTGCCCGAGCCATTCCTGCCAGGTCGCCAGTGCGGCAAGCCGCGAGATGCCGATTTCCGGTGAGAGCAGCACGAGGCCGTCGAGTGACGGCAGCGTGTCGTCTTCCAGAGCGGACAATGCGTACTGGACGGCGAGCGCGCCGCCGTTGGAATAGCCGACGGCGTACAGCGGGGCATCCGCCACCTCGTCGCGCAGGTGACGGACGCCGATCTGCACGGCGGCGGCCATGTCTTCCCAGTCGACGTCGACGAGACCGACCGGGGCGGTGCCGTGGCCGGGCACGCGCAGCACGAGGACGTGCAAGCCTTCGGCGTGCAGGCGTTCGGCGAGCGTCCGCATGCTGTAGGGGGAGTCCGACAGGCCGTGGAGCAAGAGCGCCCCCGCGACGGCTGTATCCGAACTCAGCTCGTAGCTGCGGTTCCAATTGCGGGGCCAGCGGCTCGGGTCGGCGCGACTGTCGCGCGAATAGCGATTGAGCGAATGTCGTTGGTCCGCCGGAACCTCGTCGTACACCTGCTTTTCGAGCTGCTCGAACAGGCGATCCTCGAGCTCGAGGTAATCGGCGAAGCTCGCAACCTCGGAGTCGGCGGTGAACTCTTCGTCGAGGTCGGCCTCGTGCCAGACCTGGAGGTCGGGGCGTTTCTCGAGCACCACCACGCCGACGATGAGCAGGGCGAGGAGACCACCGACGACTCCGTGTGTGACGATTCGCATGCCGTGACGCAGCGCACCTCGCGTAAAGCGCGCAAGCAACCGAGGGGTCTTCGGTTGGTCCATTCGCAGCACTCCGGATCGACCCACCGCCGGCCGGGCCGGAACAGCCGATCGCTGTGGTTTCGTGCCAGGAGCCGTCGCCCGGCTTCCACCCCGATCTTATGCGATTCGACGGGCCGTCGCGCATGTGGTTCGTGAGCTACGAACTCTTCGTCGCGGGCTGGCCCCGGCGCCTCGCCCGATGCCCTCGCGAATCGAATCGAGTAGCTTTCGAGACCGCAGCGCGTGTCTGCGCTGAAGACTCGGGGGACGCCATTTCGATGGAACGCTGGCTGCCGCAGTGGGTGCAGGACAACCCGCCGCTTTCCGACCTGGCACACCTCGGTGTGCTGCTCGCGGTTGCGTTCGCGGTCTACTGGATCGTGCGCGTCTGGCTCGTGTGGGGGATCCGTCGGCTGGTCGCGCGCAGCAAGGCGACCTGGGACGATGCACTCGTGGACGCGAAGCTGTTCGCGCGGCTCGCCCACATCCCGCCCGCGCTCGTCATCTACCATGGCATCGAGTGGATTCCAAACCTTAATGATGGCCTCGCGTCCCTGATTCAGCGCGTTGCCGTTTCACTGATCGTGGTGGTGGCGTCGACCTCGTTGGTTGCGTTCCTCACGGCGGTCAACGGGGTCTACGAATCGAACCCCGAATATCGGCGCCGGCCGATCAAGGCCTACATCCAGCTGGTCAAGATCGCGATCGCGGTCGTGACGACGATCATCGTCGTCTCGTTACTGATGGACCGTTCGCCGTGGATCTTCCTGTCGGGCCTCGGCGCGATGACGGCCGTGCTGCTGCTGGTCTTCCGCGACACGATCCTATCGCTGGTTGCGAGCATCCAGATCGCGACCAACGAGATGATCCACGTGGGTGATTGGGTCGAAATGCCGCAGGCCGGCGTGGACGGTGATGTGATCGAAGTCGCGCTCCATACCGTGAAGGTGCAGAACTGGGACAAGACGATTTCGACGATCCCGACCCACAAGTTCATCGACGAGTCGTTCAAGAACTGGCGCGGCATGTCGCTCTCGGGAGGCCGCAGGATCAAGCGCTCGGTCTGCATCGACATCAGAAGCGTGCGCTTCCTCACCGCCGAGGAGATCGAGAAGTTCGGGCGCTGGGCCCTGCTGGCGGACTACATCGCCGAGAAGAAGGCTGAACTCGAACGCTACGACGCGGAGTCCGGCGGCGACGCGCGGGTCGAAGCCGACATTCGCCGGCTGACGAACATCGGGACGTTGCGCGCGTACATCGTGGGTTACCTGCGGAATCATCCGAAGATTCACGAACGCGACTACACGCTGATGGTTCGTCAGCTCGCGCCCGGGCCCCAGGGCCTGCCGCTCGAGCTCTACTGCTTCAGCAACGATCAGGAATGGACCAACTACGAGGCCATCCAGTCCGACGTCTTCGATCACATCCTCGCAATCGTGCCCGAGTTCGGGCTGCGCGTCTTCCAGTCGCCGACGGGTCACGATGTCGCGGATCTCGTATCCGCGGCGAAATTGGACTGACGTGTCGTTGCAGGACCCCGTCTGCGGGATGACGGTCGAACCCGACGGACCGCACCGCACCCTGCATGCGGGCATTTCGTACGGCTTCTGCGGTGCGCGTTGCCTCGAACGCTTCCGCGCCGATCCCGAGCATTTCCTCGCCGAGTCCCCCAGCGAACGGTCGGTCGAAGGCCCGGGCCCCTACACCTGCCCGATGCACCCCGAGATCGTGCAGGACGAGTTCGGCACCTGCCCGATCTGCGGCATGGCGCTCGAGCCGATGGAGATCAGTGCTGCGGAAGAGGCCAACCCCGAACTCGAGGACATGCTGCGGCGCTTCAAATTCGGGCTCGTGCTCACGCTGCCGGTCTTCATCGTCGCGATGCTCGAAATGGTGCCAGGCAACCCGATCTCATCGCGGTTCTCGGCGCGTGCGTTGGTGTGGTTCCAGTTCCTGCTCGCGACGCCGGTCGTGCTCTGGTGCGGGCGCCCGTTCTTCGAGCGCGCCCTGGCATCGTTCAGCACCGGTCACCTCAACATGTTCACGCTGATCGGGATCGGCACGGGCGCGGCCTGGGGGTACAGCGTCGTCGCGACCCTTGCGCCCGGCGTGTTCCCGGAATCCTTTCGCGCCCACGACGGTACGGTGGCGGTCTACTTCGAGGCAGCGGCGGTGATCATCACGCTGGTGCTGCTCGGCCAGGTGCTCGAGCTGCGTGCGCGCAGTCGCACCGGCGCGGCGGTCCGCGCGCTGCTCAGCCTCGCTCCGGACACCGCCTTGCGGATCGAGGACGACGGCAGCGAGCGCGAAGTTCCTCTCGC
>JAFDEI010000093.1 GCA_019310425.1 Deltaproteobacteria bacterium | reverse complement strand
CGACCGCTGCGCGACCTCTGGCCTGCTGCGCGCGAGACCCCGCTTTCTCCCGCCGCGCAGGCGGCGGCCGTCCACTTGGGCTTCGTCCGGCCGGGTGAAGACACCGAGGGCGAACCCGGCGCGCTGCGCATCGCACTCACGAGCGAATCCGACGCCCCACCGCTCGCGGCCGTGGAGGCCGCACTCGATACACTCGGGCGACGTGCGTGCCTGCGCGAGCACGCGGCACGCTGCCCATTTCCGGAGGCCTGCCCACTCGGCGAAACGAGCGTGGCGCACGTCGAGCCGCAGGAGTAGATTTGCGCGCCTTCCAGGAGACAAGATGTCCGAATCCCCGCGTATCATCCACCGCCGAACCGGCAACTTCCTCGAGGACTTCGAGCCGGGTCAGGTCTTTCGTCACAAGGGCGGGAAGACCGTCACCGAGGGGCTGTTCGCCACCTTCACCGAATTCGCGATGACCGCCAACCCTCTCGCGAAGAATGCCCACTACGCACGCGCCTACGGATACGAAGGGCTGGTCTGCCCGCCCGGCCTCGCAATGCTGGTCGCGTTCAGCCAGACCGTCGAGGACATCTCCGAGAATGCACGCGCGAACCTCGAATACATCGACATGCGCTTCGGTGCGCCGGTCTACATCGGCGACACCATCGAGGTCGAAACGAAGGCGCTGAATGTGCGGCCCTCGTCGAGCCGTCCGAATCTCGGGATCGTCCACGTGCAGTCCACCGCGCGCAAGAACATCGGCAGCGACGACGAAGCAGTGGTGATGTCCTGGCAGCGGAAGGTCCAGGTCTACAAGCACGACATGGATGCCGACCTGCACCCGGGCGATGTCGAACCCGATGAGGTGGCCTGCGATTTGTGGCTGCCGGACTACGACCCGAACGCCGATTACGGAGCCCGCGCACACCTCTCGAGTCCCGACAGCTATTTCGAAGACTTCGAAACCGGCACCCGGATCGAACACAGCCGCGGCCGCACCATGACGACGGAGCACATCGCGCTGACCGCGATGCTCGACAACACCAGCCAGGTGCACTGCAACCAGTACATGATCGACCTCGACCCGAAGCGCTACGTCGGTGGCGAGCTGATCATCTTCGGCGGCATCCCGTTCGTGCTCTGCCTCGGCCTGTCGTCTCCCGACATCGGAGACAACGCGCTCGGCGATATCGCCTACCCGACCGGCCGTCACACAGCGCCGCTGTTCGCGGGTGACACCGTCTTCGCAGCAACGGAGGTCGACGGCAAACGCGATTTCCCGGGGCGACCCGACCTCGGCATCGTCGACTGCCGGCTGCTCGGACACAAATTCGAGAGAGACGAAGGCGAGCGGCACGACGACGCACCCGAAGGCTGGAAGAAGACGCAGATCTTCGACCTCGAACGTCAGATCGCACTGAAACGCCGCAGCCACTACGCAGGCTGAAGGCGCAGCGACGACTCTGAGGGACTCCCCCGAGGTCGCAGCCGCTCTTGCCGAAAACACCAAAACACAATAGAGTCCGCATGTTTACAGGCGCGACTCCGGCGCGATCACCGCCCGTGACCGCAGCATACGAGGCCGACGCCCCATCACTCCAAATCCGTGGGAGACCCCCCGATCGATGCGGTTCTACGAGCATGAATCCAAGACGCTCTTCGCGAAGCACGGCATGCCGCTCGGCAAGAGCGGGCTCGCGCGCTCGACCGAGGAGGCGCATGGCATTGCGGCCGAGATCGGCCAGCCGGTGGTCCTCAAGAGTCAGGTTCTGTCCGGCGGCCGCATGAAAGCCGGCGCGGTGAAATTCGCCGACACTCCGGACGAGGCCGCGGCGCTGTTCGACGAGATCCTCCCGATCGTCGTGAACGGACAGCACGCCGAGTCGGTCCTCGTCGAGGAGAAGAGCCCGATCGCGCAGGAGTATTACGTGGGCGTGACCTGGGACGGCCGTCGCAAGCTGCCGGTCGTGATCTTCAGCGACATGGGCGGCATCGACATCGAGGAGGTCGCCGAAACCCACCCCGACCATGTCTCGAAGACCCATTTCTCGACCCTGTTCCCGGTAACGCCGCGGGTCGCGAAGGAGGCCATCGGCGCGACGGGGGTCTCGGGCAGCGACCTCAACCGGCTGACCCCGATCGTGCACGAACTGATCCAGGTCTTCCTGAAGTACGACCTCACGCTGGCCGAGATCAACCCGCTGGTGCGCCTCGAAGACGGTCGCTTCGTGGTCCTCGACGGCCACGTCGACATGGAGGCCGAAGCACGCGGCAGCCATGAAGCGCTGCTCGAAGAACTCGGAATCCAACCCGAGGAAACGCGCCAGGCGCGTCCGCCCACCGACTTCGAGATCGCGGGCGCCAAGGTCGATGCGTCCGACCACCGCGGTGTCGCGGGCAACGTGGTCGGCTTCGACGGCGACCTCGGACTCGTGATCGGTGCAGGCGGCGGCTCACTCACCCTGTTCGACGCGGTCCGCAAACATGGCGGCAAACCCGCCAACTACTGCGAGATCGGCGGCAATCCGAGCGTGAAGAAGACCTGCGAGCTCACCAAGCTGGTGCTCGGCAAGCCCGGCGTCGAGAAGATCGCGGTGATGATGAACGTCGTCTCCAACACCCGTGTAGACATCGTCGCGCGCGGCGTAATCAAGGGCTGCGTCGAGTCCGGGCGCGACCCGGCCGACACCATCGCGATCTTCCGGATCCCGGGCGCGTGGGAAGACGAAGGGTTCAAGATCCTGAAGAAGTACGGCGTTGAATTCTGCGATCGCAGCGTCTCGATGTACCAGGCCGCGGGCCGCGCCGTCGCAAAGATGCAGGCCTCCTGATGTCGATCCTGATCAACGCGGACGCCACTTTCATCGTCCAGGGCATTACCGGCCGAGAGGCCGTGAACCTGACCCGCGAAAACCTCGACTACGGTGCAAAGATCATCGGCGGCGTGACACCGGGGCGCGCGGGCCGCGACGTCTACGGCGTTCCCGTATTCGACTGCGTGCGCGACATCACCGCGAAGTCGCACGTCGATGGCTCGGTGGTCTGCGTACCGCCGAAGTTCACCCGCGACGCGGTCTTCGAAGCACTTGAAAACGGAATCAAGTTGATCGTCATCGTGACCGAGCGGATTCCGCGGCGCGAGGTCGCGCAGATGGTCGAGTTGGCCGCACTGCGCGGTGCACGCATCATCGGCCCGAACTGCCTTGGCTTGATCTCGCCCGGCGAGGCCAAGATGGGCGGCATCGGCGGGCCGGCCGCGAACACCCGCACCGCCTACAGCAAGGGCCCGGTCGGGGTCATGTCGCGCTCGGGCGGGATGACGACCGAGATCGCCAATACCCTCACCGCGGCGGGCCTCGGGCAGAGTACCGCGGTCTCGATCGGCGGTGACGCCATCATCGGCACCAGCTATGCGGAGCTGATGCCGCTGTTCGAAGCCGACCCCGAGACACAGGCGATCGCCATCTACTCGGAGCCCGGCGGCCGCATGGAGGCCGAACTCGCCGACTGGGTGCGCGACAACGGCTCGCGCCTGCCGATCGTCGCGTTCATGGCGGGCCGCTTCATGGACGAGATGCCCGGCATGCGCTTCGGCCACGCGGGCACGATCGTCGAGGGCAAGGCCGACACCACTGCAGACAAGATCGAGCGCATGCGCGCCGCCGGCATCTCGGTGGCCGAGCGCATCGAGGAGATTCCGGCGCTGATTCGGGAACGACTCGGGGAGACCTCCTGATGTCCGGAATGTTCATCGAAGTGACCGTCGACGCGAAGATTGCCGACGACCGGGAACTCGCCAAAAAGCTCGAAGAGGTCTGCCCGGTCGCGATCTTCGATTCGAGCGGCGAAACGCTTCGCATCGCCGAAGAGAACCTCGACGAGTGCGTTCTGTGTGACCTGTGCCTGGAAATCGGCCCGAAGGGCGCCGTCCAGGTACACAAGCTCTACGAATAGCCCCAGCAAGGAGTCCCTCCGATGCGCAACCCCCGCAGCTTCGCCAAGCCCCTCGCAATCGGCGCACCGACGCCGGAGATCGACGTACCGGTCCGCCCTTCGCGGATGATCCACTTCTTCGATCCGAGCAACCCCCGCATGGCGACCAAGGTCCCCGACCTCGTCGGCAAGCTCGACGTACTGCTCGCGAACCTCGAAGATGCGATCGAAGCCGACAACAAGATCGCCGCCCGCGAGGGTCTGATCAAGATCGCGCGCAACACCGACTTCGGAGACGCTCAGTTCTGGGTTCGCATCAACAGCCTCGACAGCCCCTGGGTGCTCGACGACCTGATTCAGATCGTCACACAGGCGGGCGACAAGATCGACGTGATCATGGTCCCGAAGGTCGAAGGCGCCTGGGACATCCATTACGTCGACCAGTTGCTCGCCCAGCTCGAAGCCAAGGGAGACGTGCAGAAGCCGATCCTCGTGCACGCGATCCTCGAGACCGCACTCGGCGTCGCAAACGTGGAGGAGATCGTGTCGGCGAGTCCGCGCATCCAGGGCATCAGCCTCGGCCCCGCCGACCTCGCGGCCTCTCGACGCATGAAGACTACGCGCGTCGGCGGCGGGCACCCGGGCTACCTGGTGCGCGACGATCCCGACCCCGAGAACGAGAACGCGCCGCGGCCGACCGCTCAGCAGGACCTGTGGCATTACACCATGGCGCGCATGGTCGACGCCTGCGCGGCGACCGGTGCCCTCGCCTACTACGGCCCGTTCGGCGACATCAGCGACCCGATCGGCTGCGAGGACCAGTTCCGCAATGCCTTCCTGCTCGGCTGCGTGGGCGCCTGGTCGCTTCACCCCAAGCAGATCGAGATCGCACGCCGAGTCTTCAGCCCGCCGCCCGACGAGGTCCGCTGGGCCAGGCGGGTCATCGAAGAAATGGGCGACGGCACCGGCACCGTGATGATCGACGGCAAGATGCAGGACGACGCCACCGTGAAGCAGTGCCGCGTGATGGTCGAATCGGCGCGCCTGATCGCCAATCGTGACTCTGAGTACGCCGAGGCGTACGGGTTCAGCGCCGAGGATCTCGCGGACGCCTGAGGCAGACCCTGCGCCGACTCCTCTTCTACGTCTCCGGCCACGGCTTCGGCCACGCGACCCGCACACGGGCACTGATCGCGGAGCTGTTGCGAAGCAGCCCGTTCGAGCTCGCCTTGCACGTCCGCACCGACGCGCCCCACTGGATCTTCCAGGAACGCGACGCGAGCGTCGCCTGCTCGCGGTCCGCGGTCGACGTCGGCATCCTCCAGCACTCGGGCATGGAGATCGATGTCGCGAGCAGCCTCGCAGCCCACGAATCGTTCGTGCGCAGCTGGCAGCAGCGGGTCGACGAAGAGGCGCGATTCATCGCGACGCTCGCACCGTCACTCGTCATCGCCGACATCCCACCGCTCGCGTTCGCCGCCGCCGCACGCGCGGAGGTTCCCGCGGTCGGGATGGCGAACTTCAGTTGGGATTGGATCACCGCCCAGTACGCGGCGTACGAACCACGTTGGGCGCCGATCTCCGAATGCTATGCAACCGCATATGCGGGCGCAGAATGCAGCTATCGCCTGCCGCTGCACAGCGACTTCGCCGCGTTTCGCCGGGTCGTCGACATGCCGTTCGTCGTGAACCGCTCGCCGCACTCTCGCACCGCCTGCCGCGAGCGCCTCGGGTTCGACCCCGAAGATTCACGGCGGCTCATACTCGTTTCGTTCGGTGGTTTCGGCGCGGGTGCGATCGCAGCTGGCTCGGACGATCTGTCCGACTACCGCTTTGCAATCATCGGCGAAACGCCGGCCGGGATCGGCGGCAGCTGGACCTCCCTGCCGAGTCCGTCACCGGTCGCGCACGAAGACCTGATGCGCGCCTGCGACGCGGTGGTGGGCAAGACCGGCTACGGCACGGTCTCCGAAGCCCTCGCCCACGATGTCCGCTTCCTGTACCTGCCACGCGCGGGCTTCCCCGAGGCGCCGCTGCTCGAAGCCGGACTCCACCGTCTCGGCTGCGCCCGGGCGATGGCACGCTCCGACTTCGAAACCGGCCGCTGGCGAGCTTCCCTGGATGCCCTCTTCGCCCTGCCCGCCCCCCCGCCACCCCCCGCCATCGACGGCGCCGAACGCATCGCCACCGCCCTGATCGAGCGACTGAGCTAGACCCGCGAACCGGTTCTATCGGCAGATGGTGGCGGTGTGTCAGGCGGAGAGTTCGAGCATGCGTTGGATGGGTTGCAGGGCGCGCACGCGGATGTCTTCGGGCACCGTGACTTCCGGCTTCAGATCGCGCAGGCACAAGTAGAGCTTCTCGAGCGTATTGAGTCGCATGTAGGGGCAACGATTGCAGGCGCAACTCTCGTCCAGACCCGGCGCCTGAATCAGCACCTTGTCGGGCGCCTTCTGCTTGATCGAGTGAAACACACCGTCTTCGGTCGCAATGATGAGCGTCTGTGCGGGCGAGTCGACCGCGCGCTGGATGATGCCGGTCGTCGAGGCGATGAAGTCGCTCTGATCCAGCACGGCCTGGTCGCACTCGGGGTGCGCGAGCACCTCGGCATCGGGATGCTGCACCTTCAAGTGCGCGAGCCGCTTGGCGGAGAATTGCTCGTGCACCACGCACGCGCCGGGCCAGACGATCAGGTCGGGGCGACCGGCCTCAGCGGCAACCCAGCGCGCGAGGTGTCGGTCCGGCGCGAACACGATCGGATGGTCGCCGAGCGACTGCGTCATCTTCACCGCGTTCGACGAGGTGCAGATGAGATCGCTCATCGCCTTCACCTCGGCGCTGCAGTTGATGTAGGAGAGCACCTTCGCGCCGGGATGCTCGTCGATGAACCCGCGGAACTCACCGGGTGGACAACCGTCCGCGAGCGAACAGCCCGCCGCCATGTCGGGAATCACCACCGTGCTCTCGGGGTTCAGGATCTTGGCCGTCTCGGCCATGAAATGAACGCCGCAGAACGCGATCACATCGCGCTCGAGCTTCTCGGCGGCTTGCGCGAGTGCGAGCGAGTCGCCGACGAAGTCCGCGAGATCCTGGACTTCCGACTCCTGGTAATAGTGCGCGAGGATCACCGCGTTGCGCTCACGCTTGAGATCGAGGATCGCTTCCTCGATCTCGTCGGGGACATCCTGGAACTCCGGCTGAACCTGGGCCATGCAAAATTCTACCGCTCGCAACGGCTTCGCGGTAGCGCACGGCACGCGCCCGTACGGCGGGGCGTCATTCGGGACGCTTCGCAGCCTCGATCAGCAGTGTCGGCACACCGCAAGGTCCATCGCGCACGCTGCAGACGCGGGTACCGGGCTTGTGGCCCGGTCGCTGACTGGAGACATCGAAGCCGTCAGCGACGAGCCGACGACGGGCCGCGGCGACGTCGCGAACCCGGTATGCGATTCCACCGAAGTGATCCGAAGCCCCGGCATCCGGCGCGGCTTCGCGCGGCCCCACAACCTCGATCGTCACACCGCCGACCCGAAAGAAGCAGATCCGGAGGCCGCGCTGCTCGAAGTCGCGGTCGAGTGCGAGCCGCAGCCCAAGCAGGTCCGAGTAGACCGCGCGCGAGGCGCCGGGGTCGTCGCTGATCACGACGACGTGATCGAGCGCGTGGATGGCCGCATCCGGACCGCCGTCCGGCGGCTGAAGCGGCAGGCTCGACGCGGGCGAACGGTGCTGGATCGCGAACAGCGGCAGCCCGCGCGTCGCATCCGCAGGCAACCAGAGAGTCGACCAGGCGCGCACGACTTCCGAGCCCTGCGAGCCAGCCGGCTCCGCCCGCCGGCCCTCGCCCGGCGTCGAATCGGCTACTGCGACGCCGCGACTGCGCAACTGCTGCGCAAACGCGTCGACGTCGTCGGTCCCGAACGCGAGCGCCACCAGCCCCTCGCCGCGATCGTCGAGCACATTCGCGATCGCGGTTCCCTGCGACCCCGCCCCCTGCTGCGCGAGGAGTTCCAGATAACCGTTGTCGAGCTGGAACAAGGAATTCGCGGTGCCGAGATCCGGGTGAACACCGCGCCACGACGGGGCGCGTCCGAGCAGGCGGCCCATGCGGTCCGACGCGAGTTCGAGTTCCCGCACGGCAACCACTGCGTGGTCGAAGGTTCGCAACACGCCCCGAAGATCGCAGCTTTCGCACCACCGGAAAGGTCTGTCGCGGATGTGGGGCCCGTGGCGACGCGACGGCGGCGCCCCCCAGGGAATCAACGGAAGAAGTTTTCCCTAGAGGGGAACGCGAGTTCCCAGTGGGAATCACCACATACCTGACCGAGAGTCGCAAGAATTGTCCAAGTGATTGAAATCAAAGGGCAAAATAGGACACCGGCAACTACAGAGTGCAAATTCCGGTTGGCACTGAACTTGCTTTGTTTTACAACAGCGCTGTAGAACCAGCGTCAATACCCGATTTCGCGCCTTTGGGAAGGGGATCTCGAATGGGAAGGTTACTGGTATGCCTGCTTTGGGCATTGTTGGTCGCCGGGCCCGCGTCAGCGGTCCCCGTGACGTACTTTTTCACGACCGGCACCGTCACGGTGACGGCGACGACCGACCCCGGCGGAACCACGATCGTGTCCGCTACGGAGCTTCCGTTGTCCGGGGTCTTCGTCGAATTCGACACGGATACCATCGACTTGAGCGACCTGTCGCTGACCGTTCCGATGTCGGGACTCATCATGATGGATACCCCCTACGGGGGCTTCGACGAGTTCGTGATCGAATCCGCGAGCATCGTGCCCGGGACGGGATACTCGACACTCCTCGGGCAGGACGATGGCGGCGGCAACTACTCCTTCTTCGCGGGCCCGCTGGACATCAACGGTGTCTACAGCGCCAGCGACTCGAACAACGTGACCCCGCCCGTCATGAACATGGCGGTGCCGTTCACCGACGACTCGGGGACGATCAGCGGGAGCATCAACATCAACACCGGAACGCTTGTCCTGAGCGGAATCACGCTCACGGAAATTCCAGGGATCCTCTTGGGCGAGAGCGACGACCTGAGCGTCAAGGCGGACATCGTCTTCACCGGCATGGTCCCCGAGCCGAGCACGGCCGTGCTGCTCGGACTGGGGCTCATTGGCCTCGCCTGCGGCAGCCGCAGAAACTTCTTGAACTAACCCACAATTTCGTGGTATTTGGCAACGGCTCGCCGCCGTCGGTAGACGGCGGCGGCGCTGTTGCGTGCGCGTGTCTTCGAAAGGGGATCGGAAGATGTTGACCCGAATGATCGCTCAATTCGCAACGGTACTATTGATCGGCGTCTGCTGGGCCGGCGTTTCTAGCGCGCTCAACGTCAGCGGGCCCGGTCTCGACACCGGCGGCGCCTGCCCGCAGGGCGGCGTGTGCGCTCCGATCGATTACGATTTCGACGTCACACCCGCGCCGGCGACGGGGACGATGGACTTCACCTTCAACGGCGGCCTCAGCTGGACCGTCGACATCGACGTCGAAGTCGCGACGCTCACGATGGAAGACACCGGGGGCGCGATCGACGGGGTCGACAAACTCGTCTTCACGAACCTCGTGTTCGATGTCGACGACTGGGCCGCGGTCCAGTTTGGCGGATCGATCGCAGGTGTCGCCACGACCGGCACCGTCCGGGGCACCTACGAGCAATTCCTCGGTAACGCCTCCGTCGGCGGGCCCACGAATTTCGGGACCGTACTACTACCAATAACGGTCGGATACGGCAGCCTCAACTGTGCCGACAGCCTGACCGGTCAGTGCGGATTCACCATGGGCTTCGACGCCCCGGAACTGAACCTCAACGTCGGCACCACGGGTGGCGGTGCGCCCTACGAATTCGTGTGGACCTTCAACGTGATCGTCCCAGAGCCGTCGACGGCGTCGCTGCTCGGCCTCGGCCTGGTGGGTCTCGCCTCGCTCCGGCGCCGGCGCGCCTGAGCGCTTCGCCGCTTCACAGATCCCAGAAGAAGTCCTCGTTGGTGAGTTCGGGCTCGGCGTTCGCGCCGCGCTCGCTGCCGCCCGGAGCGACTTCCGCGTCACCACCCGCGAGCCGCTCGGCGAGTTCCTCGAGATCACGCGTTTCGTTCTCCCAGTAGTCCGCCACCCCGAAATGTGGAAACGCCGCAGGAAAGGCCCGATCCTGCCAACGCTTCGCGATCCAGGCGGCGTAGAAGATGAAGCGGAATGCCCGCAGCGGCTCGACGAGACGCAGCCAACGCGGGTCGAACTCGCGAAACTGTTCGTAGGCACGGATCAGCAATGCGCGCTGGCGCGCGCCCTCCGCGTCGCGACCGGGCAGGAGCATCCAGACGTCGTGCACGGCCGGGCCGACCACGAAGTCGTCGAAGTCGAGAAAGCACCAACCCGCGTCGGTCCGCAGCAGATTTCCGACGTGGCAGTCGCCGTGGATGCGGTGCACCGGAACCGCCGCGCTCCACTCCGCGTACAGCGCCGCGATCTGCTCGACAGCCGCGCGGTAGCGCCGCCGGCACTCCGGCGGCAGGAAGCCCCGATCTTCGAGGTACGCGAGCGGTGCGAGCGCCGAAGTCTGCGCCTCGAGTCGCGGACGATGCGGTGCGTCCGCGATCTCGCCGACGTTGTGGATCCGAGCCAGCAGGCGACCGAGAACCTGCACCTGCTCATCCTCGAATTCTTCCGGAGCGCGCCCGCCGATCCGCGGCCAGAAGGCGTAGTGGATACCCTCGACACTGCGAAGCGTCCCGCCGTCGCTGAACGGGAGCGGTGCGCAGACCGGGATCTCCGCGCCGGCAAGATCGTCGAGAAAGCGGTGCTCCTCGAGCACACCCTCTCGGCTCCAGCGATTCGGCCGGTAGAATTTCGCGATGAGGTGCGAACCGTCTTCGAGCCGAATGTCGTAGACGCGGTTCTCGAGGCAGGTCAGCGGAGAACAGTGGCCCGTGGGCAGATACCCCGCTTCCTCCACGGCCGTCAGCACGCGGTCCGGCGTCAGCTCGTAGAAGAAATCGGACACAACGAGAGACGATACAAGAGTGAGGCGAGGACCCGCATGAGCAGATCAAACGCCGGGCGGAAGCTTTGGCCGCAAAGCGGCCAACGCGCAGCGAGGCGAGGACCCGCACGAGCAGATCAAACGCCGGGCGGAAGCTTTGGCCGCAAAGCGGCCAACGCGCAGGCGCGCAACCGCCGGGGATCGAAAGCGCTGAGTCCGGGCCGAAACGCGCGAGGACCCGACCGAGCAGGATGGTTTTGCTAGGATTCTCGGTCACTTGCGTTCGGGAGACGGCATGACTTCACGGCCTGAAGACAGACGCGACCGCCCTTGGGTCTTCCGGACCTACTCGGGCCATTCTTCGGCCGCAGCGAGCAACGCGCTGTATCGCACGAACTTGTCGAGAGGGCAGACGGGGCTGTCGGTCGCATTCGACCTACCCACCCAGACCGGGTACGACTCCGACCACCCGCTTGCGCGCGGTGAGGTCGGCAAGGTCGGCGTACCGATCGGGCACATCGACGACATGGCCGTGCTGTTCGAGGGCCTGCCGCTCGACCGCATGAACACGTCGATGACCATCAACGCCACCGCCGCGTGGCTGCTCGCCCTCTACCAGGCGGCGGCCGAACGCTCCGGAGTCGACGCGGGCGTGCTCCAGGGAACGACCCAGAACGACATCATCAAAGAGTACCTGTCGCGCGGGACGCACATCTTCCCGCCCGAGACGTCGATGCGGCTGATCAGCGACATGGTGGCGTATAGCGTCGATGCGATCCCGAAATGGAACCCGGTCAACATCTGCTCGTATCACCTGCAGGAGGCCGGCGCGACACCGGTCCAGGAGACCGCCTACGCCATGGCCACCGCGATCGCGGTGCTCGATGCGGTGCGCGCCCGTGGCGACGTTTCCGCAGAGGCGCTGCCGCGCGTGGTCGGACGCATCTCTTTCTTCCTGAACGCGGGCATCCGCTTCGTGGAAGAGACCTGCAAGGTACGCGCGATGACGGAGCTCTGGGACGAGATCTGCCACGAGCGCTACGGAGTCGAAGACCCGAAGCTGCGCCGCTTCCGCTACGGCGTACAGGTGAACAGCCTCGGCTTGACCGAGGCGCAGCCCGAGAACAACGTGATCCGGATCGTCCTCGAGGCACTCGGCGTGACGCTGTCGAAGAAGGCCCGTGCCCGCGCGCTGCAGCTGCCGGCCTGGAACGAGGCGCTCGGTCTGCCGCGGCCGTGGGACCAGCAGTGGTCTCTGCGTATCCAGCAGATTCTCGCGTACGAGACCGACCTGCTCGAATACGACGATCTCTTCGACGGCTCGAGAGTCGCCGAAGACAAGACGCGAGAGATCAAACAGGCGGCGCGCGCGGAGCTCGACAAGGTGCTCGGAATGGGCGGAGCCGTGGCCGCGGTCGAGAACGCCTACATGAAGCAGAACCTCGTCGAGTCGCAGACCCTGCGGTCGCAGGCGATCGAAAGCGGCGAGCAGATCGTCGTCGGGATGAATCGCTTCACCGAGACCGCCGAGTCACCGCTGACCGCGGGCCAGGAGTCGATCCTCACCGTCGACGCGTCGGCCGAGCGGGAGCAGATCGAACGGCTCCAGGCCTTCCGCAAGCGGCGTAACGCGGTCGAGGTCGAGAACGCGCTGCGAAACCTGAAGGACGTGCTGAGCAATGGCGACAACGTCATGCCCCCGTCGGTTGGCGCAGCCCACGCGGGTGTCACCACCGGCGAGTGGGCGGATGCGCTGCGCGAGCTCTTCGGCGAATACCGCGCGCCCACCGGCGTGTCGAGACGCGTCGCGACCGACGTGAGCGACGAAACCGCGTCGGTGCGAAAACGCGTGCACGCACTGTCCGAGACACTGGGACGCCCGATCAAGATCCTGGTCGGCAAGCCCGGACTCGACGGCCACAGCAACGGCGCCGAACAGATCGCCGTGCGCGCGCGCGACATCGGCATGGAGGTCGTCTACGAGGGTATTCGACTCACACCCGATCAGATCGTGCAGAGTGCGGCGGACGAAGGCGTCCACGTGATCGGCCTGTCGATCTTGTCCGGCTCTCACGACGTGCTCGTGCTCGACGTGCTCGATCTCCAGAAAGGCTGCGCCGCCGACGGCGTCCCGGTCGTGGTCGGCGGCATCATCCCCGAGGACGATGCCGCGAAGCTGCTCGACGCGGGAGTGAAGCGGGTCTATACCCCGAAGGACTTCGACCTGAACCGCATCATGGCGGAAATCGTCGATGTCATCGCCGAGGCGAACACTGGCGCCTGACCTCGCTAGCCGCGTCCTCTCCCACGAGCGCGACGCCGTCTCCGAGGCCCTCAACCTCGCCGACGACCGGAGGCCGCAACAGCGGACCGAGGCAGTGGCGTTGCTCGATCGGCTCGAGCGCGAGTCCGAATTCCCGGGCGCGATACGCATCGGCATCACGGGACCACCCGGCGCGGGCAAGTCGACGCTGCTCGACGCATTGGTGCGCTGCTTGCGACCGCGCGGTGTCACCGTTGCCATCATCGCAGTCGATCCTTCCAGTCAGCGCACGGGCGGCGCACTGCTCGGAGACCGAATCCGGGTGCGCTCCGGCGCGGGAGATCCCGGGTCTTCATCCGGTCGATGGCCGCACGCGACCGCCTCGGAGGCCTCGCCGACGCGACGCGCGGAGCGGTCGTGATCCTGTCGGCCGCATTCGATTTCGTGTTCGTCGAGACGGTCGGCGTCGGGCAGAGTGAGATCGACGTGGCCGACCTCGTCGACACACTGATCTTCGTGGGGCAACCCGACGCGGGCGACCTGCTGCAGTCGATGAAGGCCGGCATCCTCGAAATGCCGGACATCTTCGCGATCAACAAGGCCGACATCGGCGAATCCGCCGCACGGGCCGTGCAGGAACTCCGCTCGGGTCTCGACCTCTCGATCGACGCGGACGCCGAACGCGAGCGGCCGGTGCTGCTGATCTCGGCCCGCGACAGCACCGGCATCGACGAGCTGGTCGACGCCGCCTATCGTCATCGACGCGCGTTGGAGGCAAGCGGGGAACTGCGAACGCGCCGCGCGCAGTTTCGTGACCGGTTCGTTCTCGAGCGCCTCGAAGCCCGCTATGGCAGCTTTGGCATCGAGACCCTCGGCGGCCGACCCGGCCTGATCGAGCGACTGGGAAGAGACCCCGAGGCTTCGGGCTCGGCTCTATGCGACCGTTTCGGTCGGGAAATCGAAACCTCGCTACGAAAGACCGACTGAGCCGCGCGCGAACTCCGCAAAGCGACTATTTTCAACCGAACCCCCCCACGCACACTCTGGAAAAATGCCGCAGACGATCGAGCCCCTGTTCGAAGCCATTCGCCGCGAGTGCTCCAGCGCGGGCTGGTCACGCGGTGTCGAGCTGGTGCGCGCAAAAGCGGTGCGTGGCGATTCCGACGACGGTGAGGAGATCGTGCTGCGGATCTCCGAGCGCGGCGGCCTGATCTGCCCGACCGTCCGGCTCTACCCGGACGAAGAAGACTGGGATTGTGATTGCAGCAGCTCGGAGCCCGGCTGCCCGCATGCGGCCGCTGCGATCATCGCGCTGCGCAAGACACGCGCCGACGGCGGTGCACTGCCCGCGGGCGAACAGACCGGTGGGCGTATCGGTTATCGCTTCCGTCGCATCCGCGGTGGGCTCGAACTCGAACGCGTCGTGATCGGAAAGGCCCGTAACGAAAAGCTCAAGGCCACGCTGGCGGCGATCGCCTCGGGCCGCGTCGACGGTCCGCAGTTCCTCGCGACCCAGACCGACCTCGCGATCGAGCGGGTGCTCGGCTCTCGCGTCCGTGGCCCGATGCCCCGCGGAATCATGCCGAAGCTGCTCGAGATCCTCGCGGACTGCCTCACCGTCGAACTCGACGGCGAACCGGTTCGGACCTCGGGCGAACGGATCGGGCCGTGCGGGCGCCTGGCCGACGACGATGCGGGGTTCCGGCTGTCGATCGGTCGAGATCCGCGGATCACGGAGGCGATCGGCGTCGACATCGTGCTCTGCGGCGACACGCTGCACCCGGTCGGAGCGACGAACCTGACCGGCCGCGAGCTGGAAGAGCTGAAACGCGGCCGCGTATTCCGGCCACAAGATGTCGCCGAACTCGTCACCGATGTGCTGCCGTCACTGACCGAACGCATTCCGGTCGACATCGTGACCAAGCGGCTGCCCAAGACGGTCGCCGAGACACCCCGCCTCGCGATCCAGGTACAGCGCCACCGCCAGGACCTCACGATACTGCCGACGCTCGTCTACGGAAATCCGCCGATCGCACGCATCGACGCGGGCAAGATCGTGCCCCTCGGCGGACCGATTCCGATTCGCGATCAGGCGGCCGAACGCCAGCTGAGCCGCAGGCTCCAGAACGAGCTTCACCTGTTACCCGGCCGGCGGACCAAACTACGCGGCGAGGAAGCCGTCGAACTCGCCGCGCGCCTCGAAGCCTGGGACGGCGACGTGCTCGGCGACGGCCGCGAGGCCTTCCACGTGGCCGGCGAGCTCGAAGCCTCGATCCAGGTCGACGGCCGGCACCTCGACGTTCGTTTCACCTCACGGGTCGGCGAAACACCCCGCGAAGCCGACCCGATCCGCGTGCTCGAGGCCTGGCGTTCGGGCACATCACTGGTGCCGCTCGATGGCGGCGGATGGGCGCCTCTCCCCGACGACTGGCTCGAGCGCTTCGGCCATCGCATCAGCGACCTGCTGGCCGCGCGCGAGGCATCCGGCGAGGTTGCGCGTTCCGCGCTGCCCGAGCTTGCGGCCGTCTGCGAAGATCTCGGCGAGCCGCTCCCCGAAGCCAACTCGGCGCTGCGCGGGCTCGCCGAAGGCTTCGACGGTATTCCACCCGCCGAGCTGCCCGACGACCTCGTCGGAACGCTGCGCAGCTACCAACGCGTCGGCGTCGACTGGCTCTGCTTGCTGCGCGATGCCGGGCTCGGGGCGCTGCTCGCGGACGACATGGGCCTCGGCAAGACCATTCAGGCGCTGTGCGCGCTACGTGGCAGCACGCTCGTCGTAGCTCCGACAAGCGTGCTGCAGAACTGGTCGAATGAAATCGTACGCTTCCGCCCCGGCCTGCGCTGCGCGCTCTACCACGGCTCCAAGCGGTCGCTCGACCCCAATGCCGACGTTACGATCACGAGCTACGCGATCCTTCGGCTCGATATCGATCGGCTCTCGAAGAAAAGCTGGGGCACCGTGATCCTCGACGAGGCTCAGGCGATCAAGAACCCGAACAGTCAGGTCGCGCGCGCTGCGTTCCGCCTCACGGCGGAATTCCGGGTGACTCTCTCGGGTACGCCGCTCGAGAACCGGCTCGATGAACTCTGGAGCCAGTTCAACTTCCTGAACCGCGGGCTACTCGGAAGTCGGCGCGACTTCGAGGAGCGCTACTCGAAACCCATCGGCGAAGGCGAAGCCGAAACCGCCGCGCGACTGCGCGCCCGAATCCGGCCATTCCTGATGCGCCGACTCAAGGAAGATGTCGCGCCCGAGCTGCCGCCGCGCACCAATATCGTGCTGCGCGTGACCCTGCGCGAGAAAGAACGCGACACCTACGACGCCGTACGGGCCGCGACCCTCCAAGAGGTCGTGAGCCGGCTCTCCACGGGCTCGGGCGTGCTCGCCGCACTCGAGGCACTGCTGCGACTGCGCCAGGCCGCCTGCCATCCAGCACTGCTGCCGGGCCAGAGCGCCGAGACGTCATCGAAGGTCGAATTACTGATGGAACTCATCGATGAGGCCATTGCCGAGGGCCACAAGATGCTGGTCTTCTCGCAGTGGACCTCACTGCTCGACCTGATCGAGCCGCACCTCGACGCCGCGGGGTTCGCCTTCACACGGATCGACGGCTCGACGCGCAACCGCAGCGCGGTGGTAGACGAGTTCCAGAGCACGAACGGCCCGCCAATCCTGCTGGCATCCCTCAAGGCCGGCGGCGTCGGCCTGAACCTGACCGCGGCCGATCACGTCTTCATCCTCGACCCGTGGTGGAACCCGTTCGTCGAAGATCAGGCAGCGGACCGGACCCACCGGATCGGCCAGACCCGCCCGGTCTCGATCTATCGCCTCGTCACGGCCGACACCGTCGAAGAACGGGTGCTCGCGCTCCAGCAGAAGAAGCGCGAGATTGCGAACGCCGCACTCGGCGACTCGGGGCAGGCCTCGGCGCTCACGCGCGCAGACCTGCTGGCCCTGCTCGAGTAGGGCCACGGGTGTCCTTCCTGAAGCGGATCGCGCTCGCACTGCTCTTCTCGCTGCTACTCGGCATGGCGATCGGCACCGTGCTGCGGATCCGCATGGAACGCCCGAAGATCTACATCGGCTCAGTCGCCCCGCGGCTCCCACTCGGTTTCGGGCACGCCCGCGCGCCGGTTCTCGACCCGGGCCATCACGAACAGCAGGTCGGATAGCCGGTTCAGATAACGCAGCGCGACCGCACTCACCGGCTCGCTGCGGTGGAGTTCGACCGCGCGGCGTTCGGCGCGGCGACAGACCGTGCGCGCGACCTGGAAGGCCGCGGATGCCTTCGTCCCGCCCGGCAGGATGAAGCGCTTGAGCGGTTCGAGCTCGGCCTCGAACCCATCGATGTGCGCTTCGAGCAGCTCGACATCCTCGGCGCCCGGCCCTGCGGAGCGACTCTGCGCGGGTGAATCGGGCGCGGACGACGAGAAGTACGCGCCGAGATCGAACAACCGCTCCTGAATCGCGACAACGGCCGAGCGGACATCCTCGCTCTTCGACTCGGCAGCGCACACGCCGAGACCGGCGTTCAATTCATCGACCACACCGTACACCTCGACCCGCGTATGCTCCTTCCCAACGCGACCGCCGCCGAACAGATCGGTCTCGCCCCCGTCTCCGCGCTTGGTGTAGATCTTCACGGCGACAGTATACGGAACGACAGGAAGCGGCGGCGGAGACCCGTAGGAGCATGGCACACGCCGGGCAGAAGCTTTGGCCGCAAAGCGGCCAACGCGCAGCTAGCGCGAGAGCTCTTCGTCGATCACCCGTTCGATCTCGGGGTCGAGCGGCGGCGGTGCCGCCGTGGGGGCCGCCTCTCGGGCGCTGCGGGTCTGCCGCTTCAGAAACACCACCACGACCAGGCCGCCGCCGAGAAAGAAGAGCGCGGGCAACGCATAGGCGGTCATGCCAAAGCCAGCGGGCCGCGGCGCCGACAGCACGACATCACCGTACTTCGCGATGAGCTCCGCGTGAACGTCTTCCTGGCTGCGACCGGCCGCTTCCTGGACCAGGATCCACATCCGCAGCGTGTCGGCCTGGCCGCTCGTGCATGCCGACAGCGTCCGCCCGGGGCAGAACGGGCTCATCACCTCGTTGAAGTACGACCAGGCCCAGCCCTCGGTCTCGACCGACTGAGCGAGCGCCGCAGGTGCCACCAACACCAAAGCGAGCAGTCCAACGGCGACCGACCGCGCGAACACCTCAGATGTCCCAATAGAGCTGACGAATGTCGTCTTCGAGCCGGCGGCGCTGACGAACCAGGTGCGTCGGCGGCTCGGCGATCACCTTTGAATACGGGGATACGGACTCGATCAACCAGACGTTGCCGCCGATGACGGTACCCTCGCCGATAATGGTCTCACCGCCGAGAATCGTCGCACCGGCGTAGATCGTCACGTCGTCCTCGATCGTCGGGTGGCGCTTCTTGCCACGCAGCATCGCGCCCCCGCGTGGAGACTTCGCCCCGAGCGTAACTCCCTGGTAGAGCCGCACATTGTCGCCGATCGTGGTGGTCTCGCCGATCACGACGCCGGTGCCGTGGTCGACGAAGAAGCGGCGTCCGATCTGTGCGCCGGGGTGGATGTCGATCCCGGTCCGGTCGTGGGCGTATTCGGTCATCATGCGCGGCAGAATGGGCAATCCCAGCAGGTGGAGTTCGTGGGCGATGCGGTAGACCGCGATCGCGCGAATCGACGGATAGGAGACCACGATCTCGGCAAAGCTCTTGGCCGCGGGATCCCCGTCGAATGCGGCTTCGACGTCTTCAGACAGCATTGACCGGATATCCGCCAGCCGTTCCAGAAAATGCACGACAACCCCGTCTCGCGTGATGCCGTCGGGCAGCGTCAGACCATCCATCAGTGCGTCCAACCGGTCGGCCAGCTGCGGAATTTCGGAGCGCAGGGCCGAGCGATCACGCTCCATCAACACCAGCCGCTTCGCGCGCTCGATCCAGTCGACTACGACGGTGCGGTCGGGCAGCCCTTGATTGGCGGCTTTTGACAAAGCGGCGTCGGCGCTCCGCGACAGCGCAGTGATGGCGTTCTCCAGTGCCTCGTTCCGGTCGGATCTGCTCATCGGGCCCTCCGTGAATCGAATCGCGAAGTGTAGCGCGATCCAGATTGCCCCCCCACGGGGCTGTGATACGGTGCTCCCTGGATCTTTCAGAAGCGTCCCCTAATGGCCAAGCAAGAAAAACGAACCGATACCTGTGCCGGGGGCGTCGTCTACCGACGCGTGAATCGCCGAGTCGAAATTGCCCTCGCGGTCGAGCGCGACCGGCTGCTCCACGTTCGGAACACCCGTCTCGCCAAGGGGCACGTCGAGAAGGGCGAAACCCTCGAGGCGGCAGCGCTGCGCGAAGTCCGCGAGGAGATCGGCCTGCCGGCCGAAATCGTGGCTCCGCTCGGCAGCGTGAAGTACTCCTTTCGTGACAAGCGGACCGAGGTCACGAAGACCGTGCACTTCTTCCTGATGCGCCTCGCCTCCGAGGAAGTCCACGAATTGGACGGTGAAATGCAACGTGTCTACTGGAGCCCGATCGAAACCGCAGTAGCCGAGTTGACCTTCGATACCGAACGACGCATCGCCGAGCGTGCGCAGCAGGAAATCGCGCTAGAGCAGAGCCGCTGAATCCGTGACGGTAGACCGCTCACCCACGCTCTTCAGTCATTCCCGGCTCTCGAGCTTCGACGACTGTGCCAAGAAGTACGAATACCGCTACCTGCTGAAGATCCCGCGCGATGTCGAATCGATCGAAGGCTTCGTCGGCAAGCGTGTCCACGAAGTGCTCGAACGGCTCTACATCGCCACCGGCAAGGGGCACGTCCCGACGCTGCCGCAGGTGCTCCACCGCTACAACGCGCTGTTCGACGAGCATTACGACGCGGAGCGCGTGCGGATCGTGAAGACCGAGAATTCACCTGACGATTATCGCGCGAACGGCGAGCGAAGCCTGTCGAACTACTACCGGCGTCACTACCCGTTCGACGCCGACGAAACCCTCGGCCTCGAGGAGCACGTCGTCTTCGATCTCGACGAAGCAGGTCGCTACGGCATCCAGGGCTATGTCGACCGGATCTCTCGCACGCGCGACGGAACCATCGAAATCCACGACTACAAGACGAGCCGCTGGGTCCCCAACCAGGCCAAGATCGACGAGGACCGTCAGCTCGCGTTCTACCAGATCGGCATCGCGGGTCGATTCGGTGCCGATAACGCCGTTCGCCTCGTCTGGCACTACGTGTTTCGCAACCAGACCCGCACCTCCACGCGCACGCCCGAGCAGCTCGAGGCCCTGCGGGCCGAGACGGTGCAGCGGATCGACCGGATCCTCGCAACCACCCGCTTCGAACCCAGGACGAGCACGCTCTGTGGCTGGTGCGAATACAACGACATCTGCCCGGCGCTCGCGAGCCGCGACTCACCTGTCACCGCGCCCGAAACCGACGGTGAGCCCGGCAACGGCGAGCGCGACCAGCTCCCGTTGCTCTGATCCGGCTTTCGCAGCGGATCCGCATGGTTCTATCGCGCGGGGACTACCCTGGAACGTACCCGGAACGATCTCCGCGAAACGACTCACGACTTGCCGCGAGATACAGGCTAGTTTCGGCGCCATGGGACTCCAGATCGAGCGCGTGCCCACACTGGGCGACAATTACAGCTACGTGATCGCCTGCGACGAGACCGCCGAGGCTGCAATCATCGACGCACCGGAATTCGACCCCGTGGTCGCGCGCGCCGAGGCGATGGGCGTGCGGGTGACGAAGATACTCTCGACCCACCACCACCCCGACCACACCGGCGCGAACCCGCAGCTCGCACAGCACTACGGAGTTCCGGTCTTCGGCCACGTGTCCGATGCGGAGCGCCTGCCGGGCTTCACCGACGGCCTCGACGAGGACGACACCATCTCGGTCGGCCGGCAGACGGCGAAGATCCTCTTCATCCCCGCCCACACCAGCGGACACATCGCGTACTACTTCGAGGAAGCCGGAGCCGCATTCACGGGCGACACACTGTTCGTGGGCGGCTGCGGGCGCCTGTTCGAAGGCACCCCTGGGATGATGTTCACCGCGTTGCACGACAAGCTCGGCAGCTTGCCCGACGACGTGAAGATCTACTGCGGACACGAGTACACCGAAAGCAACCTGGCGTTCGCGGCGGTCTCCGACCC
>JAFDEI010000267.1 GCA_019310425.1 Deltaproteobacteria bacterium | reverse complement strand
GATCGACAGCGCGAGCAGCAGCAGTCCGTGCGGTAGCAGGGTCGGCAGGATGGCACGGTACTGACTGAAGCCGATGGTGTTGCGGTAGTACTCGAACTCCGACATCTGGCTCGCGACCGAATTCGGCGTCGAGAGGGCCGTCAACGCACGCTGTCCGACCGGTACGTCGAGTACCGTCATGGTGGCGGCCTGGAATGCCGCGATCACAGCGAGCATGATCAGAGCGCAGGCGATCGCACGCAGAGCCTCCCGCTTCGGACGGAATTCGCGTTCGGTCCACAGCTGCGCGAGTGCGAGCAACACCGCCAGAGCGCCGACGTAGATCAGCTTCTGGGTCGCGAGGTAGCCGAGGCCGAACAGCCCGCCCGCCACGGCAGCCCAGCCGATCCGGTGCCGCGACGCCAGCAGCGCGACGCCGCCCCAGACACCGAACGCGAGCGCGAGCTGGTCGCTGCGGACTTGGACCGACCACTCGAGAAACGCCGGCACCAGCGCGAGCAAGCCGACGCCGAGCCAGGCGTCGTGACGCCACTGCGCAGAGGCGTCGCTGAAACGGCCGAGCAGCGCAGCGAGCCCGAACAGGAACGCGAGTGTGATGCCCGCCCAGAGCAGGCGAGCGTTGCGCAGTGCGGCGATCTCGTCTTCGCAGCCCGACGCGAACGGGACCAGGATCAATGTCGCCAGCCCTGGCCGGCCGCCGCCGTTCAGTACCCCGGTCTCCGCGGTGGTGACCGCGCGGTCGAGCAGCGCGAATTCGTCCCAGTTGGCCGCTACGGTGAAGACCGCCGCGACGCGCGTCGCGGCGTAGAGCGCGACGACGAGTGCGAGCCAGCCCATGCGCGCGCGCGCGGCTGTGCGCGGGCGGGTCCCGCTGTCTGCGTGGGCGGTTGTCATGCGCACTCTCTGGTTCGGGAGCCGGACTCCCCCCAGCCTCCATCGGGTCGAAAAAGCTCTTGCTTGAGAGAGGATTCCGCTGGGACCTGCGCGTGTACCTTTCGGTATCATCTCGCACATGGTTCTGTGGCTCATCGTCTGCGCGCTCGCGGCCTGGCTCCTGATCCGAATCGGCTTCGGCTACCCGCCGCTCGCCCACGGCTACCAGGTGTTGCGGCGCAACGAGGTCGCATTGCTCGCTTCGGTGTCGGAAGCGATGTTTCCGCCAGGGGGGCACATTCCGAGTTCCGGCCTCGATGCGAACCTGCCGGACTACATCGACCGCTGGATGTCGGTGTCGTCCAAGCAGACCCGGGTGCTGATGCACCTGCTGTATTTCCTGATCGAACACGCGACCGTGATCTTTCCCGCACCGGGTCGTGCCGGGCGCCGGCGCTTCTCGGCGCTCGACTTAGATCAGCGCGTCGCGGTGCTCCAAGGATGGGGCGAGAGCAGCCTCTATCTGCGCCGACTCGTGTTCGTGAGCCTGCGCTCGATCCTCACGATGGGCTACTTCGCGCACCCGCCCGTGCTGCGGCAACTCGGCGTTGCGCCATTTGCGATCGAATCGCCGATCTGCGAAGCGGATCTCCTCTACCCGCGCATCGGCGCCAGGAGCACGGACATTGCCTATACGGCCGACGACCTCACGACCGTCCGCGACGACGCGCCGTTGCTGCCGGGTTCGCCGTTGCACCCCGACTTCAGCGAGGAACAGTCGTGAGCGCTGGCTCCGTTCGCGTCTACGCCGACTACGAGTGTGACTTCAGCGAGGACGTCGATGTCGTGGTGGTGGGGTCGGGTCCTGCCGGAGCAGTGACGGCGAAAGAACTCACCGATGCCGGGTTGCGGGTCGCGTTGATCGAAGAGGGCCCGCCGTTCACGCCGCAGGATTTCGAGATCGACGGTGCGATCTCGATGGCCCGCACCATGCGCGAAGGTGGTCTGCGGATGACGCAGGGAACGGTGATGCCGACGATGCAGGGAATCGCGCTCGGCGGTGGATCGCTCGTGAACTCGGCGATCTGCAACAAGGCACCGGACTTCGTGCTCGACGACTGGTGTGAGAAATTCGACCTCGAAAACACGACGCTCGCGGACCTCGACCCGCACTACGACGCAGTCGGCGAGTTCCTGGGCATCGCTCCGACGCCCGAGAAGGTGCAGGGACGCCGCAATCTGCTCTTCAAGCAGGGCTGTGATGCGCTCGGATATTCGAGCGAACCGGTTCTGCGGAACGTGAAGGGTTGCCGCGGTAGCGGTGAGTGTTTTACGGGTTGCCGGACGCGTGCGAAACAGTCGATGGACGTGAGCTATGTGCCCGCCGCGATCCGCCGCGGCGCGCTCGTGCTGACGTCGGCTCGCGTCGAATCGATACTGAATGACGGCTCGAAGGCGACGGGCGTGGCGGGCCGCGTGGTGGCGCCGTTCACCGGCAGGGCCAGCCATCGCTTTCGCATCAACGCGCGCGCTGTGGTGCTCGCGGCGGGCTGCATGGCGACGCCGGTGTTGCTCGAGAAGAGCGGCAAGCTCGCGAACCGCTCGGGACAGGTCGGCGAAAACCTCCAGTTTCACCCGGGCGTCGCGATCATGGGGGTCTTTCCCGAGGACGTGCACCCCGCCTTCGGAGCGACCCAGGGTTACCAGTCGAAGAACTTCCTCCGCGATGGTTACAAGCTCGAGACTCTCTGGGCGCCGCCGTCGGTTCTCGCGGTGCGGCTTCCGGGCTCGGGGATGGCCTTCAAGAACCGGCTCGCGGATTTCGCTCGCTCGGCGATCTGGGACGCGATCGCGACCTGCAATCGCTCGCTCGGCCGAGTTCGAACGCGCTCGCGCAGCATGACCCCGTCGCTGGTCTGGCGCCTCCATCCCGAGGACGTCCGGATTCTCACAAGGGCCTTGTGGACGCTGTCGGAGATCTTCTTCGCTGCGGGTGCGAAATCCGTCGTCTCCGGTGTGAACGGCATCCCGGACGAGTTCTTCTCACTCGACGAGGCGCGCATGTTGACCGAGCACCCGCTGCGCGATCGCGACCTCGTGCTCGGCGGCAATCACGCCTTCTGCACCACACGGATGCACGGCAACCCGGCGCGGGGCGTCGTCGACGAATACGGGCGCTGCCACGACCTTCGCAACCTCTACATCACCGACACGGGAATCTTCCCCCAATGCCCGTCCGTCAACCCGATGTGGACCGCGATGGCGCTCGCGCATCGCAGCGCTGCGCACATCAGCGCCGAGCTCTGAACCGGGAGGTCGCGTGCCAGCGGGGCTTCACTCCGATGGTCGTCCAGCCGATAGGAAGTACCGCGCCGGCTGGATGCGGCGACCCGTGGAGGGGAAACATGAAGATTCTACTCGCGATTTCCATCGGTTGGGTACTCATGCTGCCGGCTACTGCGTCGGCCTTGAACCCCGGCGAGTGCTCCCGCCTGATGCGCCAGATCTATCACTTCCGGACTCTCGAGGAACGCGCCGACACGCTCGGAAACGAGGTCTACGCGGAGCGCATGCTGATGCAGACCGACCTCCTGCGCGAACGCTTCGACCAGCGTTGCCCGGGCTTCAGCGAAGACGACCGGCTGGTGCGACAGGCGGTCGCGGACTTCGCGCGTGTGCTGAGGATCGGCGCCCAGGCAGCGGCCAAGTACTTCTCGATGGGAGCGATGTGAGCCGCGTCCGAAACGCGACCTCCGGTTTTCGCACGCTGCTGTAGCGCTCCACCTCAGCCGCAAGTCCCCGCACTCGGATGTGGTTGGGCCCTTCAAGGGCGTTGACAGCAGTGCCGAAGTAGATGGCTGGATGCTGCTTTCATGACGTTCTACCTGCTGGTCCCGCTGACCGCCGCCATCGCTTCCGCCGCACTGGCGACTGCGATCTTCGTCCGCGACCCCAAGCAGCGCGCGAACCGTCTGGCCACAGGTCTGGTGGCGGGGGTGACATTCTGGGCGCTGTGCGAGGTGTTGTGGAACCTCCAGAGTGATGCCGAGGCGGCCCGGATCTTCGTTCGGCTGTCCACGTTTGGCTGGGTCTTCATTGGACCGTTGGCGTTCGACCTGATGCGCGAGATCTCGGGTGAGTCCCGTCCGAGCCACCGCCGCGCCGCAGGCAGTCTCTACGCGATCGCTTCGATCTTCCTCTGGGCGGGACTGTTCACGCCATGGATGCACGGCGAGATGATCGCGACCTCGTGGGGTTGGGGCTATGAGGTCGGCGGGCTGCACCTGGTCTACCTGGGCTTCACGGTTGCGTGCATCGCGGTCGGACTCGATGCGGCCCGGCGCGCTTACCGGACCGCGTCTCCAGGTGAGCGGGGGCAGGCGCTCTACGTGGGCGGCGGAATCCTGGTGCCGCTGCTCGTCGCCTCCACGACCGATTCGCTGATGCCTTTGTT
>JAFDEI010000266.1 GCA_019310425.1 Deltaproteobacteria bacterium | reverse complement strand
TCGGCACTCGACACACCGATGCTCGAGACCAATACCGAAATCGGCGACCACTACCCGGGCGCGACCGCCACCACGGGCAAGATCTGCTACACGGGCTCCTTCGACGATCTCCACTACTCGGACCTGATCCTGATCTGGGGCGGCAACCCGAACTACACCCACATCCCGAACGTCCACTTCGTGAACGAGGCACGCTACAAAGGCGCGCGGGTAGTGACCATCACTCCGGATTACAACTCATCGTGCATACACTCAGACGAGTGGGTGCCGGTGAACGTCGGAACCGACGCCGCGCTGGGGCTGTCGCTGGCTCATGTGATGATCGAAGAGGAAATCTTCGACCGGGACTTCGTGGTCGAGCAGAGCGACATGCCCTTCCTCGTGCGCAGTGACACCGGCCGATTCCTGCGCGGCAACGACATCAAGAAGCGCGGGCACGAAGACCTCTTCTACCTCTTCGACCGCGCAACGCAGCAGGTGGTCGAGGCGCCGCGTTCGAGCCTGAAGCTCGGCAAGATCGACCCCGCCCTCGAAGGCGAGTTCGAGGTCCAGACCCTCGCCGGCAAGGTCCGCGTAACTCCCATGTTCGAGCTGTTGCGCAAGCGCACCGCGGAATACCCGCCCGAGGCCGCGTCGGAGATCACCGGCACGCCCGCGAGCCAGATCCGGGGCCTCGCGCGCGCTCTCGCGGGCGCCAAGGCCGCCAGCGCAATCACCCAGACCAACTTCTCGAAGTACTACCACGGCATGGAGATGGAGCGGGCGATGATCCTCGCCTTCACACTCGCGGGGCAGATCGGCAAGCGAGGCGCCGGGATCGCCGCCTTCCCCTACCTCTCGATCTCGGGGCCCGACGCACTCGCGGTCGCTGACGGCAAGCTGCCGCCGAAACTCGGCCTCGCGCTGCTCGGGATGAAGGCCGCCCCCGCCATGGCGAAGATGAAACTCCAGGGTTACTCGACCGAGATGATGATCGCCGCGCTGACGCAGCTCGAGTACAAGTCGGGCCGCTACCTCGCGACACCACTCTGGCTGTACAAATACGGCGGCCTCGAGGAGCTGTACGGCAGCGCCAAGCGCTGGGACCCGTCGTTACCACGAGAATTCAAGGAATACTTCGACGAAGCCGTCGAACGCGGCTGGCAGATCGTCCCCCAGCAGCCGACCCGAATCCTGTTCGAGGTCGGCGGAAACCTGCTTCGGCGGGTGCGCGGCTACGACCGCGTGATCGACAACCTGCTGCCGAAGCTCGACCTGCTCGTGACCGTCGACTGGCGCATGAGCAACACCGCCCGCTACAGCGACTACGTCTTCCCGGCGGCCGGCTGGTACGAGAAGGATGACATCACCTGGGGCTCGCCCATCACGCCCTTCAGCCACGTCACCACCGCCGCGGTCGACCCGCTCGGCGAATCGAAGACCGACTGGGAGTTCCACTGCCTGTTCCTGAAGACGCTGCAGCAGCGAGCCAAGGAGCGCGGAGTCCTCGAGTACAAAGACCGCAGCGGCGAGGTGCGGCGCCTCGACGAAGTCTACGACTGGTTCACGTTCGGCGGCCGCTTCACCGAGGAAAACACCGAAGAGTTCCTGGCCGAGATGCTCGAGCTCACGACGAACCTCGGCGGCATCAGCTGGGAGGAGCTCAAGCAGAAGGGCTACGCGCGTTATACCGGCGTCGGCATGACTCCATCCCAGATGGGACACGGGACCGATATCGAACCGAATGAAACGATCACGGCAAACACCTGGCAGGTCCAGAAGAAGCAGCCCTGGCCGACGCTCACGCGGCGGATGCAGTTCTACATCGACCATGAATACTTCTTCGAACTCGGCGAAGAACTCCCGGTGCACAAGGACAACCCGAAGATCGGCGGTGACTACCCGCTCAAGATGACGGGCGGCCACAGCCGCTGGTCGATCCACGCCTCGTGGCGTGACCACAAGGGCCTACTCAACCTCCAACGCGGCGAGCCCATCGTCGTGATGGGCGAGGAGGACGCCACGGCGCGCGGCATCGCAGACGGAGATGCAGTCCGTCTCTACAACGACCTCGGCGCCTTCGAGGTCCAGGCCAAAGTCACGTCCTCGGTCCGCGAGGGCCAGGTGGTCGTCTACCACGCCTGGGAACCGTTCCAGTTCAAGGGCGGCAAGTCGCATCAGGCGGTGATCCCGAGCCCGATGAATCCGATCCATCTGGCCGGCGGCTACTTCCAGCTACAGCCGACGCTGCTGATGGGAGAACCCGGCTGTCCGGATCGCGGCACCCGGGTCGAGCTGGTGAAGATCCCCTCGCGTGAAACACGAAGTGTTTGACGCGAGGACGCGGAAGCCGTGGACGCAATGCGGCCAACGCGCAGTTAGCGGTGGCGGAGCAACGGCCCCGGTCAGCGCATGTCGCGGAGCGTCTGCTCTTCTTCGACCTCGTGCGCGGCGAACAGCTTCTGGAGTTCCTCGAAGCACGCCACGGCGTCGTCGGGCCGACCCGCACCGATGAACTCCACGGTCTTGTCGACCTTCCCGAGGTAGACGGCGTGCGTGGCGATCAGCCCGCGCAGGCACTTCTCCTGATCGGGCCGAAGCTGCCATAGTGTCGGAAAGTAGAGTTCTTCTTCCTGCGCGAAGTGGGTCTCGAGCACCTCGCGGAGCTGCGCGCAGGCGCTCGTGGCCTCGTCGTTCGCAAGCGCGGAGCGGGTCGTTTCGAACCAGGCATCGATCCGACTGTGGGCGGCCTGGATCGTCGAAAGCGGATCTTTATTGCCGTTCTCGGACATGCGGCCTTCCCATCTCCCGGCTTCCAGGCGAGGATCCTCCCACAGGCCGGGTAGCTCGGATATGATCCCCATCATACCGACGGGAGGCGTGGTGTCCACGAAGGCGGATCCGGCATTGCAGGAAGCGGAGTTCTTTCGGGCCCTCGGGCCGGAGCGCCTGGAAGCCGTGCTGCAGCATCTATCCGGCACGACCTTCGCGCGCGGGAAAGTGCTCTACTTCGTCGGCGCGCCCGCGGAGTACCTCTGGTGTGTGAAGCACGGCGAGGTGCGCCTGTACAAGAGTTCGAGCAACGGACGTATCACCAGCCTCGAAGTGCTCGGGCCGGGCGAAATCTTCGGAGCGGTGTCGGCGCTCGCGTTGGACGACTACCCCGTGAGTGCGGAGGGCGTCACGGAGGGTGCTGCGTGGTGCCTGCCGCGCGTCCACTTCCAACGCCTGCTCGACGACGACCCGACGCTCACACGCGAACTGCTCGACATCATCACCCGCCGCCTGCACGATGCCCACGAGCGCGTGCGCTCCTTCGCCCACGACCCGGCGCCGACGCGGCTCGCTCAAGCGCTGCTGCGCGCGAGCCGTGACGGTCAGGCGAGCGTGACACGCCGCGACCTCGCGGAGTCAGCGGGCACGACCGTCGAGACCGCGATCCGCGTACTGCGTGGATTCCAGCGCGACGGAATCGTGCAGGGAAGCGTGGGCAAGATCGAAGTCATCGACCAGGCCGCGCTCGAGCGGGTCGCCGGGCTCTAGCTCTGGATATCTCTGTCTGTCCGCGAAATAGATCCTCAATGCCAAATCAACCCGTTAGCCGGAGTAGCCTGAGTTTCTTAGGCGGCAGCCTTCCATACGTATCGATGGTGAAGCCCGCCAACGCGCGGAAGCCCCACGACTTTCGCGTCCGAGGAAGGACGGGCCTCAGCTGCTCGGCCATCTGGCGAATCTTGGAGGCTCGTGTGGACCCGGTCTGCATTGTAATAGTGGACGTACTCTCGGAGAAGTCGGCGCAAGCGGTCCTCATTCAACACGATCACGAACCACACATATACAAGACGGAACGAAATCGTGGGGACGACAAAGAAAACCATTGCAGCAATGTCATCGTTGTGATTACGGAGAAACGTCATCCGGCGCTGCTGCATTCCCTCCGAGATATTGTCAAATGTTGTGGATTGAGCGGCCAGCAGCAGCGCCGATTGGATTCCCGGTCAGGGCGAGTCAGCTGCAGACTCGAATCTTGGAATCCAAGCAGCCAAAAAAACGCGTCGCAACTCATGCGTCTGGTTAGGCACCGGGTGGACCCGAATGCTGGCGATCGAGCGAACCGTCAGTCAAAGCATCGTCGACTGCATTCTGCCCAACCTCGCTAAACCACGCGCGCCGCTCACGCCACCAAGCCTCCCCACCTGGCGTACTCATCCAAGCGGCGACGACGGTTCGGTGGGGAGCCAGGGTGCCGCTCGGAAAGAAACCATCGTGGTGAGCCTCACAGGCCAACTCAAACTGGCCAAGCCAGCCGAAAATAATAAGGTCGAAGCGATAGCGTTCAACAGGGTCTAGCGAAGCGAGATCG
>JAFDEI010000265.1 GCA_019310425.1 Deltaproteobacteria bacterium | reverse complement strand
AACAGGTGCGGGAGTCCTTGGGTCGGCAGCGTCGCGATCACCTGGTTTTCGGCGTAGTCGTACAAGGTCAGCCGATTGCCTCCTCGCGAACTCGCGACGAGCCGGCTGCTGCCGGGAACGAAGATGAAGTCCTCGAAGGGTTCGGGCAGCTGGACTTGCGAGAGTACGAGGTCGCCGGTCGAGACCGAGCTGAGCAGCGGCGTGTCGCGTGCGGTGACGACGAAGCGCTCTTCACCCGGCACGTAGTAGACGCCGCTGGGCTGGCCGTCGAGTGGGAAGACCGCAAGCGGCCGGAGCTCGGCGTCGAAGATCACCAGCCCGGGCGGGAGCTGGTTGGCGGCCGCGACGAAGTCGCCGTCGGGCGAGATCGCGATGTTGCGAGTATTTACGCCTGCGACGACGCGCGCGCGCAAACCGCCGCGCTCGAGGTCGTAGTCGACGACCACACCGTCGCGCGTAGAGGCCAGCACCCTTCGGAGTGCACGGTCGAACTTGAGGCCGCCGTGGATCTTCCCGACCGGAAAACGGTCGAGTTCCTCGAGGCTGTCGCCGTCGAGGATCACCACGCTGCCGCTGCCGCGCTCGACCACGAGCGTGAGGTTCTCGCGCCGGGTCTCGCTCGGGATCTTGCGCTCAGCTACGGCGAATTCCTCGCGGCTCGCGGCCATGTCGGCCGCCGTCCAGGTGATCTCCGCGGTGGGCTCGCGCAGCAGCGCGACCAGGGCGGTGGCCTGCTCGCTGGAGAGCGTGTCCCCGTACGCGCGCATCTGGGTGTTGGGCAGGCCCTCGAGGATCGCCGCTGTGAGCGCCTCGTCGGGTTTTCGCCCGAGGGTGACGGGGATGAGGGGCGGCGCGTAGCCGCCGTAGCGCCGGGCGCCGTGGCAGGAAGCGCAGTGCTCCGCGTAGAGAGCCTGCGGCTCGGGCGGGGTCGCCTCGGCGCACGCGGACGCCGCGAGAAACATCAGCATGGCCGCGAGGGCGGGTTGGTGCATGTCGGTCTCCTGGACGGCGGAATCTGTGCGATTCCGGAACCCCGGTCAAGGCGCCGGGAGCGATCGGGCGAGCGCCGCACGCGCGTGGCTGAGCTAAAGTGGGGCGAAATGGAGCAGCCATGTTGCCGGTGAGCGATCTGATCGAGGTGGCGCGGAATCGCGTCTCGGGCGCCGAGCTGCGCGCGGACGCGCCGAGGCGCTTCGGTGGCTCGGGCGAGCACGCGCCGGTGATGATCTGGAACATCTGCATGCACTGCAACATGACCTGCCCCCATTGTTATGCAGCGGCGGTTTCAGACCCGTCGCCCAGCGACCTGAGTCTCGCGGAAGGGCTCGACTTGATCGACCAGATGGCCGCCTGCGGCGTACAGGTGGTGATCTTCAGCGGGGGTGAGCCGCTGCTCCGGCCCGACGTGCTCGAGCTGATCAGCCATGCGCGTGAAGTGGGAATCGCACCCCAGCTCTCGACCAACGGCAGCCTGATCGACGCCGACATGGCGGCGCGCATCGCCGCGGCCGGGGCCCAATACGTGGGCATCAGCATCGACGGGCTGGAGAAGTTCAACGACGAATACCGCGGCCTCGTCGGCGGCTTCGAGCTCGCCCGCGCTGGCTTGCGTCATGCGAAGGCTGCAGGTCTGCGGACCGGTCTGCGCATGACGCTCACCAGCCGCAACGTGCACGAGCTCGATGCGATGATCGCCGTCGCAAAGGCGGACGGGGTCGACCGCTTCTACATCTCGCACCTGGTTTACTCCGGTCGCGGCTACCACGTCTCGGGCGATGACCTCTCGCGCGGTGCGGCACGCGCCGCACTCGAGCGCCTGTTCGAACGCGCGGAGGCGTTGCTGATCGCGGGCACGGGGCCGCGGATCGTCACCGGCTCGAATGATTCCGACGGGCCGTTTCTGCTGCGGTGGATCGCGAAACGGTTCGGCGACGATGCCGTGGTGCCGGTCCGTGAGCTGCTCCTCGAGCGGGGCGGAAACTCGGCCGGCGAGCGGATCCTCAACATCGATTCCCGCGGTCGTGTTCACCCCGACCAGTTCTGGCGTGCCGCAGTGCTCGGCGATGTGCGCAAGCAGCGCTTTGCCGACATCCTCGAGCACCCGATGCGCGCCGAGCTACGCGATCGTCTCGACTATCTCGAGGGTCGTTGCGGCGTGTGCAGCGAGCGCGCCCTGTGCCGCGGTTCGCATCGCGAGCGCGCGCTCGCGCGCTACCGCAATCGCTGGGCCCCCGACCCCGCCTGTGTGATGGAGGACGCCGAGATCGGAGCCGTCGGCGTCCAGTTTGAAACCCACAGCGAAACTCTCAGAACAGGAACTGCTTGATTTGAATTGGAAGCGATGGAAAGCCGTACTCGCCGTCTTCGGCGGACTGATGCTCGGTTGTCAGACCCCTTCGTCCGGAATCGGTTCGAAGGTCTTCGTGGTGGAGCGCGAGACGGGAAGCCTCGCCGTTTACGACTTCGTGGAACGCAAATTACTGCCCCGGCGCATCACCGGCCTCGGCAACCTGCGCCACGCGACGATGATCTTCTCGCCCGACCTGCGCTACGGCTACCTGGCTTCGCGCGGCGGCCAGGTGAGCCGCATCGATCTCCAGAAACTCGAGCTCGACGGAGTCGTATTCACCTCCGAAAACTCGATCGACAACGCCATCGGTGGCGGCGGCCGCGTGATCGCGACAGCCGAATACGTGCCCGGCGGCGTGACGTTCGTCGATGCGCAGACGCTCGAGGTGCTCGCGCGCCACGAAGCGACCTACGAGCATGAGGGTCAACGGCTGCCTTCGCGAGTGACGGGCATCGTCGATGCACCCGGCGACCGCTTCGTCTGCGTGTTGATCGAAGGCGCCGAGATCTGGCTGATCGACGCATCGAAGCCCGACTTCCCGATCACGCACCGGATTCCGACCGATCAGGACAACCCCTACGACGCGATGATCACTCCCGACGGGCGCTGGTACGTGGTCGGCCACATGAAGTCCGACCGCGTTTCGGTGCTCGACCTGACGCGGCCCGAAGCGGGGATTCGCAATGTCTCGCTGCGCGACCCGAAGATCGATTACGACCGCAAGTCTCCGGTCAAGCTGCCGCATCTCGCGTCATGGGCGGTAGCGGGGCAGTCGATCTTCGTGCCGCTCGTGGGTGAGGATCGGCTCGCGGTGCTCGACCGGCAGAGCTGGGAGTTCAAGCGCTCGATTCCGCTGCGCGGCCACCCCGTCTATGCGGTGCGTTCGCCCACCGAGCGCGAAGTCTGGGTGAGCTTCTCGGGGGAGGAGGATGATGCCTTCGTGCAGGTGATCGACACCGAGAGCCTGACCGTGACCGACACCATCGAGGTCGGGCGGCGCATCTACCACATGGACTTCACACCGCGGGCCTCGCACGTGCTGATCACCGCGAACGAGGACGAAAAGCTCTTTCTCGTCAACGCGATTACACACGAGATCGAAGACGTCGTCGAGCTGGAATCGCCTTCCGGCATCTTCGGTGTCTGGCGTGCGTTCCGGATCGGGCTTTGAGCGCGGGAGAGCAGGGCGTTGCAGTCGAAGCGACCCCGCAGGACGAGCTGATCCGCGTGATCCAGGCGGGGGTGCCGTTCACACGGCGTCCGTTCGCTCGGATCGCGGATGACCTCGGATCGAGCGAGGAGGCGGTACTCGCGGACCTGCGCGCGCTCAGCGAGCGGGGAGTCCTGCGCGAGATTTCGGCAGTGCTGGAGGGCAGTGCACTCGGTTACGACAGCGCACTGGTCGCCGGCGTCGTTCCCGAGGCCGATGTCGAACGCGTCGCCAAGATCGTGAGCGCGCACCCCACGGTCACGCATAACTACTTGCGCAATCACCCCTACAATCTCTGGTTCACGGTCGCGGTTCCGCGCGGGATGAGTCTCGAGCGGACGCTCTCGCTGCTGGCCCGCGAATGCGGGGTCGAGGCCTTTCATCCGCTGCGGCGGACGCTGACGTTCAAGATCGGCGTCAACTTCGATCCGGCAACGCGCAAGAACGTGAGCGCGGTGGTCCCCGTGAAGGCGGTGGCGGCGGTCGACGTCGGAGAACGTGAAGAGGCGCTCTTTCGTGCACTGCAGACGCCGCTCCCGTTGACCCAGCAGCCGTTCGACGAGCTCGCCGTGATGGCCGGCGTCGAGCCCGAGGAGCTGTTGGGGTTCGCGCGTGGCCATCTCGGGGGCGCCATTCGTCGCTACGTGGGGACGCTGCGCCACCGCAAACTCGGCGTTCGCGCCAATGGGATGGTGGTGTGGTGTGTCCCGGAAGCGCGGGCCGAAGCCGTGGGGCAGCAGCTCGCGAACGCACCCGAGGTGAGCCACTGCTATGCCCGCAACACGAT
>JAFDEI010000264.1 GCA_019310425.1 Deltaproteobacteria bacterium | reverse complement strand
CAAGGCGCGAGCGACGCGTTACCGCTTCACGCAGCGCCTGCTACAGAATCTCCGTAACGCACTCGAGTCGCAGGGAATCGAGCCCGAAATCAAGGTCTCCCACGACCGCATCTTCGTCGAGCTGCCCGAGGGCACAAGAGAAGACGTACTCACGCGTGTCTTCGGCATCCAGTCGATCTCTTGCGCGGAGCGTTACGCAGTCACGGGGCTGGCGGACATCGTGCGCCACGGTGAAGCACTATTTCGTGAGCGCGTGCGTGGCAAGCTCTTTGCGGTGCGCGCGCGACGAGTGGGAAATCGCCATCCGGGTGACGTTCGCTCTGCAGACGTAATGCGTGAACTCGGCAGTGCGTTGCTGCCGGTCTCGGCCGGCGTCGACCTCGGCCACCCCGACGTAACCGTCCACCTCGAGATGATGGGAAACGAGGCCTGGTTCTTTTCGGAACGGGTTCCCGCGCAAGGCGGACTGCCGCTCGGCGTCGAGGGGCGCGCGGTCGCGCTGGTCTCGGGCGGCTTCGACTCGGCCGTCGCCGCCTGGTATCTGCTCCGGCGCGGTGTCTCGCTCGACTATGTCTTCTGCAATCTCGGCGGTGCAACCCACCAGCTCGGCACATTGCGCGTGACCAAGGTGGTCGCGGACCAGTGGTCATACGGCGACCGGCCGCGCTTCCACACGGTCGAGTTCGGGCCGCTCGTCGAGGAATTGAAGACGCGCACGAGTTCGCGCTACTGGCAGATCCTGCTCAAGCGGCTGATGCTGCGGGCTGCAGAGCGAATTGCGCGGCCGGTGCGTGCGGCCGCGATCGTCACCGGCGAATCGGTCGGCCAGGTCTCGTCGCAGACCCTCCAGAACCTCGCGGTGATCTCGCAGGCGACCGGCGACCCGATCCTGCGTCCGCTGGTGGGCATGAACAAAGAGGAGATCATCGACGTCGCGCGCCGGATCGGAACCTTCGAACTCTCGAAAGTCGTCGGCGAGTACTGCGATTTGGCACCGAGGAGCCCCGCAACCGCCGCCTCACTCGAAGCGATCCTCGAGCAGGAGAGCCGGATCGACCTCGGCCTGCTCCACCGCTGCGTCGACGAACGAAGCGTGGTCGAACTCCGCACCGCCGACATCGAACAGCTCGCGATCCCCGATCTCGAGACCGACGGAATTCCCGACGGTGCGACGGTGATCGACCTGCGCACAAAGGCCCAATACGACAGCTGGCACCACCCCGGTGCGTTGTGGCTCGACTTCGGGCACGCCATGAAGGCCTACCCGTCGTTCGACCGCAGCAAGCGTTACATCCTCTATTGCGAGTTCGGACTCAAGAGCGCCCATCTCGCGGAATTCATGCGCAAAGAAGGTTTCGACGCCGCGAACTTCCACGGCGGCACCCGCGCACTGAAGCACCTGACAACAACCTGATCCCCGCCCCTGAACGCGACATGCGTGGCCACCGAACTCGATCAGCAGCCCCACGAGAAACCCGCGACGCGGCCCGGTGGACCTCAGCAGCCGTCCCGAACACCGCGCAACGGCCCGCCGCAATTCAAACGCGAGAAAGAAAGGCGATCACGGCCGCATCAAAGACCTCCGCCGCCTCGATGTTCACGATATGCCCCGCCCCCGGAACCACGAACTTTTCCGCGCGCGGCAGCTTCGCCGTCATCACCTCGGCCGCACGCAGATACGGCTCGTCGTTCTCGCCCACGATCACCAGCGCGGGGGCGTCGATGGAAGCCAACTCATCGATCACGGGCGGCGCGACACCCGCGACGTACCGCGCGAAGTGGGCCAGCCCGGCCGGATCCTGCGCCGTGATCGCCAGCGCGGCAGCCTTCGCCGCGGGCAGCTCGGGGCGAAGACCGACCATCGTAGCGCCCGCCTTCTCGACGAACGCCGCCATGCCGCGCGCCTCGACGAAGGCGGCGGTCTTCTCGGTCGCCTTCGCCCAGCCCGCCTGCGCTTTCGGGTTCTTGAAGCCCGGACCACTGTCGACGAGCAGCAGTCCACGCACGCGCTCGGGGTGTCGCAGCGTGAAATGCAGGGACGCCAGGCCGCCGAACGAGAGCCCCGCGAGCACCGCTTTGCTCCCCGGTGCGGCCCAGTCGAGCACTCGGCCGAGGTCGTCCACTACCCGCTCCATCGAATAGGCTTCTGCCTCGGCGGGCACCGACGAGCGCCCGTGTCCGCGGTAATCCCAGAGAATCACCTGGACACCCGCGGCAACGAGCGGCTCGACCTGGGGCGCCCAATTCACGTGGGTGGTGCACAAGGCACACGAGAACACCACCGGGAGACCTTCGCCACGAGTTTCCACGTAGAGTTCGGCCCCGTCTCCGGCCGCCACCATCGCCATGGAACCTCCTTCGCGCGCGATCACTGCCTCAGCGAATGTCGAACGCGAACGGCGGTAGCAACGCCGGCGCCCCTTCCGGGACCGACTCCAGCCATTCGACCACATGCTCTGCAAGCCGCGGCAGCGGCAAGCCAGGAGCTGCCGATGCCACCGCCACGCTCATCGCCTCGGCAATCTGTTCGGCCAACGGCTTGGGCTTCGGGTAGGGGATCAGCGCGACATCGGCGTCCGGGTCGAGGCCGGCAGCCTCTTTGGCGCGACGTGTCGCGGCCCGCAGGCCACCGAGTTCGTCCACCAGGCCCGACGCGTGCGCCTGTTCACCGGTCCAGACCCGACCGCGCCCGAGTTCGTGCACGCGTTCGGGTGTGAGATCGCGCCCCATTGCAACCCGCTCGACGAAGAGGTCGTAGATCGACTGCACCTCGGTCGCGAGCCGCTCGCGACTGCCCTCGGACAGCGGATTCGCCGATGAGGCGATGTCCGCGTGTCGGCCGCGCGAGAGTGTCGCGATCCCGATGCCGAGCTTCTCGAACAGTCCGCGCAGCACCGGCCGCAGGACCACGACACCGATCGAGCCCGTGATCGTGGCCGGCGAAGCGACGATCGCGTCGGCACCGGCCGCCACGTAGTAGCCGCCCGACGCCGCCACGTCCGAAAACGACACGATCAGCGGTTTGCCGTTGCGCTGGCTGCTCTGGGTCGCGTGCCAGATGACGTCGGAGGCGAGCGCCGACCCGCCCGGGCTGTCGATCCGAAAGATGATCCCCGCAATCTCGTCATCCGCCGCCGCGTCGCGAAGAGCGCGACTCACCGTTCCCGACGCGAACACCGGCGCACCACTGCGCGACACCGTGCCCTTGCCCGTAACCACGGCGCCGCTGCCGTAGACGAGCGCGAATTTCGCGACCGGCGCGAAGCCGACGCTGGTCGGACTCACCTGCGCGTAGTCGGCCCCGTGGACCACCTCGCCCAGCCCGATTCGTCGCACGGCGTCGTCCTCGAATCCCGTACCGTCGATCAGGCCGAGCGCCTGCATCTCGGCGGGCGTCATCGCCGCGGAGTCGATCGCCTCGCGGACGAACTCCTCGCTGACCCCACGGCTCTTCGCGATCCCGGCAACGAATTGACCGTTGATCGAGTCGAGCAGTGAATTTGCCATCTCACGGTGGGCATCCGACATGTCGCTGCGCGTGAAGGTGTCGGCAAAAGATTTGTACTTCCCGATGCGCTCGACCTCGAGCTCGATTCCGAACAGGTCCCAGAAGCCACCCAGGAACAGGTACTCGGCCGCGAGACCGATCACCGGCACCCGCGCCGCGGGCGCCAACACGATTTCCTCGGCCGCGCTGGCGACGAAGTACTCGATGTTGGCTGCGAACGACTGGTGCTCGACGTAGGCGACCGTCTTCCGACCCGCCGCCGAGAGCGCTTCGATCGCCGCGCGCAGTTCCTGCGCCTTCGCCCAGCCGATGTCGATCTTGCGGACGCGCAACACCACGCCCGCGAGCCGGTCGTCGCGCTCGGCCTTGCGCATTTCGGAGAGCAGGCCCACGAAGGTGGGACGAGGCGAACCGAGAACCCGCGAGATCAGCGACGGCTCGGCCGCTTCGGTGTAACGACCCTCGAGCGCCAGCACCAGGATGCCGTCCTGGGGAACCGGCGGTTCGGAGTCGCCGGACAACCACCAGACGAGCAACGAGCCGACGACCAGCCAGATCGCGATGCGTCGAAATCTCTTCATGTTTGCCTACTCATGCTTGCCTGCCCTCGATGATTCGAACTGCACGCGCCGCAGTCGATGCGGAGAGCCTAGGCTATCTTCGAATACAATGGCCAAGGATGTGTATATCGCGGCTGTCTCTTCGCGGAGGCCTACCGCAAGGCGCTCGAGGATTCGCAGGTTCGCTCGTTCGACGCCGTCCAGGTCGGCATCATGGACAGCGAAGAATTCGAGAATCGTGCCAACATCGCTACGAAGATCGCGGATCGCCTGGGCCTGACGGGCATCCCCGCGGTGCGCAGCGAGACCGCATCTTCCACCGGCGCTGCGGCGCTCCACGAGGCCTACTACAAGATCGCCTCCGGCGAGTTCGAGTCGGTGCTCGTGCTCGCCGGCGAGCGCATGAAGACGGTCACGACCGAAGTCGCGACCACCATCATGTCGAAGACGGTCGATCCCGAGGAACGCCGCTTCGGCTTCACAATGCCGGCGCTGATCGCGCTCATCACGCAGGCGTGGTTCCGCGAGCGCAGGATCCACGGTGCAGGCGTATCGGACGTGCTCGCACGGCTGATGACCCGTGCACACGCACTCGGCAGCGACAATCCGTTGGCCGCCTTCTACGGCAAGCCCGAGCCACTCGAAGCCTACTACGACGAGCGCAAGAACCTGCCGGTCGCGACGCCGCTGATGCGCAAGGACTGCTCGCCGATCTGCGATGGTGCCGCTGCCGTAATCCTGACTTCGCGGCCGCAGGCAGTCCGCATCGCGGGTCTCGGTTCGGCGACCGATACTTCGTCGATCCTCGACCGCGCGCTACTGACCGGCCTCGAGGCCACGAGTCGAGCCGCGAAGATCGCTTGCTGGCGCGCGGGGATCGCCGATCCGCGCGAACTCGAGGGGCTCGTGGTCGAAGTCCACGACGCCTTCAACAGCCTGCTTCCCATTGGACTCGTGGACCTGGGGCTGGTAGACGCGAGCGAGGTCATCGAGGCGCTCGTGGGCGACCCGAAGCGGCCGCCGCTCTCGCCGTACGAAAACCCCATCACCGGACCGAAGGGGCGCATGCCGGTCAACCTCTCCGGCGGCCTGAAGGCCCGCGGACATCCGGTCGGAGGCACCGGCTTGTTCCAGATCGCCGAGAACTACCTCCAGATCACCGAGCGCATGCCGAACGCGCGCGCCCAGGTGCCGTGCGCGAAGATCGGCCTCTCCAACTCGGTCGGCGGTCCGGGCAACAACAACTACGTGACGATCATCGAGGCCACGGACAACCGCCGCACGCGCGCGGTCGTGCCCGAACCGCGTCATCGCTTCGAATCGAGCCGACGCCGGCCACCGCGTGCCGCGACCCTGGGCCTGGACGGCCACGAGGCGGTCGTCGAAGCCGCGACGACCATCTTCGTAACCGGGCGCGGGAACGAGCCCGCCCACGTCGCACTGCTGAGCCTCGACGGACGGCGAGTGTTCGCGAAGCTCGATCAACCCCCGCGAGCAGGCGAAGTTCCCGAACAGGTGCTCGCGGGCCAGAAGGTGAAGCTGCTGGTAAAGGACGACGGCGACCACTACTTCCAGATTTCCCGCGGCCTCCCCTTCGACCTCGGTCGCATCCTCAGTTCGATTCGCGGACGGGTTGGCGGCGACACGGAAGCCGCAGACACCGAACTAGCGGCCGCGGACGACACGAAAGAAACTGGAGGCGTTTGATGGAGATCCGACCCTACCGACGAGAAGACGAAGCGGCTCTCGCGGGCTTGTCCGCTACTTGTGCGCGCGGCGAAGGCGACTTCGTGCTGAATCCGATCTGGGAGAATGCGGACGAGTTCACGGCCGAGTTCAGGCGGTTCGACATCGCTCCCGAAACCCACGTGATCGTCGCCGAAGAAGCGGGCGGTGAAACGATCGGGTTCGCGGGCTTCCTGCGGCGACCGGAATCGGAAGTGGCGGGCCTGATCTGCCCGATCGTAAAGCACGGCGGCCGCCGTCGCGGCGTAGGCGGCGAGCTGCTGCGTGCCGCTCAGGAGCTGGCGAACCACAAGCTCGGTATCCGCTGCGCGACCGCGGGAATCGGAACGCGCAACCGCGCCGGCTACTCGCTGCTCGCGAGCCACGGCTTCCGGCCCGTGCGTCAACACTTCCTCATGCGCTGCGACATCGCGCCGGAGGTAACGGAGCTGACGACTGAAGGCCTCGAGCTCGCGCAGCCGGACGACTGCGATGCGATCCTCGAGATCTACCACGCCTGCGGCTTCGAATCGCGCTCCCTGGAGGCCATGCGCGCCTGCCTGCAGGACGGACGGCACGTACTCGCCGTGGCGCGCCGCGACGGCGAGGTGGTCGCCTTCAGCGAACTCGAAACTCACCTACCAAAGCGGGTGTGGGTCGCCTACGTGGGCGTGAATGACGACCTGCGAGGACGTGGAGTCGGTTCGGCGCTGGTCGCATGGTCGCTCGCGCGACAGTTCGAGGCGGGCGCAGTCTCCGCCATGCTGTTGCTCTCGCCCGCCAACCGCACCGCACTGCGCGCCTACGAGAAGGTCGGCTTCCGACGGTCGCGGTTGATCGACGTGCTCGAAAAGAACCTCTAACCGCCGATGCCGGCACGTGCGATTCACGACCGCCACCCTATAGTTCCGTAATGGCCGACGCACTCGAAATCTATCGCGAGGGATTCCGACTCTTCGCCGACGACCAGCGCGAGGCCGCGCTCGAAAAGTACCGCGAGGCACTCGCACTCGACCCGAACCTCGCCATCGCGTGGAACGCGCTGTCGATGGCGCTGCGCCAGCAGGGCGACCTCGACGGTGCGCT
>JAFDEI010000092.1:27406-35949 GCA_019310425.1 Deltaproteobacteria bacterium | reverse complement strand
TGGAGTGGCTGATCTTCGAGGAAGAGTACTACCGCGCCGGTGCACCCGGGCGCGTGAACCAGAACGGCATCTTCCTGCTCGGCCCGACGATCATGGAATACGGCACGCCCGAACAGAAGGCGCGCTACCTGCCGAAGATGGCGTCTTCCGAGGAAGTCTGGGCGCAGGGCTGGTCGGAGCCGAACGCGGGCAGCGACATGGCCGCGATCCAGGCAACTGCGGTGATCGACGGCGACCACTACGTGGTCAACGGGCAGAAGACCTGGGCGTCGCGCGGCGCCTATGCGGACTGGCTGTTCGGGATGTTCCGCACCGATCCCGATTCCCAGCGACACAAGGGCCTCACCTTCATCCTCGTCCCACTCGACGCCGAGGGCGTCACGGTGCGACCGATCGAACAGCTCGATGGTGAAGCGGGTTTCGCCGAGGTCTTCCTCGACGATGTCCGGGTGCCGCTCGAAAACCGGCTGGGTGAATCCGAACAGGGCTGGAGCGTCGCGATGGCAACCGCGGGTTTCGAACGCGGGCTGATGCTGCGCAGTCCCGCGCGCTTCCAGAACACCGCGCGCAAGCTCGTCGAGCTCTATCGCGAAGCCGAGGCGAGTGGTGACGAGGTCGACCCCTGCCTCCGCGACACCGTCGCACGCTGCTGGATGGACGCAGAAGCCTACGCGCTCAACACCTACCAGACGGTCTCGCGCCTGCTTGCGGGCGGGAAGATCGGCGCCGAAGCAAGCCTGAACAAGATCTTCTGGTCCGAACTCGATGTCACGATGCACGAGACCGCGCTTGCGCTGCTCGGCGCACGGGCCGAACTGCTGCCGACAGCAAGCGCAGCCAACGGCGCCGGCGGCTGGCTCGACGGCTTCCTGTTCGCGCTTTCAGGACCGATCTACGCGGGCACGAACGAAGTCCAGCGAAACATCATCGCCGAGCGCATCCTCGGGCTCCCCAGGAAGTAACGATGGAATTCAACTTCAGCGAAGACCAGCTCCTGCTCCAGCAGACCATCCGGGAGTTCCTCGAAGGCGAGTGCACGGCCGCGTTCGTACGCAGCCTGTGGGAGACTGAAACCGGACGCTCCAGCGACTTTTGGGGGAAGCTCGCCGAGATCGGCATCCCCGGCCTGTTGATTGCGGAGGAATACGGTGGCCTCGAAATGGACGAGGTCGACCAGGCCCTGTTGCTCGAGGAGACCGGCCGCGCGGCGGTGCCGGGGCCGGTAATCGACACCACCTCGGTCGGGGTGCGGTTGCTCCATGAATCGGCGTCCCCGGCACTTTGCGCGGAGTGGCTGCCGGAGGTCGCGGCCGGGCGGGTGACGCTCGCGATCGGCGCCGCGATCTCACCGTTCGTCTCCGATGCCCACATCGCCGACCTGCTGCTGCTGCAAAACGGGGACGAGGTTCACGCGGTCCCGTCTGCGGAAGTGAGCCTGGTTGCACAACCCTCGAACGACCCCGCGCGGAGGCTGTTCAGTGTCGACTGGAAACCATCCGACGCGACGAAAATTGCGGACGCTGAAGCCGGCCGGAGCGCCTGGGCAGCCGCATTCGACCGAGGGGCCTACGCGTGTGCGGCGGCGCAGCTCGGTGTCGGCCAACAGCTGATCGACATGGCAGTCGCGTACGCGTGCACGCGCAAGCAGTTCGGCGTAGCGATCGGAACCTTCCAGGCAATCAAGCACATGCTCGCGAACGCCAAGGTACGCGTCGAGTACTCGCGCGCGCTCGTCTACCGCGCCGCCTATTCCGTCGCTCACGCAGCCGACTCACGCGCGGTCGACACCTCGGCCGCGAAGGTGGCGGCTTCCGAAGCCGCCACCACAGCCGCGAAGATCGCACTGCAGGTGCACGGCGCACTCGGATACACCTGGGAGCAGGACCTTCACCTGTGGATGCGTCGCGCCTGGTCGCTGGAGCTCGCTTGGGGCCGGGGCACGTGGCATCGTGCCCGCGTCGCCGACGCCGTCATTGATGGAAAATTTCCCGCCACGACCTTTGGTTACAGCCCCCCGGCGGCCTAGCCGGGCGGCGGTGGACCCGCCGATTCCGGTATGCTCGTCCGACTGCGTAGAGAAAGGAACAGCATGAGTCAGGCCAAGACCCGGGTTCCCGCCATCGAGGGGTGGTGGAGCGCCGACGGCGGCGCCCCACACCTGCTCGGCAGCCAGTGCAGCGACTGCAAGAGCTACTTCTTTCCGAAGGAGTCGATGTACTGCCGCAATCCGAAATGCAGCGGTACGAAGTTCGACGAGGTGCCGCTCAGCCGCACCGGCACCATCTGGTCGTTCACCGAACACTATTACAAGCCACCCGAGCCCTACATCGCACCGGACCCGTTCGAGCCTTACACGATTGCCGCCGTCGAACTCAGCGAGGAGAAGATGGTGGTACTCGGCCAGGTCGCCAAGGGAGTCGACATGAGCGAGCTGAAGGCCGGCATGAACGTCGAGCTCGTGCTCGAAACCCTCTACGAGGACGATGACAACGAGTACCTCATCTGGAAGTGGAAGCCGCTGGCCGATTGAGCCGCGCCGCCCGGAGCGGATCGCGCTTCGCGAATCAGGAGATCAGGACATGGGCAACGAAGTCGCAGTACTCGGAGTGGGCATGCACCCCTGGGGCAAGTGGGGCCGAAACTTCGTCGAATACGGCATCCACGCCTGTCAGGCCGCGCTGAAGGATGCAGGCATCGAGTGGACCGACGTCGATTTCTGTTCCGGGGCCGAAACGGTTCGCAACGGCTACCCGGGCTACGTGGCCGGTGCGACCTTCGCTCAGGCACTCGGCTGGTCGGGCGCGCGCGTCGCGACCTCCTACGCCGCGTGCGCGTCCGGCGCGACCGGCATGAACGCCGCGCGGGCCCAGATCCTCGCGGGTCTCTGTGATGTCGCACTCGTCGTCGGCGCCGACACCACGCCGAAGGGCTTCCTCGCTCCGAATTCCGGCGAGCGTTGGGACGATCCGGACTGGCTGCGCTTCCGCCTCATGGGCGCCACCAACCCGACCTACTTCGCTCTTTACGCGCGGCGGCGCATGGAACTCTACGGCTCGACCGAGGCCGACTTCGCCAAGGTCAAGGTCAAGAACAGCCGGCATGGCCTCACCAACGAGTATGCCCGCTACCGGAAGGCCTTCAGTGAGGAAGAGGTGTTGAACTCGCCGATGGTCGCCGATCCGCTGCGGCTGTTCGAAATCTGCGCCACCAGCGACGGCGGTGCCGCGGTCGTGCTATCGAGCATGGAGTTCGCACGCAAGCACACCACCAATCCGGTCAAGATCGCCGCGATCTCGACGGTCACGCCGCGCTACCCCAGCACCGTGATCGAGATGCCGAACATGTCCACAGACTCCGCCTACTCGGTCGCCGTCCCCGACCTGCCCTTCCGCGACTCCATCGCCGCAGCCGCGTACGAGGAAGCGGGCATCGGACCGGAGGACATGTCCCTGGCGGAAGTCTACGACTTGAGCGCGGCGCTCGAACTCGACTGGTACGAGAACATCGGGCTCTGCAAACCCGGCGAAGCCGAACGGATGCTGAACGACGGAGAAACGACGATCGGCGGCCGCGTGCCGGTGAACCCGAGCGGCGGCCTCGCCTGCTTCGGCGAAGCCGTCCCCGCTCAGGCGATCGCGCAGGTCTGCGAACTGACGTGGCATTTGCGCGGTCAGGCGGGCGAGCGCCAGGTCGAAGGCGCAACCGCGGGCATCACCGCCAACCAGGGACTATTCGGCCATGGGTCGTCCGTCATCGTCACCAAGTAGCCGGCCCACGCGACGGAACAGGTAGGGAGATCCGCCATGGCAGAGGCATACATCATCGACGCAGTTCGAACGCCGGTCGGGCGCAAGAAGGGCAGCCTTTCGGCCATGCACCCGGCCGACCTCGGCGCGCACGTGCTGTCCGCGATCGTCGATCGCAACGACATCGACCCACTCGACGTCGAAGACGTCGTCTTCGGCTGCGTCGACACGATCGGGCCGCAGGCGGGCGACATCGCACGCACCTGCTGGCTCGCGGCCGGGCTCCCGGAAGAAGTTCCCGGCACGACGATCGACCGCCAGTGCGGCTCCTCCCAACAAGCGGTCCACTTCGCCGCCCAGGCCGTGATGAGCGGAACCAGTGACATCGTCATCGCCGGCGGCGTCCAGAACATGAACCAGATTCCGATCTCGGCCGCGATGCTCGCGGGTGAGGCGTTCGGCTTCAGCGACCCCTTCTCGGGCTCGAAGGGCTGGGTCGACCGCTACGGGACGCAGGAAATCTCGCAGTTCAACTCCGCCGAGATGATCGCCGAAAAGTGGGACATCAGCCGCGAGGACATGGAAGTCTTTGCGCTCGCGAGCCACGACCGCGCACTGCAGGCGATCCGGGAAGGACGCTTCGAGCGCGAGATCGTACCCGTCGGTGACTTCGCAACCGACGAACCCCCGCGCGAATCCACTCTCGAGAAGATGGCGACGCTGAAGACACTCGTCGACGGGGGGCGACTCACGGCGGCGGTATCGAGCCAGATCAGCGACGCATCCGCCGCACTGCTGATCGTCTCCGAGGAAGCCGTCAAGCGCTATGGCCTCACACCGCGGGCGCGCATCCACCACCTCTCGGTCCGAGGCGCAGATCCGGTGTGGATGCTGACCGCACCGATCCCCGCCACCGCCTACGCGTTCGAAAAGACCGGCATGAGCCTCAGCGACATCGATCTGATCGAGATCAACGAAGCCTTCGCATCGGTTGTGCTCGCGTGGCAGAAGGAAACCGGCGCCGACCTCGAACGGGTCAACGTAAACGGCGGCGCGATCGCGCTCGGGCATCCGCTCGGCGCAACGGGTGCACGCCTGATGACCACCCTGTTGCACGAACTCGAACGAACCGGTGGCCGCTACGGCCTTCAGACGATGTGCGAAGGCGGAGGCCAGGCCAACGTCACCATCATCGAACGGCTGTAGTCGAAACCACGAAGGTCCGACTGCAGCAACGGCCCAAGGAATTCTTCCGGCAATCCACGACCGACGCCGGTGAACGAAATCTGGAGAAGAGCATGAGCAGGATCTGCGAAGGACGCGTCGTCATCATCACGGGAGCCGGGCGCGGAATCGGCCGGGCCCACGCGCTCGAATTCGCACGCCAGGGTGCGAAGGTCGTCATCAACGACCTCGGCGTAGCAAACGACGGCGGCGAAGCGAGCGGCAGCCCGGCGGACGACGTGGTCGAAGAGATCCGTGCCAACGGCGGCGAGGCGATCTCGAACGGGGCCGATGTTTCGAGTTGGGGTTCGTCGGCACTTCGGAAGAAGAGTGGGACGCGATCATCCGCGTGCACCTGAAGGGGCACTTCTGCCTGTCGCGCCACGCAGCCGAGTACTGGCGCAACCGATCGAAGGCGGGTGAAGCCGTCGACGCTCGGATCATCAACACCAGTTCGGGTGCGGGCCTTCAGGGCAGCATCGGCCAGAGCAACTACTCTTCGGCCAAGGGCGGCATCGCGGCCCTCACCCTGGTGCAAGCCGCTGAACTCGGACGCTACGGCATCACCTCGAACGCGATCGCCCCAGCGGCCCGCACGCGCATGACCGAGGGGGTGTTCGCCGACATGGCGGCTCCCGACGATGACAGCTTCGATGAAAACGCGCCCGAGAACATCTCGCCGCTAGTGGTCTGGCTGGGTAGCCCGGAGTCGCGCGACGTGAGCGGGCGAGTCTTCGAGGTCAAGGGCGGCATGATCGGCGTTTCGGACGGTTGGCGTGACGGCCCCACCATCGACAAGGGAGCGCGCTGGGAACCCGACGAGGTCGGCGCAGCGGTGAACGACCTGATCGCGAAGGCACCGGCGCCGCAGAAGGTCTTCGGAACGTGAACCGAGCAGCGCGCACGGGGCTCGTCTGAACATGGACTTCGCATTTACCGAAGAGCAGGAAGAGCTGCGCGAGAGTGCGCGGGGATTCCTCGAGGAATTCTCGGGCTCCGAGCAGGTACGCCGCGCGGCCGAGAGTGAACTCGGTTACGACCCCGAGCTGTGGAAGCAACTCGGCAGCGAACTCGGCTGGACCTCGGTCGTGATCCCCGAAGAATACGGTGGCCTCGGGCTCAGCTACGTCGAGCTGGTCGCACTGCTCGAGATGATGGGCGGCGCGCTGTTGTGCGCACCGTTCTTCTCCAGCATCTGCCTCGGCGGCAACGCCTTGCTGATCGGCGGTACCGAGGAGCAGAAACAGCAGCACCTGCCCGGCATCGCTGAAGGCCAGACGCGCGCCACCCTCGCCGCCACCGAAGCCAATGGCCGCTGGGACGCCATGGGCATCGAGGCCCTCGCACGTGCCGACGGCGGCGACTTCGTGTTGAACGGCACCAAGACCTTCGTCATCGACGGCCACTGTGCCGACCTGCTCATCGTGGCCGCGCGGCGTGAAGGCAGCAGCGGTGAGGAAGGCATCAGCCTGTTCGTTGTACCGGGCGATGCCCCGGGCATCGAGCGTCGGAGCTTGCCGACGATGGACCAGACCCGGCGCCAGGCCGAGGTCGCTCTCCGCGACGTCCGGCTCCCCGCAGGTGCGCTGATGGGGGAGGAAGGCGCGGGCTGGGCAGCACTGAAAGAGACCCTGGAGCGCGCCGCGGTCGCACTTTCGGCCGAGCAGGTCGGTGGCGCGCAGCGCTGCCTCGACATGGCAGTCGACTACGCCAAGGAGCGCGAGCAGTTCGGTCGCCCAATCGGCTCTTTCCAGGCGATCAAGCACAAGTGCGCGGACATGATGGTCGTGGTCGAGTCCGCGCGTTCGGCCGCCTACTACGCGGGCTGCGTCGTTGCGGAGGCGAGCGACGAACTCCCGGCGGTCGCGTCGCTCGCGAAGGCCTACGCCTCCGATGCCTATTTCAAGTGTGCAGCAGACTCGCTCCAGATCCACGGCGGAGTCGGATTCACCTGGGAATACGACGTGCACCTGTACTTCAAACGGGCCAAATCGAGCGAGAGCCTGCTCGGAGATGCCGCTTACCACCGCGAGCTGTTGGCCCGACACATCGGCCTATGACCCGGCCGGCAGCCGGGCATCGGCGGGCCGCGCGATCAGGAGACTCCGCATGAGCGATCCGCTGGACTATTCCGGCAAAGCCGTGATCGTCACCGGTGGCGGCCGCGGTGTCGGGCGCGGTATCAGCGAACGATTCCTCGCTGCAGGCGCAGACGTGGTCATCTGCGGCCGCAACCAGCCCGACGCGCTGCCCGAGAAGAACGGACGGCAAGCGCTGTATTGCGCCGCGGACGTCCGCGACATCGAGCAGATCGAGCGGGTCGTCGATTTCACCATGGACCACTTCGCGCGACTCGATGTCCTCATCAACAACGCAGGCGGTGCGCCCGAAGCCGATGCTGCGACCGCATCACCGCGTTTCTCCGAGGCGATCATCCGACTCAATCTGCTGGCACCGCTGAACTTCTCCCAGAAAGCCAACGCGGTGATGCAGCGGCAGGAGGCTGGCGGTGCCATCGTCAACATCGCGAGTGTGAGCGCCACCCGCCCCTCCCCCGGGACCGCCGCCTACGGTGCGGCCAAGGCCGGCCTGCTGTCGCTGACACAGTCGCTCGCGGTCGAATGGGCGCCCCGAGTCCGAATCAACGCAGTGACCGCGGGCATGATCGAGACCGAACTCGCGTACATGCACTACGGCGACGCCGAGGGACTCGCCGCCGTCGCCGCAACGGTACCCCTCGAGCGGATGGGTGCTCCGGGCGACGTCGGCGATGCCTGCCTCTTCCTGGCGTCGCCGCTCGCCAGTTACGTAAGCGGCGCAAACCTGCTGATGCACGGCGGCGGCGAGAAGCCCGCGTTCCTGTCGGCCGCGAAGAACACCAGCGCGTAGTCTCCCACGGGACTGCGAATCCAGCACTGATTCGAACAGGGGAAACACGACATGGGGACTGTCTTCGAGACTCCGGAAGAACTCAAGGACGCTGTCGGGAAGCAGCTCGGCAAGAGCGATTGGCTCAAGATCACGCAACAACGAATCGACCTGTTCGCCGAAGCAACCGGTGACCACCAGTGGATTCATGTCGACCCCGAGCGCGCGAAGAGCGGCCCGTTCGGGGCGACGATCGCCCACGGCTATCTCACACAGTCGCTCGTCAACAAATTCCTGCCGGAGATCGTCGAGGTGCGCGGTATCTCGATGGGAGTCAACTACGGAGCCGACAAGATCCGTTTCCCGGCCCCCGTGCCGGTCGGCTCGAAGCTCCGAGGCAGCGCCGAGCTGGTCCGTGTCGAAGAGGTCAAGAACGGCGGCATCCAGGCGACCGTTCGCGTCACCGTCGAGATCGAAGGCAACGACCGTCCCGCCTGCGTGATCGACACCATCAGCCGCTACTACCCCGCGGAATAGCCCGGCAACCGACTCGCGAGGGCTCAGCAGCGGCAGCATGAGTCCAGTGATCCCCCTCTGCGAAACCCGGGACAGCCCACTGCTACTCTCACCGACAGCCATCCCACTTCGATCCCAGGGCGCGCACCTCCCAAGGAAGAGATCATGAGCAGGCCCTATCCCGACAGC
>JAFDEI010000092.1:21335-27387 GCA_019310425.1 Deltaproteobacteria bacterium | reverse complement strand
ACAGCCAATTTCTGAATGGCAATTTTGCTCCCTGGCTCATGGAGGGAGATGCCTTCGATCTGGTGGTGGAAGGAGAAATTCCGCGCGAACTCGTCGGCAGCTATTTCAGGAATGGCTCGAACCCCCAATTTGCCCCGGGACCTGGATATCATTGGTTCGCAGGTGACGGCATGATCCACGCCTTCCATTTCGAAGAAGGGCGCTGTCACTATCGCAATCGATGGGTACGCACGGATCGATTCAACGCCGAGAGAAAGGCCGGCCGTAGTCTCTTCGGCGGTTTCATGGGGCAAGGCGAACCGGATCCCGCGAGTGAAGGTGTGAGCGGAAACGCCTCGAATACCAATGTGATCTGGCACGCCGACAAGCTCCTCTCACTCTGGGAGGCAGGCCCCCCCTACGAACTGGATCCGGCAACGCTCGAAACCATCGGAGTCTGGGATTACGACGGGAAATTCAAGCGAGAACGATTCGGCTCGTTGGCTCCCGACATCATGACCGCCCACCCCAAACTCGACCCGGATACCGGTGAGTGTGTGGCATTCGGCTACAGCCCACTGCCCCCGTTTCTCGTCTATCACGTAGTCGATTCTGATGGAAAGTTGATTCGATCCGAAGAGGTCGAAGTGCCCTATGCCTCGATGATGCACGATTTCGTCATAAGCGAGGAACATGCGCTCTTCCCCATCATGCCAGCGGTATTCGATTTCGAGGCCATCGCGAAAACGGGATCGGCACTCAATTGGCAGCCGGAACGAGGTAGTCATATCGGGATCTTGCGCAGAGATGGGCCTGTCGAGGACATGATTTGGATCGAGAAGGAGGCCTCGTTCTCATTTCACTACGTGAATGCCGTGACGACCGGATCGACCGTCGTAACTGACATCTGGCACTTGCCCCATCTGGGCCTCTTCCCCACCGAGGGCTTGGAACCCGCTCCACCGATACTTCATCGTTGGACGATTGATCTCGACGAGAAGACCCTCATCGACGAAGCCCTCGACGATGCGCCGGCCGAATTCGGCTGTATCGACGATCGTTACACCGGCAAGAGCTATCGCCACATGTACAGCCTTGGTTCTCTCGACATCCCGGAATCGATGGGCGACCCCGAGTTCTTCAACTGCCTCTTCCACTACGACATGCAGCGCGGCAAGCGAATCGACGCCCACAAGCTCGACGAGAAAGGGGATTGCTTTGGGGAGCCTCAATTCGTGCCTCGCAGCGAAGATGCCGCAGAAGGCGATGGCTTCGTGCTCGCGATCGTCTATCGGGCAGCCGAGAACCGCAGCGATCTAGTGATTCTCGATGCACAGAATCTGGCTGCCACGCCTCTTGCGGTCGTACGATGCCCGCATCGCATTCCCTATGGTTTCCACGGAAACTGGCGACCGGCTGATTGAACAGATCAGGAGCAGACCATGCGAACCAGGCTCGCTGATGACCTGGGACTCGAGTTCCCCATTTTCGCCTTCACGCACCGTCGCGACGTGGGTCGTGAGGAAGATTGGCAAGACACGCAGCGAATCTCCCAAGTCCGATAAGGGACCTTCTGGTAGATGGCCAGTCAGGCCCCTGGGCGGGAGCGAGGTACCTGCGCGACGCGACCGGCATTCCAACCGGGGAGCTGCAACATTGCGCCCCTTTACCGCGAGAGCCCTCGACCGGCCATGCACCACTCGCCCACCCTTGGCCGGCCGGCTAGAGCCGAACTCACGACCCCTCGCTCACCTTCTCAGCTCCTGCACCAGGCCAGCACCCAGGAAGTGCTCCAGATAGCCGGAGCGGTAGCCGCGGGCGAGAAGGCTCCGGTAGTGGCGTCTCGCCGAGTCCAACGTCGAGCGCTTCATCCAGGTGTCCGACGTCTCGAGGAATGCCCTTTCGTGGTACAGGATCTCCATCAAGGCGAGGTAGTCCCTCAGCAACGGCATCTCCGCTGCGTCCACGTACTCCCAGACCTCGGCCATGCCGTCGTAGATGCGCGGGTCCTGGGCAGAGAGATAGTGAATCGACTTCGAGTACTCCATGCTGGGTTGATCGTCGCTGACCGGGTCGACGTCGGCCGTGTACTCTTCGAGACCTCGTTCTCCCATCACGAATGATCCGATGATCTCGGTCAGGCTGGCCGCGGAGATCGACTGCAGGTCGCGCATCAAGGAATCGTTCGAATCCAGACTGCGTTGCAGCGCGTGGGTGTCGAGCCGGAATGCGCTCGGCGACCCCATCAGGATCAGATTGCTGCGGTAGCCTGAGATGAGCACGGAGTGCGGGAACGCGTTCACGAAGGCCTTGACGGCACTTCGAGCCACGTCCTGATTCAGCTGGGCGACCGGAAGCCACTGCGTGAAGAACCCCCGCTCCGTCAGCCGCTGCCGGATCAGCTCGTAATAGTCCTGGGTATAGAGATTCACGGTATGCGCGAAGGGAAGCGGTGGCGGCTCGGAGGTGATCAGGTCGTAGGCTCCGGCGTGCAGGATCAGGTGATGCCGGCCGTCGTTCACGAAGGCATGCACCCGGGGGTCGTCGAGCACCGCCCCGTTGGTGGCCTCGAAGTATCCGCTCACGGAGAGGATGTCCTCGGAGAGATCCACCACGTCGATGCGATCGAGGGAATCGTGGAGCGAGACGGCATGCGCGGTATTGCCGACGCCGTACGCGATTACCAGCGCCTTTCTGGGATTATCCTGGATCATCAGCGGAAAGTGTGCCATCAGCTTCATGTACCGCTGAGCGCCACCGCTGGTGTCGGACATCGAGAATCCGTTCGTGTTCAGGCTGCGAACGGATCCATCCGGGCTCTCGAGGACCAGAATGGATTCGTTCTTCCCCTCGTGCCGGTAGACGACCCTGTCTTCGCCCTCGGAGTGGAAGGAGTATCGGTCCATCAGGTAGCTGGAGGGAAGCAGCCACCAGAGCACCGCCAGGCAGGCGGACACGGCCAGTGCCGGCTTCATCGGCGAATATCCTTCCTGTCGCCACAGAAGCAGGGTTCCCGACAGGATCGCCAGCCCGGAAACCACCAGCAGGCTGTTCTGGATCCCGAGCAGCGGAGTCAGGACGAAGCCCTGAAGGAGCGATCCCGCGACGGCGCCGAGCGTGTTGAACATGTACAGACGTCCGACTTCACTGCCGACCGTCTCGAAATACCTCTGGCAGAACGCATTCACGAGCGGGAACGCCCAGCCCATGAAGAACGCCGGGAGGGCGACGACAAGCGCCACCATGGTCAAGCAGAAGGCGTAGCCCAGCTGATAACGGGCAAACTCGGAGCCGACGTTCGCCACGATCCAATCGACGACACCGAAGTAGTCGACGCTGTTGATGAAGAAGATGGTCAGCAGTGCCGAGCACCCGAGGCCGACCTGACTCAACGAGAAGTGGAAGAGAGGCGATCGGCGACCGGAGATCAGTCTGCTGCTCACGAAGCTGCCCGCCACGAAGCCCAGCAGGACGATCGTGAGGACGGAGCTCAGAACGGCCCTGTAGCCAAGCAGGTAGGACGCCAGCGCCCGGTACCAGATGATCTCGAGGGCCATCCCGCAGAAGCCACTGACCGCGAATGCCGCCGTGGCGAAGGCGAACAGCTTCGCGTCGACGTCCCATTCGTCCGGTCGGGGAATCCGTTCCGCCGGCTGTTGCGCCGCCATGTCACCGATGCGAGATCGGCTCCGTCCGAGAAGCCCCCACCCCATCCCGGCGACGAGCAGGTTCAGACCACTCGCCAGCGCGCCCGTGCCCAGAACGCCCAGAGTGCGGATCGAGGCGTAGTCGGTCAGGAAGCAACCGAAGGCGGCTCCCAGGGTATTGAACATGAACAGATAGCCAATCCGCTTCCCGACGTTCGCGTCGTTCGAGGCGACGAGCTTCGACAGCAGGGGAAGCGTGCCCCCCATCAGAAAGGTGGAGGGCGTCAGCAAGGCGAAGGAGATGACGAAACGCCAGACGTTCGTCGAAGGAGAGAGGTGGAGGAAGCCGTCCGCGGCTGCAGTAGTCTGATACGAGGAAATCGCCACGGAGAGCACATCGAGCTCCGGGATGAGCCAGATCGTGAAGACCCCGAGGAGTCCAATCAACAGCTCGAGGACGCAATACCCGATGACGAGGTGATGGCGGGTCTTCAGGTGTCGATCGGACAGGACGCCGATGACGAGGCTCCCGATGCCCAGCCCGAACATGAAGACCGAGAGGGTCGTTGCGACGGCGTAGTCGGTATTTCCGAAGACCAACCCCAGCTGTCGGGCCCAGACGATCTCGTATGCCAGCCCACTGATGCCAGAGAGGAAGAACAGCGAATAGACCAGGAGCACCGGGGCGACTCTCCTCCGTGGCCTCGCAAACGTCGAGCGAGTCCTGCGGCTGGGAATTTCAAAACTGACTTTCGTCGAGCCCGATGGTAGACGATCGTGTCGAACGAAGACGAGGCGGCGGGGGCAGTTCGAGGGCTGGTACTTCGAGCTGGTGGGTCCGCAGGGGCAGCAGCCCTGTGCGCTGATCCCCACTGTCCTCCTCTCACGATGATGGCAGCGAAGTCCAGTTATCGGCCTCCGTCAAACTCAGGGCACCCCAGAGTCTCCGGTAAACCCGGGGCGGTTCAGGCTGTCCATGATTCCAGCGCTGGGCTGCCCATTGAGATGCCGACCAATTGCGCCGAACGCGGCCATTGCCTCGTCTGCCAGTGCATCGTCCCAGGCGATCGGCCAGACGCTCGCCTTCGCGATGACCAGATCGTGAGCGGGATCCACGAAGATGAATTGGCCATGCACGCCTTCCGCAGAATAACGACTCTCACCAAAGAGCCACCATTGATAGCCATAGAACGCGTCCGCCTCGGCGTCAGGCGATGTCGACCGGGCGACCCAGTCCTCGGCTAGCAGCCGCTTTCCGTGCCAGACTCCATTCTGCAGGTGCAGTTGCCCGAAACGCGCCCAATCGCGTAGCGACGCATTGAGACAACAGCCGGCCAGCTCGACTCCATCGGGGCCCGGTCGGTCGAGCACGATGGTGGCGTCGTGTTCCATGCCGAGCGGTCGCCACAACTTCTCCTCGAGATAGGCGGCGTGACTCTTCTTGGTAACCTCGCGCACGAGCCAGCCGAGAATCTGCGTCTCGGCAGTGTTGTAATTGAAGACCGTGCCCGGATCCGCAGCACGTGGAAAGCCAGCCGCAAGCAGGTCGGCGGAAGCGAACTGCTCGATTACCGATGAGCGCATGAATGCCGCGATATCCGAGCCTCCCTCGGTGTACTCCTCGCTGAAGGCGATGCCTGAACGCATGCGGAGTGCCTGGTCGATCGTCACGCCGTCATAAGCGGTTCCACGCAACGCTGGAATGTAATTCTCGAGGGTGTCGTCGAGGCTGCGGATCTTGCCTTCCGCGAGCGCAATTCCCACCAGCGTCGCGGTAAACGACTTGGCGACAGACCAAGATGTAAACCGCGAGGCATCGTCTGCAGCCTCGAAGTAGCGCTCGAATACCAGGGCACCGCGATGGAGCACCGCGATGCCCTGAGTGTGGTTGCGGCCCAGGAACTCGGCGAAGGTGTAACGCTGTCCGTCGTGTTCGTATGTCACACCCTCGAGATCGCGCGGTGATTTCGGCAACATCGCGATTGGTCCGCCTCGCGAGACCGTGCGAGTCGGAAAGGCTTCGGACAGGGTCCGCTGGCCTTTGCGGTGCCAGTCGGCATTGCGAACGCTCGGGTCGAAGTAGCCACCCCGGTCCAGTGCCTGCTCGACGTAGCGAAGAGCCATGGACGTCGAGTAGGCGAAAGCGCCCGCAAGCGTTAGGCCGAGAAGGACCATGATCCATCTGTTGAGCCGCATTTGTATGTCTCCATGGAGGAGCGCGAACAGCGCGCAGCCTGTGCAAAGTTCTCGAACCCGACCGAGGATCTCACCGGATCGGGATCGCCCAGCGATATTGGCCTATTTCACCAATTCCACGCTGGACTTTCAGGAAATCCGAGAAGTAGGACCATTCTGTACACGGTCAGCGAATCCAGCGTCGTGCCCGTCGACGGCCGCAATGGCACCGACACTATAGTCCGATCGGG
>JAFDEI010000092.1:0-21326 GCA_019310425.1 Deltaproteobacteria bacterium | reverse complement strand
CCAGAGATCACTCCTCACAAAGCTACAAATCGCCTCTGTTCCGGTCAGTCATCGCACAGACAGAGCCTTCGCGGCCTACTGGCCGCGAAGGCTTGCCGCCCGTGACAGATTGCCACGGCAACTTGACGCCACCCCCTCCTCTGATCGATTATTGGGCACCTGGTGCATTGCTGGAGATGTTGTCATGTTGCAGAAGCTCACCACGGCGATCGTGGAGTTGGATCGAGATGCGGTTCCCGCGCTCGTAACCCAAAGGCTCGAGGCCGGAGACGATCCGCTCGAAATCCTCGGAGATTGCCGCACCGGCATGACGATGGTGGGGGAGCGTTTTCAAGAGGGGGAGTATTTCCTGGGCGAGCTGCTCGTCTCGGCCGAGCTTTTCAAGCAGGCCGTCGAGTTGCTCGATCCCCATCTCGTAGATGGGGAAGGCGACAAGAGTGCGGGGGTGATCGTACTGGCGACCATGCGAGGGGATATTCACGATCTCGGAAAGAACATCTTTGCCACCTTGCTGCGCGCTCACTCGTTCGAGGTTCACGATCTCGGTGTGAATATCGAGCCCACTCAGCTGGTCGACGAGGTGCAGCAGATCAAACCCGACTTCGTCGGCTTCTCGAGCTTGATTACCACTTCGTTCGATAGTACGCGGCAGGCCATCGAGATGCTCGAAGACAAGGGGTTACGTGCGGGACTCAAGCTCATGCTTGGCGGCGGTGTCACCACGCCTGGGCTGGCAAAACACCTGGGCGTCGACTTCCAGACACTGGACGCCGCTAGCGGCGTAACGTACTGCCTCGAGAAGGCTGCGGCGGCGGAAGCGTAATGGCCATGATCAGCGAATCGATGACTTCCGATGAAAGGGTCTGGGCTGCCGTCCGTCTCGAGCGCTCCGACCGCACACCCGTCATTCCGACCCTTCTGCCCGAACCGGCGGCGGGATTGGCCGGCGTTTCTCAGGCCGAGGTCGCGAATGACAATGCCGCGGCCATCTCGGCAACTTTTCGCGTGTTCGACGACTACGGCGGTTGGGACAATATCTACCCGGGTGCCTATATCCCGAGCCAGCTTCAAGCAGCGGGCGTGTTTCCGATGAAGATGAAGATTCCCGGCCGCAATCTGGCAGACGACATCCCCTACCAGCTCGACGAAGTCGAGATCATGAAGCTCGAGGACTACGACAAGATTGCCGACCAGGGCTTCGAGCGCTTCTTTCTCGATGACTATTTCGGCCGTCTTTCGGACATGACTCCAGAGGAATTCCAGAAAGAGAAAAATGACATGTTCATGGGTGGGGCACTCTTTCTTGGCGAGTGTCAAAAGCGCGATATCAAGCCCTTCTTCCTCTCCAATATGCTGCATCCGTTCTTCAAGCTGTCTCTGATGCGTTCGATGGTCCCCTTCACGCAGGATCTATTCTATGAGCCGGAGCCGGTGTTGCGGGCCCTTCGACGGATGACCGACGACGCCATTCCCAAGGTCCTCGAGATGGCCAAAGGGACGGGCATCTCGATCTCGATGATTACCGAAGAGCGAGCTTCGGGGTTCTTCTATTCTCCGAAGTTCTTCGAGCGCTTTTGGTGGCCCTACACCGTCGAGATCGTCGAGGCTTGCTGGTCCGAAGGCATCGTCTCGCTGTTTCATCTCGATACGTGCTTCGACAAGAACATGAGCTACTTCCGACAGCTGCCCCGGGGCTCGGCCATCCTCGAACTCGATAGCACTACAGATATCTTCGCTGCCAAGGAGGTCTTACGCGACCATCTCTGCCTGAAAGGCGATGTTCCGGCGGCGTTGCTCGCGACGGGGACACCTGAAGAAGTGGAGAGCTATTGCAAGCGCTTGATCTCGGAGGTCGGCGGAGACGGCGGCTTCATCCTCGGGACGGGTTGTAGCGTTCCACCCAATGCGCGACCGGAGAACTTCCGCGCGATGATCGAGACCGGCAAGCAGTACCAACCAGGGTAGTCGCCATTCAATGCTCGGAGAGGCATTTCGAGCAGCGAATCTCCCGGCTCCGACAAGGGACCTTCCGGTGGATGGTCAGTCAGGCCCCGAGACGGGTGGCCTCCACGGCTCAGAGCGGCGGGGCTGCGCGAAACAGCAATCCCGCGACCGCGCGCGCGAAGAGCCGCTGTCCGTCTGCGTTCAGGTGGTTGTCGTAGCGGTAGTAGAGGTCGCGGTGTGTACGCCCCTCTGCGCGGGCGAGAGCCGCCAGGTGTCTGGTGACATCGAGGACCCGAATCGTCGGATCGTGGTTGTTGCGCCGCAGCACGGCGAGGCTGCCCCGTGCGTCTTCTCGCGGTGGAACCGGCACCACGAATGCGCGGAAGCCGCCGCGACGCGCCATGCGGCCGAACCGTCTCAGTGATGCCTCGAGAGTCGGCGCATCGGCTCTGCGAATCCGACGCGACGGCGTGAGGAAGTTCATCCGAGCGAGGTGGCGCGGGCCCAGCGCGACATAAAGGCCCAGCCGCCAGAGGTAGCTGCTTCGATAGAGTGCCGCCCCGATGGGCGCAAGCGGCGCATCGAGATGCTCGTCCACACGACCGCGCAATGCAGCGGCCTTTGCGTCGTCGCGAAACATGAGCACGTAGCCACGGTGGCAGACTCGCGCAAACCGGCCCTGGGCGTCGTCCAGCGGATCATTGGCGTAGAAGGCGAGCAGCACGACGTCCGGCGCCAGCGCGGGGATGCGCTGCTGCAGTCGGTCGAGCTGTGCATCGGTCCCAGTGCCGTCGAGCCCGAGGTTGATCACGCGCACCCCTGGCCGGCGAGTTCGCAGTGCGTCCTCGAGCCGGCGCGGCCAACCCTGCTCGACGGGGAGGTAGATCCCCGCCGTGAACGAATCCCCGAGCGCCACGATCCGCAGCTCGCCGGGTGCGCGCGGCGAGAGCCGACGATCATGAAGCCCCACGGCGTTGATACGCACCCGGTGGTCGATCTCGAACCCGCGGCGAACCCGCCCCTCGGCGCCCCCCCGATAGCGGAAGCCTCCGAGGTCGGGGTCCGGCTCGTAGACGCACGGTTGCAACACGCTTCCCACGGCGCGCGGCTGCAGCCGGCGGAGTGTGACCTCGCTCGCAACCACCGCCACGAGCATCCCCGCGAGCGGTAGTGCAACGAACGACCACGTCGGGCGGGCTCGACTCGTCACCAGTCACACGGTACGACATCCGCCGCATCGTCGCGGAGCGGCCGGTGCGCCCCGGCGCCGTGGACCTGCGGCGATGCGAGACTCCGGGCACCCCTGGCGCGAAGCATCCCGATCAGCAGGATTCACGGTCGCGATTGGCTCGTCAGAGGTCGCGGATGAATCTCGAGAACAGACAGGTGCTCTCGCGGGGAGCTTCAGGCATTCGAGGATGCGGCGGGCGACGGCGGGGTCTTCGATGGCGAATCAGCCGCGACTACCCCGCGGAATAGCGCGGCAACAGGCTCGCGAGCCGGCTCAGCAACGGCGACGGTCGCTCTTCCGCGAGGCGCGTGAGGACGGCCTGCATGCGGTCGGTAACCTCCTCGTAGCAACGGTCGACGACGCTCGGATCCTCGGCGTCGTCGGGCCCGAACTCGGACCAATCGAGCGGCTCGCAGACCTCGACCGTGACCTTCGCGGGCATCGGAATCCCGGGCAGCAGCGGCAGCGAAATGCCCCACGGAATCTGCCAGATCAGGGGTGCGGCCCGGAGCCTCAGGCGCTCGAGACCGATCGTGCGCGCGAACCACTCACCGCGCGTGAGTACGACGATGTTCTCATGCCCGCCGTGGCCGACGACCGGGACCAGCGGAACCTGATTGCGCAGCGCGACCCGCACGAACCCCTTTCGCCCGCCGAAATCGATCCGGTTCCGGTCCGTCCAGGGCCGAAAGGCCTCGTGGGAGCCACCCGGATAGACGAGCACAGCGCGGCCCGCCGCGAGCGCCGCGTCGGTGTCCTCGGGATTCGCAGGGATCTGACCGAGCCTGCGCATCAGGTTCCTTACACCCGGGATCGCGAACATCGCGTCGAAGGCGAGCCCGACGAGCTGGTCGTCCAGACCACGCTCGCGGTACCAGGCCGAGATGAACGCGACCGTGTCGGGTACGATCACACCACCGGAGTGGTTGCCGACCAGCAGCATCGGGCCCGCATCGGGCATGTGCTCGAATCCGCGCACTTCGGCGTCGAAGTAGCGGTTGAAGATCTCCATCAGCGGGAGCAGAGTCCCAACGAACTCGGGATCCCATTCCGCGCCGGGTTCAGCGAGATTCGCCTCGATCTGCTCGGCGATGAACTCGATCAAGCCCACCTCGGCGACCCGCCGCAGCATCACGCTCGGAAACTCCAGCATCCCGCCCATCAACCGCTGAGTCCTCCCTGCGCGCGCCTCGCCCTCCCGGAAGAGTCTGCCGGGGTCGGATTCGCGCGTCGACGGTAGCCCACCCGCTCGACCCTCCATCGGTCGACCCGTCGACCGCACCGGATCCACTTTCAGGAGGTGCCCCCCCTTTCAGCCGTCCGGGTGACTAGGTATCGTTTCACTTCTACCCGTCTATTAGAGGAGACTCACCCGATGGATACCTTCGTCGGAACCACCGCCCCCGAATTCACCCTCAATGCCGTCGTCAGCGGCGGCGAGTTCACCGAAGTAACGTCCGATTCCCTCAGAGGCAAGTGGACGGTGCTGCTGTTCTACCCGCTGGATTTCACCTTCGTCTGTCCGACCGAAATCCTCGCCTACGACGACGCCCAGGGGAAACTCTCGGGACTGAATGCGCAGGTCCTCGGAATCAGTGTCGACAGCCACTTCACCCACCGCGTCTACGTCAAGACTCCGCGCTCCGAAGGCGGCATCGAAGGCGTGACGATGCCACTGCTCGCCGATCCGGGCGGAGTCGTCGCTCGGCAATTCGGCGTACTCACCGAAGCCGGCGTAGCGCTGCGCGGCCTGTTCCTGATCGACCCGGAAGGCACCATCCAGCACGCGACGATCAACAACCTTCCAGTGGGCCGCAACGTCGACGAGACCATTCGGATCATCGAAGCGTTCCAGTTCCATGCCGAGAACGGCGAAGTCTGCCCGGCGAACTGGACCAAGGACGCCAAGTCGATGAAGCCGACCGACGAAGGCCTTAGGGACTATTTCAAGAACTGACGCGATTCCGGAACACGTGCCCGGGTCCAAGTCGGTGGCGTCGCCACCGACCGGCCGGCCACTGAGCCGTTCGCTGGAGTGCTCGGATGAAGAAGATCGAAGCCGTCATCAAACCCGGAAAGCTCGACGACGTAAAAGAGGCGCTGCACGGTATCGGCGTGCAGGGCATGACGGTTTCGGAGGTGAGAGGCTTCGGCCGCCAGAAGGGCCACAAGGAAATCTACCGCGGCGCGGAGTACGTCGTGGACTTCCAGCCGAAATTGCTGGTCGAGGTCGTCGTCCGTGGTGACATCTCCGAGCGCGTGGTGAAAGCGATCAGCCAGGCGGCGAACACCGGAAAGATCGGAGATGGCAAGATCTTCGTCCGTGGGCTCGAAGACGTGATCCGGATCCGCACCGGCGAGCACGGCGAAGCCGCCGTCTAGACGACACCCCACACCGATCCCATGCGCATGCCGAATATCCGCTGGCTCCTGGCTCTCATCACGCGCATCCACCGCTTTGTCTTCCTGAAGACCGGCGGACGCCTGGGCGGAAAGCTCCTGTGGATGAAGATGCTGCTGCTCGTGAACGTCGGGCGAAAGAGCGGCCGCGAGTACCAGACCCCGCTTCTCCACATCGAGGATGCCGGGCGTTGGATCGTCGTCGCTTCGAACGCGGGCGACCCCCGCGATCCCGCCTGGTGGCTGAACCTGCAGGCCCGTCCCGGAGCGGCGATCCGACTCGGCCGTGAGCGAATCGCTGTCCAGTGGCGGAAAGCCACCGATGCCGAAGACGTCGACCTGTGGTCGAAGCTCACGAAGTCCTACGCCTTCTTCCCGCAGTACCGCGAGAACGCCAGTCGCGAAATTCCGATCGTGATCCTCGAGCGCGTGGAGAGCTAGACGCAACTCACGCGTGCTGACTGCTCACGGGAACGCACTCCCCCGTCATGTAGCTCGAGTAGTCACTCGCGAGGAAGACCATCACGTTGGCGACTTCCCATGGCTCGGCGCCCCGGCCGAACGCCTCGCGCGCCGTGAGCTCGTCGAGCACGTCCTGCGGTGTGACCTTCGACAGGAATTTGTGGGTGGCGAGGCTCGGCGAAACCGCGTTGATGCGAATTCCGTATTCGGCGGCTTCGACCGCGGAGCAGCGCGTGAGCGCCATCACGCCCGCCTTCGCGGCGGCATAGTGGGCCTGGCCGGCCTGCGCGCGCCAGCCGAGTACCGAGGCGTTGTTGACGATCACGCCTGCACGTCGTTCGATCATGTGCGGCAACACCGCACGAGTCATCCGGAAGGTCCCCGTGAGCGTAATCCCGAGCACCGCGTTCCACTGCTCGTCCGTCATGTCGACGACGTTGGCGGTGCCGCCGAGTCCGGCGTTGTTCACCAGCACATCGAGCCGGCCGAACTCATCGATTGCAGCACCGATCAGGCCGCGCACGTCGTTCTCTTCGGTGACGTTGCACAACCGCGAGGGCGGCCGTACCCCGGTGAGCTTCTCGAGCTCATTGCAGGCCTCGCCGAGCCGTCGCTCGTGGATGTCGCTGATCATCACCCGCGCGCCCTCTTCCGCGCACCTGCGTGCGACCGCGAAGCCGATGCCCGTGCCGGCCGCAGCGGTGACGAGCACCGTCTTGCCTGCAAGCAACTCGTGACCCTCGACGTACGGAGGAACCATTTTGCTCATCTCTTCAACTTCCTTCGTCGGTTCAAGCGGGGCGGGGTTCGCGCGGCATGCCCAACGCACGCTCACTGATGATGTTGCGCTGGATCTCATTCGAGCCCGCGTAGATGGTGTCCGAACGCGCGAAGAGGAACATCCGTTGCAGCGCCGAGAGCTGGTACGGCGGACCGTCCGCGATCTCGGAATCGGCGCCCAATACATCCATCGCGAGTTTTCCGAGGTTCCGATGCCAGGTCGCCCAGAATATCTTCGTAATCATCGATTCACGGCCCGGCTCGGCACCTTCGGCGCCCGAGAGCATCCGGAGCGCGTTGTAGCGCTGGAGCCGCAGGCCGATCCAAGCGTCTGCAATCCGCTGCCGGATCACCGGATCCTTGGCCCTCCCGTTCGCAACCGCGATGTCGAGGATCTGCTGCAGCTCGTTCGCGAACGACATCTGCTGGCCGAGCGTCGACGCGCCGCGCTCGAACGCGAGAGTTCCCATCGCGACCTTCCATCCGCCGTTGACCTCACCGATGATATTTTCAGCAGAAGTGCGCGCTCTGTCGAAGAACACCTCGCTGAACTCGGAGTCGCCGGTCATCTGCGCAATGGGCCTCACCTCGACACCGTCCTGACGCATCGGCACCAGGATGTAGGAGATCCCGCGGTGCTTCGGAGCCGCGTCGGGGTCGGTGCGGCAGACCACGAAGCACCAGTCCGACCAGGCCGCGCCCGAGGTCCAGACCTTCTGTCCGGAAAGCAGCCACTCGTCGCCCTCGAGCACCGCCCGGGCACCAGATCTCCTCGCCACTGACGATCCCGGGCAGGAAACGCCGCTTCTGATCCTCATTGCCGAAGTGGATGATCGTCGGGCCGATCAGCCCTTCGCCGATATGGCCGACGCGCCCCGGCCCCTTCGCACGCGCGTATTCTTCGTAGAAGATCACCTGCTGGTTGAGACTCAGGCCGCGGCCGCCGTACTCCGAGGGCCAGCCGACGCAGGTCCAGCCGTCGGCACCCAGCTTCTTCTCCCAGGCATGGCGCTCCTCGAACAGCGCGTGCTCGTCGCCCGGTCCGCCGCGTCCGCGCACGGCCGCGAACTCGCCTTCGAGGTTCGTCTCGAGCCATTCGGTGATCTCACAGCGGAATGCCTCGTCTGCTTTGCTGAAGCGTGTATTCATGTCGTCTTCCTATCCGCTCGCCGGTATCCCGATCACTCTTTCACCGAACGCTCCGATGGCGAACTCTGGCATCTCGACCGGGGCAATCTGAATTCCCGGCAGGGTTCCGAACTTCACGCGCGCTCCTGGAGCTGGAGGATGCGGAGCGGATTCCTGGATGCCGGATCCGCATTACGATACGATGCGATCCGTATGCTAGGCCCCAGGCGGTCCGTTGTCCACGCAGACAGGGCCCTTCCCCGGGCTCCCTTTCCATCATCGAGGTCCCCCATGGAGCAGACGATCCCCCGACTGGTACAGGCGAGCGGAGCCACCTACGCAGACGACAGCGCCGTCGAAGACGGCGACCTCCGACTCACTTACGCCGAACTCGCAGAAGCGGGAATCGAGGCCGCACGCGCCTTCATCGCAGCGGGCGTCGAGCCCCGCGACCGGGTTGCGATCTGGGCGCCGAACATCGCCGAGTGGATCGTTGCCGCGATCGGCCTCCAGAACGCGGGTGCGACGCTCGTCACGCTGAGCACACGCTGGAAAGGAGCCGAAGCCGGCCATGCGCTGCGCAAGAGCGGCGCCAAGCTGCTCTGCACGCTCGGTGACTTCCTCGGCACGAACTACGTCGCCGCACTCGCGGACCAGGATCTGCCCGACCTCGAGCGCATCATCGTGCTGCGCGATTCGGCCGAGGGTGCGACTTCGTGGGCCGACTTCCTGGCAGCGGGCGACGCCGTCTCGCGCGAACAGGCGATCGACCGCCTCGAAGGGGTCACACCCGAAGACCTCTCGGACCTGATCTTCACCTCGGGCACCACCGGCCAGCCCAAGGCGGTCGCAACGATGCACGGCCAGAACATCCGCGCATTCGCGGCCTGGACGGAGGTCACGGGACTGAGAGCGGGCGACCGCTACCTGATCGTGAACCCGTTCTTCCACTCGTTCGGCTACAAGGCAGGCTGGCTGTCGTGTGTGATGCGCGGCGCGACCGCGGTCCCTCACGCGGTATTCGATGTTCCGGAAGTGCTGAAACGGATCGGCGATGAGAATATCAGCGTGCTGCCGGGCGCACCGACCCTCTACCAGTCGATCCTCGCGCACCCCGACCTGAAACGACACGACCTCTCGAATCTGCGCCTCGCGGTGACGGGTGCGGCCGCGATCCCGGTCGAGCTCATCCACCGAATGAGGCAGGAGCTCGGCTTCGACACCATCATCACCGGCTACGGGCTCACCGAGACCTGCGGGGTCGTCAGCATGTGCCGTTACGACGACGACCCGGAGACGATCGCGAAGACCTCCGGCCGCGCCATTCCGGACGTCGAGGTCTTCTGCGTCGATGCCGAGGGCAAAGAGGTTGCGCGCGGTGAGCCCGGCGAAGTCGTCGTGCGCGGTTACAACGTGATGCGCGGCTACTTCGACGACGAGGCTGAGACACGGAAGACCATCGATGTCGACGGCTGGCTCCACACGGGCGACATCGGCGTGATGGACGAGCGCGGCTACCTGCGCATCACCGACCGCATCAAGGACATGTACATCGTGGGCGGCTTCAACTGCTATCCGGCCGAGATCGAGAACCTGATGTTCGGCAGCGGCCACTTCGCACAAGTCGCGGTGATCGGCGTGCCGGACGAACGCCAGGGTGAGATCGGGATGGCCTTCGTGGTACCTGCGGCCGACACCGAAGTCAGCGAGGAGTCGGTGATCGCCTGGTGCCGCGACAACATGGCGAACTACAAAGTCCCGCGCAGCGTGCAGATCGTCGAGGAGCTGCCCCTCAACGCGACCGGCAAAGTATCGAAGATCGAGCTACGCGAGCGCGCGAAGGCGCTGCGCAGCTAGCGCCGCGCTCGCCGGCTTCAATTCCGGATCCCCGCGAGTGCGAGATCCACCATCGGCCCGACCATCTTCGGATTCAATTGGCCGCCCTTGAAAAAGAGCGCGACCGCAATCGGGCCGACCACGAGATCCGCAGCCAGATCGAGATCGAGACCGGGCGCCACCTCACCCCGCGCGACCGCGCGTTCGAAGGCTCTTGCGAGGGGGCGACGTCGGTCCTTGCTCACCGGCTCGAAGAGCTGCGACAGCTCCGGATTGTGGGTGCGCTCTCCCGCGAGGCTCGGCAGCACCGCCGACAGCGGAGTCGAGTTGAAGACCTCGAGGTAGCCGCGAAGCATCTTCTTCAGGTCTTCCGCGAGGTCACCCGTGTCGACATCCTCGAAACCCGGTAGCTGGCCGAATGCCTCGACGACCAGCGGCAGCTTCGATGACCAACGGCGATAGATCGTCGCTTTGCCGACGCCCGCGCGGCTCGCCACGCCCTCGACGGTGAGTGCCGAGAAGCCGACCTCGACGAGCAGCTCGAGAGTCGCGTTCAAGATGGCCTGGTGGGCCTCCTCACTCCGCGGTCTTCCGGCACTCGAAGAATTTTCGTTGCTAGTACTCACAGCTCTGCACTTTCATCCGCGGCTCAGTCCAGCCGTTCGACCACCGTCGAAATTCCCATTCCCGCGCCGATGCACTGTGTCGCGAGGCCGTAGCGGGTGTCGCTTCGCCGCAATTCCATCGCGACGGTCGTCACCAGCCGCGCACCGGTCGCACCGAGTGGATGCCCGATCGCGAGCGAGCCGCCGTTCACGTTCACTTTGTCGCGGTCGATGCCCAACTCACGAATCGAGGGCAGCACCTGCGCAGAGAACGCCTCGTTGAACTCGACACGGTCGATCTGATCGGACGTGATGCCCGCGTGCGCGAACGCCTTCTTCGACGACACCACCGGCCCGAGACCCATCAGCTGCGGCTTCACACCACCGACTGCAAAGCCGGAGATTCGCGCCAGCGGCTCGAGGCCGAGCTCGATCGCCTTCTCCTCGGCGATCAGCAGCGCCGCCGAGACCCCGTCGTTGGTCGGGCAAGCATTGCCGGCCGTAATCACGACCTCCTCGTCTGCCCAGCTCTTCGTGCCGCGAATCGCGGGCAGCGAGCCGAGCTTCTCGGCCGTCGTCCCCGCGCGCACGCACTCGTCGCGGTCGAAGGTCACGCTGGGCCCGCGCTCGTCTTCGACCCAGTTCTTGTCGTCGTCGAAGACCGGCTCCTCGACCTCGAGCGGAATCACCTCAGCCTGGTAGATCCCGTTCGCATAGGCGGCGTCGGTGCGCGCGTGGCTCTCGGCCGCGAACTCGTCGAGATCAGCGCGAGAGAGACCGTAGACCTCGGCCACATTCTGCGCAGTCTGCACCATGCTCTGGAGCCACGGAGAGTTCAGGATGTAGTCCGGAAACGGCAGCGAGAAGTAGTCGTCGTGATCGAACGCAGGCGCGCGTTGAACATCGTTCAACTGCTTGATCTTCTCGCTCATCTTCGTAATGCGCGTCTCACCCGCGCCGCCACCGAGCGCGCGCCCCATGCGCTCGATCCCCATCGCGACACCGCAATCGATCTGCCCGATCATGATCGCCGTCGTGATCCGGTGCAGCGTCTCCATGCTCGATCCGCACTGGCGATTGGAATGGAACGAGCACACCTCGAGCGGCAGCCCCGCGATGCGCTGCACATTGCCGAGGTACGAGAATTCGCTGCGTCCCGCGACGTTCCCGATCCCGACGTCTGCGATGAGTCTCTCGGGCACTCGCGGATTGCGATCGAGCAACGCGCGCAACACCGTCGCGCCGACCTCGTCGAGCCGGGTCGCGGTGAGCTTCCCGCGCCCACCGCGCGCAAACGCCGAGCGCGCCCCATCCACCAGGACCACATTCCGGATTTCCATCGGAGACCTCGCAAAACGCCGGCCGAGGGTCGTTTCGCCTTTGACATCAGCCCGTTACGGGCCTTCCCCCGGACATCGCGACGCATCCCGAGCGTGTCATTACGATACTGCACGTCTCGTAAAATGAAAGTCCGAGTTTGTCCGGTGATGAATGTTTCTGTTTTTTGACGATGGGTTATGGCGAATCTGGTATTCCGCCAGTGGTCGCCAATGTCCGGGATTTTCCAAGTCGTATGCGACACTGTTGCTACACGCCGGAAATGCCAGCCGCTCGGTCACCGATGTAACGAAAGCGTCGGAATCGTTCTGCAGCGCAATTCTCTGTCTACGAAGCACTTTTACCGGCGTGTAGCGAGCGTGTCGCACCACCGGCAGGGCAACCCCCGCCTAACTACCGCCCAGAAGCTCATCCAGAGCCGCGGCCGCCTCTTCGTGAGCCCCGTCCATGAGGTAGCTGTAGAGATCCATCGTGATCGCGAAGCGCGCGTGACCGAGGATCGACTGAACGATCTTTGGGTGAATTCGCCTCTTAGCAAGAAGCGAGGCGGTCGTGTGGCGTAGATCGTGGAACCGGGCGTTGGGTATACCCGCCTTGTCCCTGATCGGCTTCCAGCACCCCGTGTAGAAATTGCCTTTCCGTATCAATCCGCCGGTCCTGTTGCTGAACACCCATGCAGTCGGATGGGGGACCGCACCGCTGCTCTCCGGGTGTTGCCGAAGCGCCTCCAAGGCGAACCCAGGAATCGGAACCTGGCGGCGCCCAGCCTTTGTCTTGGGCTCTTGGATATCGAGCCCGCCCCGAACCTCCGCGATGCTGCGCCTCCCCTGCACTGGTTCCGCCGCCCTTGTAGTAGGCCCCCCTGCGGGGATTTGCCATAACGTCCATACTCGGTCATTGGGCCAGAACGCAGCCTGATTTACCTATTCTCATGAGCAGCAAGAATGGTCAGAGAAGGTCGACGGAAGAGTACTTCCACTAATGCGGAAGCGCCTTTCCACCGCCTGCTCCAAGATCACTCACCGCGCGCGAGACATTTATCTCCCTCTGTATCGTAACTACATGAAATATATAGACATTCATTCCAGAAGCACAGGTGGTGTGAGGTTCCCCCTCGACTGGCACGGGAATTGCTTTTTATGGCAAAGGGAAGGTGGATATGACTTTGTGCGGACAGATATGCCTGCGGGTAGCAGCAGTGGTCGCTCTTCTGGGTTTGCCCGGGGCGGCAGCGGAGGCGACCACGATCGACCTCAGCGCGAACCTGAGCGGCACGCTCAACGGTGCCGTCTTTGCTCAGTTTGATCCCTTCAATGGAGCCGGCGCCGGGTCGGGGAACATCGATGCGTTCGTGCGCTACGACGGCCCGGGCCCGCCCTCGGACATCAAGAGGGGGTACAACGTCGACGTCGCGAGCCAGACGGACTTTCAATACGACGAACTGTGGGGGCAGTTTACCCATTCGCTCTTGCTGAGCGCTGTTCCGGTCGTCCAATACGAAGGCACGGCCTATCGCGAGTTTATCTTCGACATCAACGAGACGGGTGGCGCCGGTTCAGTCCTCTCCCTGGATAAGGTCGAGGTCTTTCTCGCCGACGCGGGAGACCTGGTCGGTCACGGGGGCTTCGCCGGAGGCACGACCAGCCTGATCTACAATATGGATGCGGGCGATCCCACCAACTTCGTGCTGCTCGATGGGGATATCTCGGGTTCGGGTTCGGGTAAGTTCGACATGCTGTTGTTGGTGCCGGAAGCCTTCTTCGCGGGTGCCGATCCGTCTCTCGATTACGTAATCCTGTATTCCCAGGTCGGCGCAGAGGGCGGCTTGCTCGGCAACGACGACGGCTTCAACGAGTGGGGTGTCTCCATGAACGGTGGAGTCATTCCCGAACCCGGGACCTTCTCCCTGCTGGCGATCGGCCTCGTATCGCTCGCGGTGTCACGCAGGCGCGCTCGCTGAGCGCCCACACCAACTCTTCCCGGCGAATCGAGCATCTCTTCCCTGTCAGCTCTCACCATCGGTCTGCTTTCCGAGAGCCAACGCTCCATGGCGGGCTGGCGGAGCCCCGCCAATCGTTCCCATCCCCTCAGTTCTCGTTCGGGTACAGCGTGACACCGGCGATGTCGAACTAGCTGCTCGTTGGCCGCTCTGCGGCCAAGGCTTCCGCGCCGTCGCGTGCAACGCGCTTCACGCGTCGCACGCTGCTAGAACCCGTCGGCGTCGATCGCGAAGAGGACGTCGGCGCCCGCGGTGATGGCGGACATCCGCGCGACCGCTCCGGGCAGGATCTGCTCGCTGAAGAAGCGCGCCGTGACGAGGCGGTTCGACAGAGAGGCGTCGTCACTGCCGGCGTCGAGCAGGCGCTTTGCGACGAGAGCGGAGCGAGCCAGGCAACTAGCGCCCGCCACTTCCGAGAACATCCGGGCATACGGCGTCGCGGCCGCAATGACACTGCTCGGGTCGCGCTCGCTTCGCTCGAGCAACCACTCGGTCGCTTCGGAGAGAGCTCGGACGCCTGCAGCGAAATTCTCGCGGAGAATCGCGAAGGATTCTCCGGCGGCTGCCAGCTCATCGTCGAGCGCATGCAGCTCGTCGAGGTATTCGCGCACGACGGCACCGCCTTCCAGGGGAAGCTTGCGCCTGACGAGGTCGAGCGCCTGGATCCCGCTGGTTCCTTCCCAAATCGAGATCACGCGCGCGTCCCGGTAATGCTGCGCGACACCACTCTCTTCGATGACGCCCATGCCGCCGTGGATCTGGATCGCGAGCGACGCGACTTCGGTTGCCGACTCGGAGAGCCAGAGTTTGGCGATCGGTGTCAACAGCGCGAGCCGTGCTTCGTTGCGCGCTCGGACATCGGCGTCCGGGTGCTTTTCCGCGAGGTCACTCGCCTTCGACGCGGTGTAGAGCAGGCAGCGCATCGCTTCGATGGTCGACTTCATCGTGAGCAGCATTCGGCGGACGTCGGCGTGCTCGATGATCGGAGAAGACTCGCCCTTCGGCCGGTCGCTGCCGAATGCCCTGCCCTGCTCGCGCTCGCGCGCGTATTCGACCGCTCGCTGGTACGCGCGCTCTGCGATCGCGAGCCCCTGGCATCCTGCGAGGATTCTCTCGTGGTTCATCATGGTGAACATGTACTCGAGGCCGCGGTTCTCCTCTCCGATCAGATAGCCGATCGCTCCCTCGCCCTCGCCGAAATTCAGTAGACAGGTCGGGCTGCCGTGGATGCCGAGCTTGTGCTCGAGCGAGACGACGTCGACCTCGTTGCGCGCTCCGATCGCGCAGTCCGGTCCGACCAGGAACTTGGGCACGATGAAGCACGAAATTCCCCGCACCCCCGGCGGCGCGTCCGGGGTGCGCGCCAGCACGAGGTGCACGACGTTGTCCGCCATGTCGTGATCGCCCCAGGTGATGAAGACCTTGGTGCCCTTGATGCGGTACGTGCCGTCGCCCATGGGCTTCGCCATTACGCGTACCGCCGCGAGATCGGAACCCGCCTGCGGCTCGGTCAGACACATCGTGGCCGTCCACTCGCCCGGCACGAGCTTCGAGAGGTAGATCTGCTTGAGGTCCTCGGAGCCATGGTCGTAGAGCGCCGCGATCGCGCCCTCGCCGAGCGACGGACACAAGCCGAAGGCCATGTTGGCCGACACGTTCATCTCCTGGACCGCGATCGCAACGGTCTGCGGCAGCCCCGCGCCACCGTACTCGGACGGCAGACCGACGCCTCCCCAGCCCGCTTCCGTGAATTTCGCATAGGCCTCGCGGAAGCCCGAGGGCGTGACCACGCGATCGCCCTCGATGCGCGAACCCTCGAGATCGCCGACGCGGTTCAGGGGCGACAACACCTCGCCCATGAACTTCGCGGCTTCTTCGAGCAGGGCCGCGACGAAATCGGGCTGGGCGTCTTCGCAACCCGGCAGCTTCGCGATTTCAGACAGCCCAACGACGTGTTCGAGCAGGAAGGTGATGTCTTCGAGGGGAGCCTGGTACTCACTCATTCTGTCTCCGGTCGAGGCATGAAGAAAATGGGGAGGGGCTGCGCCGGGACGTCCTGCACGGCGGGCGCCGAATCGCGATCGTACCGTAACTGGGCCCGAACAGCCGCGCAGACCTCGGAAGTCCCCGGGCTGCCGAACGCCGAAGTGACCGTCGGTCGGGACGTGAAATAGCGCTCGCCAATCCGCACCGAGATAGCCGATAATCGCGACGCCGGGATGACCGGTGCACTTCCGAGAACTCATGCCGAACGCCGTCACCCGCGTCCTATCCCATCTGCCGGTCGCGACGCTCGCGCCGATCGCGGAGCGTTTCCCCGACATCGAATTCATCCAGGTGCCGACCCAGGGTGAAATTCCGGAGAGCCTGCGGGGCGAGGTCCTGCTCGCCTTCACCTGGGGCAGCCCGAACATCCGCGAACTCGTCGAGCACGGTGTGGAGTGGATCCACACGGTGGGGACCGGCGTCGACGGCTTCCCGATGGATGCAGTCGGCGATCGCGTGCTCTCGTGCGCGCGCGGCGCGAGTGCGATCCCGATGTCGGAGTGGACGCTCGCGGCGATGCTCAATTTCGAGAAGCAGCTGCCGCAGCGGTGGGCGAAGCGGCCACCCGAACAGTGGAATTTCGCCAAGCTTGGCGGGCTGTACGGCCGCACCGTCGGTCTACTGGGGCTCGGCGCGGTCGCCGAGGCGATCGCGACACGCGCCATTGCGTTCGGCATGCAGGTGCGCGCGATCCGCCGAACGTCGAAGCCGAGCTCGATCCCCGAAGTCGAAATCGCGCCGAATCTCGACGACCTGCTCGCCTCCGCCGATCATCTCGTCGTGGCATTGGCGTCCACCCCGGCGACTCGGCACATCATCGGCCGCGATGCGCTCATGAAGGTCAAGCCCGGCCTGCACCTCGTGAACATCGCCCGCGGTGCGCTCATCGACCAGGACGCGCTCCGCGAAGCGCTCGATGACGGGCGCATTGCGCGCGCATCGCTCGACGTCGCCGAGCCGGAGCCGCTGCCGGCCGGCCATTGGCTCTACCAGCACCCGCAGGTCTTCCTCACGCCCCACCTCTCTTGGAGCATGCCCGGCTCGCTCGACTGGATCCTCGCAACCTTCGAAGACAACCTCCGTCGCTACCTCGCAGGAGAAGCCCTCACCGGAGTAGTCGATCGTGGGGCCGGCTACTGAACGTGGCAGCCGGATTCGACCGTTGAGTTCTCTGCGAGCCACCTTTCGCAGCCAGTTCGGCGATCTGCGCGGCCGCGCGCTCCTCGTGGTACTGGGTGCGCTGATGTGCCAGATGGGCCTCGGTTTCGCTTACGTGCTCAGTCCGCTCGCAGGCGACATCATCGACGAATTCGGCTGGTCGCGCACGATGTACTCTTCTGCGCGCGCACCCCAGCTGTTCGTGATCGCGGCAATGAGCCCGGTCGTGGGTGCGCTCGCGGTTCGATTCGGCGCACTCGCAGTGCTCGCGGCCGGTGCCGCCTCGCTCGCCTTCGTATTCCTGCTGTTCGGCGTGATGCAGAATCTCTGGCAGATGTACGCGCTGGTGATGCTACTCGGGGTCTCGATCACTGCACTCGGCGACATCGCGGTCGGCCAACTCGTGATGCGTTGGGTCGACCGTGGTCGCGGGCTCACGCTCGGGCTCGTCTATACCGGCTCGAACCTCGGCGGCTGGCTGATCGTCCCGTTCGCGGTCGGGATTGCGAGCCGCAGCTCCTGGCGTGAAGCCTGCGCGGCCCTCGGGGCGGTCGCGCTGTTCGTGATTCTGCCCGCGGCACTGCTGCTGATTCGCGAACCCGCTGCCGGGCACCATCCCGCGAGCAGTGAGAGTCCCCATGCTCCGCCGATCCCGATCGGCAGCGATCTCGACCTCGACCTCGCGGCCGCCTTGCGCACGCGCAGTTTCTGGATCCTCGCAGGCGCGCTGTTCAGCTTCTTCTTCTTCTTCCTCGGTGTGCTGGACTTTCTGGTGTTGTTCCTCACCGACTCCGGCCTGACGAAACAGGAAGCGAGCCGATACTTCGGCCACGGCCTCGGCATCGGCATCGCGGCCAAGCTCACTCTCGGCCTCATCGCCGACCGCGTCCCCCACAAGTCCGTGCTGCTGCTCGATTACGGCCTGCTCGCGCTGAGTTCCGTGCTGCTGATCGCGCTTCCCGACGCAGCCCCGATCTGGGGCTTCGTCATCTGCTTCTTCTTCGCGACGGCAGCCCGCGACGTCGTCTATCCGCTGATCATCTCGAGCTGCTTCGGGCCGCGCTACCTCGCGAAGATCTACGGCTCACTCATGCTCACACTCGCGCCGGGCGGTGCGCTCGGGCCGGTCTTCGCCGCAATGATGTACGACCGTTTCGGAAACTACCGCGTCGCGTTCTACGCCTTCGCGCTGCTGAACCTGATCTCACTGGCTGCTCTATGCCTGGTGCGCGACGAGCGGGCTCAGCTGGGCCCGAGCGCGCATGGGTGAAACCCGAGGCGTGTCCACGTATCTTCCCACCCTTCCCACCCTGGCGACGAAGTCAGCGTGGGCGAACGGGCCCGATGCTCGTAGGTGAATCGGAGACAACATGCAGCAGGTGATGGACGGTATCCGGGTTCTCGAGGTTGCGCAGTACACCTTCGTACCCTCGGCCGGCGCAGTACTGGCCGACTGGGGCGCGGACGTGATCAAGGTCGAGCACCCGACCAAGGGAGACGGTCAGCGCGGGCTGCTTCAAGTCGGGGGGCAAGCCAATACGGGCGCGATCAACTTCCTGATGGAGCACTCGAATCGCGGCAAGCGCAGCATCGGCATCGATCTCGCCAACGAACAGGGTCGCGCACTGCTGTACGAGATCGCGAAGACCTCCGACGTGTTCCTCACCAACTATCTGCCGGGAGTGCGCCGCAAGCTCGGCATCGAGGTCGAGGATCTCCGCGCAGTCAATCCGAAGATCATCTACGCACGTGGCTCCGCACATGGCGAGAAGGGCCCCGAACGCGAGCGCGGTGGTTATGATTCGACCGATTATTGGGCGCGCTCCGGCAGCGGCATGGGCGGCCGCGCGGCAAGCGACGCACCCTCGATGCCACCCGGCCCCGCCTACGGCGACTCGCTCGGTGGCATGACGATCGCGGGCGGCATCTCGGCAGCACTGTTCGCGCGCGAACGCACCGGCGAGCCTTCGATCGTCGACATCTCGCTGCTCGGCACCGGTCTCTGGGCGATGGGCGCGGCCCTCACCGCATCGATGCTCGCGAGCGACGAAGGCGGCGGCGGCGCGGCTTCACCGGCCGGCGCGGCGTACATGAACCCGCTCGTCGGGCTCTTCCGCACCCGAGAAGGCGGATCGCTGATGCTCACGATGCTCCAGGGTCACCACTACTGGGCCGACACGGTCGAACAGCTCGGCCGACCCGAACTCGCGCGCGACCCGCGCTTCGCCACGCCCCAGGCCTTCTCCGACAACGCGAACGAAGCTCGACAGATCCTGAGCGAGATATTCGCGACTGCCACACTCGAAGAGTGGCGCACCCGGCTGCAATCGATGAAGGGCCAATGGGGTCCGTTTCAAACCGTTGCGCAGATTCCCGGTGATCCACAGGTCGACGCGAACGGCCACATCATCGAAATCGAAGTCGCACCGGGCCAGAGCTTCCGCGTGGTTGCCAACCCGGTGCAGTTCGACGAAACACCCCCCACACTGCGCAAGGGCCCCGAGCACGCTCAACACACCGAAGAATTCCTGATGGACTTCGGACTCGACTGGGATGAGATTTCCCGGCTCAAGAAAGCCGGCATCATCAACTAGGAGTCTTGGGTCGGGCTCCGAGCTGCGCGTTGGCCGCAGAGCAGCCAACGCGCAGGCGATTGGCCCAACCACGCGTTCGCCAGGGCTTCTTCGACGCTACCCCATTCGCGATCGCGCGCGTTGTATAATCGTCGCCAGGGGCAGCGCGACAAGAAGAACTGGAGGATGCAGACGTGGCGAAGAACGACGAACTACCGCCGATGGGCCTGCCGCTGGCAGAGCCCAGCTCGTCCAGATATTTGTTGGGATTGACCGCGATGGTGGTCGCCTGCGCCGCGCTGGTCTTCGCGATCGGCTACGGATCGATCCAGCTCTCGACCGGGCCGTGCGACGAACTGTATGCCGAGGCGCTCGACGGTCTCAGGGCCGAGGTCGAATTCCTCAAGGAATCCGGCGCCACGCTGGGCGTGAACAAGGTCGAGATCCAGGCATTGCGCGCCAGCACCCAGGTTGCGGGAGATTCGCTCGAGGCCTGTTGCGAGCAGAGGAAGAAAGGCGCGATCGGCGAAGACCGCTTCCAGCAGTGCAAGCAGCGCGCGACCACGATGGCGGCTCTGCCGGCCGAACTCGTCGCGGCGCACGGCGACCCCACCGCGGCGAAGCAAGCGATCCGCACGACCGCCAACCGACTGCGCGGCATTGCGGGCGATCTCACCGACATCGTCAACCGCGGCGAACCCGGCGCATCCGCGGGCGTCGCGGCGGGCCTGCCATCCGGTTCGAAGTCCGACAACTGACTGGTGTACCCGTGCACCCCTCTCATCCGATCATCGGCCCAATGAAGCTGCAGTGCTGCTACTTTCGACTACTATCGCCCACATCCTGCGCCGAGTTCCGACGGGAGGAACATCGATGAAGATTCGCGCGATCGCTCTCGTGGCGGATCGGCTGCTCGCGCCGCCCGGACTGTCGGGGTGGACGGTCGGTACGACAGCCTGCCTGTAGGGAACGGGGCCGCCGCCGCTGGACCGATGGACGGGATTCGAATCGTCGATCTCACGATCGCACTGTCGGGTCCGTGGGCGGTGGGCATCCTCGCCGACCAGGGTGCGTCGGTAATCAAGGTCGAAACACCCGGTATCGGCGACCTGGGCCGCTGGGTGGGCGTCGCGCGGGGCGGCATCAGCGCGATGGCGCAGATGGCGAACCGCGGCAAGCGCTCGATCGCAGTCAACCTGCGCGAACCGACCGGCCAGGCCATCGTGCAGCAACTCGCAGCGCGCGCCGATGTCTTCGCGCAGAACTTCCGGCCCGGTGTAGCCGAGCGCCTCGGCGTCGGCGTGGAGCAGCTGCGCGCCGCGAACCCGGAGCTGATCTACGTCTCGATCAACGGCTTCGGATCGACCGGCCCCTACCGCGACAAGAGTGCCTACGATTCCGTGGTGCAGTGCTACGGCGGGCTCGCGGCCACGCAGGCCGATGTCGAGACCGGCGATCCCCAGCTCATCTACCACGCTGCGGCCGACAAGATCACCGCACTCACCGCGAGCCAGGCCATCGCGGCGGCGCTGTTCGCACGCGAGCGCGGCGCGGGCGGGCAGCACGTCGAGATCCCGATGCTCGATGCCGTCGTCAATTTCGTCTGGGCGGACGCAGCGGGCAACGAGGTGCTGCGCGACAGCGACGGCAGCCAGCCCTCGAGCTTCTCGTATGGCCAGCGCCTGTGGAAATTCAAGGATGGCTGGGGGCTCGCCACGCCGGTCTCGGACGACGACGTAGCGGGGATCTGTCGCGCCCTCGGGGTCGAGGGCTGGGACGCACCCGAAGTCAAGACGATCATGGCGCGACGCCAGAACCGCGACGCC
>JAFDEI010000263.1 GCA_019310425.1 Deltaproteobacteria bacterium | reverse complement strand
CTCGAGCTCGCAGCGTTCGGGGTTCGCGTCAACTGCATTCGACCGGGCTTCGTGCCCACCGAGGGCACGGCACTCGCGTTCGACGAAGACGAGGCCGCGGGGCTCATCGACATCACTCCGCTCGGTCGCAGCGGCGACGCTGAGGAGATCGGCGACGCAGTGGTGTATTTCTCCGCGGCTTCGGGTGCGTGGGTGACGGGGCAGGTGCTGTCGGTGTGCGGGGGGATGGGGATTCCGGAAGGGGTTTCGTTCGAGAAGCTCTGCCGGAAGCTCTACGGGGACGAAGCGATGGACGATTGCGTGGGCCCTGGGAAGAGCTAGCGAAGCTCTGCAGGAGTCTCCCCCAACGCGGCACACGGTAGCCGGCCCTATTTGATTCCCGGGGCTCCGAGGATGTTGCTTCGCGTACCGGCGGCACCTCTGGACCACCGTACTCGCGATGTTGTACGGGATTGGACGCTGCACGATCACCAATCGGTGGTATAAGGGTTGCGTGACTGCGCACAGGCTTCTCGCACTCGCTCTACTGGTGCTGCTGCAATTGCCTCGGGCTTCCCTCGCGGTCGAGGATGCCATCCCGGGTGTCGCGTCGCCCGAACCCGCAGCGGAAGCCGTTCTCGCTGATCTGCCGTTCGAGCCGTGGCACGAGGCCAACCGCGTCGTACTGAACCTCGCTCCGGAAGGCCACAAGCCGTTCCGGCTGATGCTCGATACCGGTGCGAATACCTCGGTGATCACTCCGCGGATGGCGCGTTCGATGGGCGTTTCCGTGCGACGGCTCAAGAGTACCCCGTACCGCAGGGCGACGAGCCTGGGGCGTGACGTCCAGTTCCTCATCAACACCCGCCGCGGAGACACGGGCTCGAACGTCGCTTTCGAGTACGGCCTGCTCGGCTGCGATTTCCTCGACGATTACGTGGTCGAAATCGACTTTCCGAAACGGCGCGTTCGATTTCTCGACCCGAAGCAGTACGCGCTTCCGGAACGGGTCAGCGCAGAGGATGAGGGCATCCTGCGGCTTCGGCGCATCGACACGCGGATCGGGGCCGAGATCGAGATGAACGAACGCCGCGGTCTGGTTCTGCTCGACACCGGGGCGCCCGGCACGTTGATGCTGTCGGGCAAGCTCGCAAAGAAACTCGACGTGGACGTGGACTCGCTCGAAGACGGTGGACGCGCGCAAGGCACGGCCGGGCCGGTTTCGGTGCGGCGCTACGCGACCGACAGCTTCCGATTCGCCGGCTTCAAATTCGACGAGATGCCGATTCTGGTGGCGCCCAGGGGCTGGTACAATATTGCCGGTCCGACTGATTCGCTTCTCGGCTACGACATCTTCTCGCAGTTCATCGTTCGCATCGACTTCGAGCACCAGCGCATGTGGCTCAAGCGGACGGGAAGCCATCGGATCACGATCTACGGAGCCGATTACCAGCTCGCGAAGCGCGTCGGCGCGAGGATTTCCGCGGAGGCGACGGGGTACTCGGTCTGGGGTGTCGACCCGAACGGTGCGGCCGCGGCGTTCGGACTCCGCAACGGCGACCGCATCGTCGTGCCCATGGGGGATGCGATGGTGACGATCGACGCCGTGCTCGAGACCATCGAGAGGGGTGGGGAGCTGACCGTGGCACGCGAGCAGGGCGGTATGTGGATCGACCGGATCCTGCCGGACCCCACCACTTCGACCGGGACCGAAGCGCCGCCTACTCCGCTGCCTCGCGAAGATCGAGAACCGCTTTGAGCTGACGGTCTCGGCGCACCGCTGTGTCGGGGGCCGCTGACGAAGGGTGCAGAATGGACGGCGCTTCGGGCGCGGTCCAGAATGTCATGGGGCGCAGCTTGGCGAAGTACGACCGCAAGGATCACTACCACCAGCGCGCGAAGAGGGAGGGCTACCGCTCGCGCGCGGCCTATAAGCTCGCCGAAATTCAGCAGGCGCATCGGCTGATGCGGCGCGGGAACCGGGTCGTCGATCTCGGTTGTTGGCCCGGCGGCTGGCTCCAGATCGCCGCGGAGGCGGTCGGGCCCTCGGGCCTCGTGGTCGGTGTCGACCTCGCCGCGATCGATCCGCCGATCGAATCTGCGAACGTGGTCGCAATTTGTGGTGACATCACGGAAGACTCCGTATTGAAAGAGATTTCTGCGGCGCTTGGCGGGCCCGCGGACGTCATGCTCTCGGACGCGGCCCCGAAGCTCACCGGTGTGCGCGCAGTCGATCGGGCGCGTGAAGAGGGGCTGCTCGAGAGCATCGAGGCCCGTGTTCCGGAGCTGCTGCGTCCGGGCGGTTCGCTGCTGCTCAAGATTCTCGAATGCCCCGAGGCCCAGGCCATCGACCGGCGTATCCGGGCCTGCTTCACGAAGGCCAAGACCGTCAAGACGGCGGCGAGTCGCAAGGGCACGACCGAGCGCTATCTGCTCGCGACCGGCTACCGCGACGGTGACTGAACCGGCCGGGTCACGGACCCACCTCCCCCGCTATCCTGCTCTGCCCAACCAACCCTTCGATTGAGGTGCCCCGTGTCCGATCGTCCGTTCTCCGTGCTGGGTCTTCAGCAGATCGCCGTTGGTGCGGTCGACAAGGCACCGCTCCAGAAGATCTGGGTCGATATGCTGGGCCTGACGAAGATCGGAGACTTCCGCAGCGAGAAAGAAAACGTCGATGAAGACATCACGGTTGCGGGTCGGGGCCCGTTCAAGGTCGAGGTCGACTTGATGCAGCCGATCGACCCCGAGAAGCGACCGAAGGTCCACGAACCCGCGCTGAATCATGTCGGTCTCTGGATCGACGACCTGCCGGCTGCCGTCACGTGGCTCGAGGAGCATGGCGTGCGCTTCACGCCGGGCGGGATTCGGGCCGGGGCGGCCGGCCACGATGTCTGCTTCATCCACCCGAAGGGCAATGATGAGTCACCGATTGGCGGCGCGGGTGTATTGATCGAGCTCGTCCAAGCGCCCATAGACGTGATCGAGGCGTTTCGCGCAATCGCAGCGGCCTGAGCGGCCCGTTCCGAGCGATCCGGTAAAAACCTCTATTTTTTCGATTAGTTACAGATTGTACTTCCAGCGCTGCGCGGGCCCAGCCGGGCTTTGCGGCGGGAAAGTACGGCATTTCTCCCAGCGAACTTCGGGAAACGCCGGATAGGCGTCCGAGGACTTCGCACTACCTTCTCTCGGCAATTTCACTCGAACGGACGACTGAGGGATGCGAATGTCGACCACCATCGTACTTGCCGACGATCACATCGTGGTTCGGCAGGGAATCCGAAAGCTGCTCGAAACCCGTGATGATTTTCGAATCGTCGGCGAAGCCTCCGACGGCGAAGAAGCCGTGAGGCTCGTGGCCGAGAAGAAGCCGGATGTCGCACTCATGGATCTCTGGATGCCGCGATTGTCGGGCATCGATGCGACCCGCCGGATCGGCAAGCGTGGGCTTCCGACGAAGGTACTGGTGCTTTCGATGCACGAGAGTCGCGCCTACGTGGAAGAAGTGCTGCGCGCGGGCGCAGCCGGCTACATCGTGAAGAATGCGGCGGCCGAAGATCTGATCGAAGCGATCGACACGATCTGTGACGGCGTTTCGTACCTCTCGCCCGCGATTACGCAGCAGGTCGTCGATGCGATCGCGCGCCCTGCGCCGTCCTCGCCGTCGGGGCTCGCTGTGCTGACCGATCGTGAGCGAGAAGTTCTGCAGTTGATCGCCGAGGGGCTATCGAGCAAGGAGATCGCAGCCATGCTCGGCGTCTCGCTCAAGACCATCGATTCGCACCGCTCGAACCTGATGGAGAAGCTCGAAATCCACAAGGTGTCGGGCCTGGTGCGATTCGCGATTCGTACCGGTCTGGTGGAACCGTAAGACCCCCACACCCGGCCGGTCCCGAGCCGGTCGCCCGCAGCCCACGGTTTCCCGCATCCGGTGCTGCGGGTGGCCGGCGCCGTCTCCGAACCTGGACCCGCGCGTTCCGACGCCTGGCGCATTCATCGCTGTGATATCGTCATCGATTCCGAACTCATTCGCTGCGGCGTGAGGAGGTTGCATGGCGAGCTGGCTACGTTCCATTCTTGCCGGACGCCCGGGTTGGATGAGCGCGCTGATGCTGTTCAGCGCCTACATGGCCATCATCTACGTACCGTGGGACTTCTTCATGAAGCCGGTTGCCGTGGACGAAGAGGTCTGGTTCGGCATCCTGTTTCGCGGCTGGGCGGCAAAATTCCTGGAGCCGTTCCACTGGGCCATCTACGCCGCAGCTGTGTATGGCTTCCGCTGCATGAAGTCCTGGATGTGGCCGTGGGCGTCGCTCTATGTCTGGCATCTGGCATGCGGGATGCTGGTCTGGAATCTGCTCTACGGTTTCGAGGGCTTCGCGGGGTTCCTCAC
>JAFDEI010000091.1 GCA_019310425.1 Deltaproteobacteria bacterium | reverse complement strand
CCGACGTAGCCGACCTCGGTGAACTTCGACGCCTCCACCTTGATGAACGGCGCCTGCGCGAGCCGGGCGAGCCGCCGTGCAACCTCGGTCTTGCCGACTCCCGTCGGTCCGATCATGATGATGTTCTTCGGAGCGATCTCGTCGCGGAGATCCTCGGGAACCTGCTGCCGCCGCCAGCGGTTTCGGAGTGCGATTGCCACCGCGCGCTTCGCCTCGTCTTGTCCGACGATGTAGCGATCGAGTTCAGACACCACCTCGCGCGGCGTGAAGTTCTGGAGCGCCCTCACGGTAAGGTCACCACCGTGATGTTGTCGTTGCTGTAGATACAGATTTCCGCCGCGATTCCCAGCGCCTCACGCGCGATCTCCTCAGCACTCCGATCCGTGTTGCGCAACAACGCCCTCGCCGCAGCAAGCGCGTACGAGCCGCCGGAACCGATCGCAGCGATACCATCGTCAGGCTCGATTACATCGCCGTTGCCCGACACCACGAGGATGTGATCGGCGTTGCCGACCACCAACAGCGCTTCGAGGCGGCGCAGAACGCGGTCCGTACGCCACTCGCGCGCAAGCTCGACGGCCGCCCGCCGGACATCTCCGCGCTGCGCCTCCAGCTTCGCCTCGAGCCGCTCTGTCAACGCGAGCGCGTCGGCCGCGCCACCCGCAAAGCCGATCAGCGCGGAATCCTTGCTCGCGCGACGGACCTTCTGGGCCCCGTGCTTCATCACCGCATCGCCGACGGTGACTTGCCCATCGGACGCCATCGCGATCCGGCCATCGCGGATCACCGCGATCACGGTGGTCGACCGTACTCGTTGTTCGGGTGTCATCCTCAGCTCTCGTCCTGCCGCCGCCGGCGGCCACTCGTGTGGGGTGCTGCTCCCGCTCTGCGGGCCCTTGGATGCGCCTGATCGTACACTTCCATCAGCCGCTCGGCGGACACCGCCGTGTATTTCTCGGTGGTCGAGAGGCTAGCGTGCCCGAGCAGCTCCTGGATCTCCCGCAGATCGGCACCCATATCGAGCAGGTGAGTCGCGTAGCTGTGGCGCATCCGGTGCGGATGCACGCGATCCGTGATCCCCGCCTTACGGGCGCGCGCGCGGAGGATTCGGCGAACATCGCGCACACCTAGCCGCCACGGACCATCGCGTCGCCGGCGCAGCGCAGTAAACAACGGCTGCGCGAGCAGGCCCGGCGCCCGACGCTGCTCGAGGTAGCGGTCCAGCGCTTCGCGCGCGAATGCCGGGAGCGGTACCACGCGCTCCTTGCCCCCCTTGCCGCTCACGCGAACATCTCCGCGGTGCAGGTCGACGTCGCGCACGTCGAGTCCCGTCAGCTCGCCGACGCGCAGCCCGGCACCGTACAACAGTTCGACGAGCGCCCGGTCGCGCAACGACTTCTCGTCGGTCTCGTCCGCCGGTAGTCGCTTCGACTCGATCAACGTGATGCAATCGTCCACAGGCAACGGGTTCGGCAGGCGCTTCGGCGTGCGTGGAGCCGAGATTCCCGCCGTCGGATCGAGCGCACACTGCTTCTCTCGAACGAGATATCGGAAGAACGATCGAATCGACGCGAGCTTTCGCCCCAACGTCGATGGATGCAGAGTCGCGTGCAGGCCCGCGAGGAAGGCGCGCACATCGACGGCCGACACCTTGTCGGGCGATGCGCCTGCAGCGAGGAACTCCGCGAATTGTGTCACGTCCGACAGATATGCGCGACATGTGTGAGCCGAGAGGTTGCGCTCGGCTCGCAGGTGCAACTCGAACGCGGTCATTGCCGAGTTGAACGTCATTCGACCGCAGCCGAAACTGCTTCCACATAGGCGCCAAGACCGCCGAGCGCACGCTCGACGAGGCGTTCATTCTTCTCGCGCTTGCGGAGTTTCTTCGGCCCGCCCCCGAGCGGTGGGAATAGCCCGAAATTGACATTCATCGGCTGGAAATGATCCGGATCGGCGTTCTGGAGATATTGGAGCAGCGCGCCGTGGGCGGTCTCGTCGGGCGGCATCGGCACTTCCTCACCGCGGGCCGCGAAGGCAGCGTGGATGCCGGCGATCAGACCGAGGGCGGCCGATTCGACATAGCCCTCGACACCCGCCATCTGTCCGGCGAGATAGAGCCCGGGCCGGGCCCTCGCCTCGAGGGTCGCGGTCATCCGCTTCGGAGCGTTCACATAGGTATTGCGGTGCACGGAGCCGAAGCGCGCGAATACCGCCTCCGACATAGCGGGAAGGGCGCCGAAGATGCGCCGCTGCTCGCCGATCCGAAGCTTGGTCTGGAAGCCGACCAGATTGTAGAGCACGCCGCGCTTGTCTTCGTGGCGCAACTGGATCACTGCAAACGGGCGCTTGCCGGTGCGTGGGTCGACGAGTCCGACCGGCTTCATCGGGCCATAGGCGAGTGTCTGCGGGCCGCGTCGGGCCATCTCCTCGATCGGCAGACAACCCTCGAAGTACAGCGCAGCCTCGAACGAATGCAGTGGAACGGTCTCCGCAGCGAGCAGCGAATCGATGAACATTGCGTACTGCGCCTCATCGAGCGGGATATTGAGGTAGTCCCCGGGACCGTCGTCGTAACGGGATGCGCGGAACGCGACATCGTGATCGATCGAATCCGCATGGACGATCGGCGACAGCGCGTCGTAGAAATACAGGTACTCGTCGCCGATCAGGCGCTTCAAGTCACGCGCAAGCTCCGGTGCGGTCAGCGGTCCGGTCGCGAGGATCACGCGGCCAGTTTTCGGAATCTCGCGCACCGCCTCACGACGAACCTCGATCAGTGGATGAGACTCGACCGCCTCGGTCACGCGTCGCGAGAACGCCTGGCGATCGACCGCGAGCGCCTTGCCGGCCGGGACCGCCGTCTCGTCGGCAGCCATCAGGATCAGCGACGACAGGCGCCGCATCTCCTCCTTGAGCAGTCCGACCGCGTTCGTCGCGATGTTGGATCGCAGCGAGTTGCTGCACACCAGCTCGGCAAAATCCGGCGACTGATGCGCCGGTGAGTAACGGTCCGGCTTCATCTCGTACAGCGTCACGGAGACGCCGCGTCGCGCTACCTGCCAAGCGGCTTCGCACCCCGCAAGACCGCCACCGACCACCGTGACTGCCTCGCGAGCCGCCTGCGAGCCCATACCCATGCTGCCCCCAAACGACGATTTTCGATGATAGCCCAGGTAGTTGGCCGTCAATGCCCCCCGCCGATCCGCAGCCTGGCCTGCCAACGACCGTCGCGCGCACGCACGACGAGCTGCGCGAGTTCGAGCTGAAGCAGATCGAGCGCGAGCCGTTCAGGAGCGCAGTCGAGCCGGCGACCGAGCTCGTCCGCGGTGGCGGGTTCCCGCTCGAGCGAGTCGAGGATCGCGCTCGAGCGGGAGTCGAGATCGGCTTCGCGGGGTTCTTCGGACCGCGGCTGGCCCCGCACCGGCTCGGACGGGGTCGGAAGACCCAGCTCGGCAAGGATGTCCGCTACTTCGGACACGAGATAGGCGCCCTCTTTGAGCAGTCGATTGGGACCTGCGCTGGTTGGCGCATGGATCGGACCCGGAACGGCGAAAACGTCGACACCTTGATTCGCTGCATGACCGGCGGTGATCAGCGAGCCACTGCGTTCGCGCGCCTCGACGATCACGACCGCGGACGCGAGCGCGCTGATCAGGCGATTGCGAAGCGGGAAGAACTGCGGGAGCGGTGCCGTCCCGGGTGGCAGCTCGCTCACGATCGCGCCGTTGGCCACGATCTCGGCTGCGAGTTGGCGGTGCCGGGCCGGGTAGACCTTGTCGGCGCCACAGGCGAGAACCGCGACCGTACGGCCGCCGGCCTCGAGCGCGCCGCGATGAGCCGCTGCGTCGATGCCGAGAGCGAGCCCCGACACCACCACCACTCCCGCGCGCGCGAGGTCGGCGGCGAGTTCACGGGCGACGGCGAGGCCGTAGGTGGTGGCAGCGCGGCTGCCGACGATCGAGACACTCGGGGCCGTGAGCGCAGCGATATCACCGCGGACGCAGAGCAGAATCGCCGGGTCTCGCAGTCGCGCGATGCGTTGGGGGTAGTGCACCGATGGCAGCGGAATCGCCTTTGCGCGCACTTCCCGCAGCGACGCGATCGCTGCGTCGAGTTCCTCGGGGCGCGCGCGGCGCGACGGGGCACCCGCTTCGAGTGCCGCGAGCGGACTGCCGGTCGCGCGCAGCAACTCGGCCGCAGAGACGGGTTGCAGCCCCATCGCCCATTGAAACGCCAGCCAGTCCCTGAGATTACGAAGCGATTCCGGCCGCGGGTCGGCCGGATCGAGAAGGTCGGGTTCGAATGACAAAGGAGGCTCCCCGGGACCGGGGAGCCTCCTGATTAGCCTCCACTCACCTTCGAGCGCAAGGGGCGCTCTCGGATCAGGGCCTGTGTCCGCGGAAGATGTCGCCCAGCCGGAGATCCGTTTCCGACTCCGCGACGAGCGCCACCGCGGTCTCGGGTCGCGCTTCGACCACCAGCAGCTTTGCGACGACTCGCTTCGGAACCTCCACCAGCGTGCGGCGGACCTCCTCGCGCACCATGTCTCCGCCACGCACGACTTCGAGTGGGCTGCCCGTTTCGAGTCCGTCGAGCGTGCCGCGATTCAGGTAGACGAAGTCCATCGGCCCGATCACGACACGATGCTGCGGGAAGAAGACGATCTCTCCCGTGACGTCCTCGGGACTCGGCTGGATCGTGATGTCGATCGACTCCGGCCGCCGCGGCAGCAGCTGGTCGCCAACCCAGATGTCGCCCGTCGAGAGCCCGATCTTCGCAAGCGAGGTTTCGCCGTGCACCTCGACCACCTCGAGCCAACCCTTCGTAATCACGTGGTGGCCAAGAAAGCGGTGGGTCGCGGGATCGATGACCCTCTCTTGCTTCCGCACGATCTCGAACTGATCACCGACCTCGACGTCGCCATCGCCGAGACCGATGTAGACGCGGTCCAACTGCGAGAGCAGCAATTGCGTCGGAAGCCGCTTCACGATGCTGGCCGCGGCGTCGATTTCCTCGGCAGACACCAGGCCGACCCATTCGCGAACGCTGACGCGGCGGGTGACCTGCTCTTCCGGTACGAGTGCGAATTCGATCGGCGACTCGGCGGGCGTCACCAGGACGGTATCGATCTGATCCGCGGGGAATGCGTCAGCGAGCGGGCTCGCATTGAGCATCGCTTCGGCTTCGGCGGGGCTCACCACCCGCATCTCGGAATCGGTGATCCAGATGAGATCATCGGGATGGATCAGGTGCGGGTCCTCGATGTTGTGGTTGTCGATCCAGATGGAAGGCCAGACCCACGGCGTGCCGAGATAGGCATCCGAAATGTCCCAAAGCGTGTCACCTCGCTCAACCACGTGGATGCGACCAGACCGGCCCTCGGAGTCGTAACCGACCCGACCGAGTAGACGCGCCTGCGCGGGCGGTTCGGAAACCGGCTCGGGCGCCGACGCTCCGGGATCGGGAGCCGCCGGAACGTCGAGTGAAGCCGTCTCGATGCCTGCTGCATCATCCGATTCCAGCATTGAAACGGGTACGACCGCAACGGGCTCTGCCGCCGCACCGGTCGCTTCCTCGCCCGCGAGTTCGGCCATTGCCCCGGAGTCACCCTCCGGGTCGTTCGCCATCTGGGTGGTCTCGGCTGGAATCGTCGTTTCCGACGCCGGCGCCTCCGAAACGAACGCCAATCCGAGCAACACTCCACACAGGAGCTTCAAAATCTTCATTGCATCCCTCCGCCTGCATTCAGCACCGGCTCCTGAGAGCCCGCTGCCCCCCACGCGCGCACCGGCACCAGAGGCGTATCGTCCGGCCGGGCGAAGGCCTTGATGCACAATGGGATTCCTAGGGGTCGCTGTCGGGAGGGTCCGGATCGACGGCCGGGCGGGCCCCAGCTTCCTGCGCTAATGGCTGGAAATTACGAGGGTTTTACCCCTCGTAACGATCAAGAGGCGCGCAGGCGATCCAGCAGGCTGCGAGCCTCCGCAGCCCAACTGGGCTCCGGCGGCGTGCCGCCGGCCTCGCGTGCGGCCTCGAGTTGGCTGTCGAGCGAGGTCAAGGCTCGCTCGAGCGCGGCGAGGGCCGCTTCCTTGTCACCGTTGTTCTCGTAGGCGAGCGCGAGGTGGTAGCGGATCACGTTGATGCCTGGATCGTCGGGACCGGACCCGACCTCGGCTTCCTTGAGGTAGCTGATCGCTGCACCCGGAACACCGCGCTTGTACAACACCCAGCCGAGCGTATCGGCGGCGTTGGCGCTGTCGGGCATCAGGGCCTTGGCCTCCTGGGCCAGATCCAAAGCGCGATCGAGGTTTTCCCCCGCATCGGCGAACAGATAGGCGAGGTTGTTCTTCGCCTCGCCGAGATTCGGTTGGTAGCGGATGGCGAGTTCGTAGTTCTTGATCGCCTTCTGCTTATCGCCAGCGAGTTCGTAGAGAACGCCGAGCAGGTGATAGAGCTGAGCGGCCTTCGGGCGCACGGCGACTGCCGACTCATAGGTCTCGATGGCCTCCGCGAGGCGACCCGTCGACGCATAGAAACGCGCCAGGCTTTCGTACGCGCTGAGAATATCAGGCTCGAGATCGATGGCTTTCTTGAAATCCGCCTCGGCACTCTCACCGCGCCCTTCCGCAACCGCGACCTTGCCGCGGAGGGTGTAGAGTCCCGCGTTCTCCGGCTCGTTCTCGAGCGCGGCTTCGATACGCGCAACCGTCTCGTCGACCCTGCCTTCGGCGCGATCGATCAGATACAGGCTGTTGATGATGTCGATGCTGCTGGGCAGATCCTCGAGTGCAGCCAGCAGGTGCTCGCGCGACGCTTCGAAGTCGCGGCGGCCCATGCGGATCCGCCCGTAGGCGTAATGGACCTCTGCGTTCCGGTCTTCTTCCGGAATCGCGCCGAGTTCACGCTCGGCCTCCTCCACCTTTCCGAGCCGGATCAGACTCTGGGCCAGGAGAATGCGCATCTGGACGTCTTTCGGTCGCTCACGCAGATAGCGGCGCGCCTCCTCGACCGCGTACTCGTTCTCGCGGAGTCCGGCGTGGACCTGTGCAAGCACCCGCCGCGCCTGCAGGAGGGAGGCGTCGATCTCGAGCGCGCGCGCGAGTTCGCTGCGCGCTCCGGTCTGATCGCCACTCACCGCAAGCGCGGTACCAAGAACGAAATGCGCCTGCGCCCAGTCCGGACGCGCGCTGATCGCAGTTCGCAGCGCCGCGACAGCGGCATCCGCGTTCTTTTCGTAGAGGTCGATCTTCGACCTCACGAGCAGGCCGGCCGGATGATCGGGCTGCTGCGCGAGCAGTTCATCGACGAGTGCGCGCCCCTCGTCGATCTTCTCCTGATTCTTCTCCCGAACGCCGATCTCGATCACGACCTCGGCCTCGCGCAGGCGAGCCGACTCGTTGTCGGGCTCGACCTCGACCGCTTTTCGGGCAGCCGCCAAGGCGCCCACGTAGTCGCCCTTGCGGTCGCGATAAGCGGACAGGATCAGGTACGGGCGCGCCTCGTCGGGGCTCGCTGCAGTCGCCTGTTCGATCAACGCGTCGGCCTTCTCCTCATTGCCCTGCATGGCGTGGAAGCGGGCCAGCGTGTAGATCAGGTCGAGCTTGTCGTCGGCTTTCTCGATGCCCTCTCCGAGGGTCGCAATGGCCTCATCGATGCGCTCGCGTGAGTAGTAGAACCCCGCGAGCGCTCCGTAAGCGCGCGGAATCTCCTCGGGCTTGGCGGCCGCCACGCCCTTCTTCATCAGCTCTTCGACCTCGGGGATGCGAGATTCGTCTCGAGTTCGCGCCAGAAACCCGCCGTAGGTGTTGTAGGAGCGGAAGCTCGGAGCGACCTCGATCAGCCTGACGTACCATTTCTCCGCGTTCTCTTCGTCGCCTTCCCTTGCGAGGGCGCTCGCGTAGAGCAGAATCGGCCCTTCGGCATCGGGCGCGACCTCGACCGCCTTCGCGTAGGAGAGCAACGCTTCGGGGGAGCGATTCATGCCGTCCAGGATGTTGGCCTTGACGACATGAGCTTCGGGTCGGTCCGGCTCGGCGGCGATCGCCTCCTCGATCTGGACCAGGGCTTCTTCGAGTTCCTTCCCGAGGAACAGCATCTGGGCGAGCTGAACCTTGGCCGCGACGTTCGACTCGTCGAGCCGAACGGTCTCACGCAGCTCCCAGAAACCCTCACGGACCTTGCCGTCCTTCATGTAGGCCTTGGAGAGCTTGAAATGAACCTCTCCGGCGTTGGGGTCGACCTGGAGAACGTTCTTGTATTCGATGATGGCTTCGCGGAACTTCTCTTCCTCGAAGTAGGCATCACCCCGGCTGAGATGCGCTGCGAACTTCTCTTCGTCGCTCTGGCACGCCACCGTCGCAAGGACGAGAAACGCAAGGCCGGTACTTCGAATCAGGGAACTGCTCATGGCTACCTCGGTCGGGAAGGTTTCTCGTGGCCGGCGCCCATCCGCCGGGCGAGCGGCAGCGCAATAGACCCCTTCAGGCGGTTTCGTCACCGCGTGTCGCCATAGAGTTCACCCTAACGGCTCGGGAATCAAGGGGTTCCAGAAGATCAGGCGGTGTCCGGAGCCTGGGAACCGTCCGCTGTGTGGTTCGGATCACGGTTTCGACGCCAGGCCGAATGCGTGATCCCCATTCGCTGGATCATGTAATTGAGCTTTCGACGACTGACCCCGAGCAGTTCGGCGGCGCTCTTCTGCACGTAGCCGGTCCTGCAAAGCGCTTCCAGCACCAGCTCCCGCTCGACTTCGCGCAACGAGACCCCTTCAGCCGGGAACTCGGGACGCCACTCACGCGAACGAACGCCCGCGCCGACCGCGAACAGCGACAGATCCTCGGCTCGGAGCCAGGGCCCGTCGGCCATCAATACCGCCCGCTCGATGGTGTTGTGGAGCTCCCTCACATTGCCGGGCCAGTGATGCATTCTGAGTCGCGTCAGCGCCGCCTCATCGAAGCCGCGAAACGAGCGCCTAGCGTCGCGTGAGAACCGACGCAGGAAATCGTGCGCGAGCGCGACGAGATCCTCCGGGCGTTCGCGAAGCGGCGTCAGGTGGATTCGGATCACATTGAGCCGGAAGTAGAGATCCTCCCGGAACGAACCGTCGGCGACCCTGCCCTCGAGGTCCTGATTCGTGGCAGTGACGATGCGCGCGTCCGTTCGGAGGATCTTGCTACCGCCGAGACGGTGAAACTCCTGCTCTTGGAGCACGCGCAGCAGCTTGGCCTGTGTAGCGGGCGACGTGTCGCCGACCTCGTCGAGGAAGAGCGTTCCGCCGCTGGCTTCCTCGAACCGGCCAACCCGCTGATGATCAGCGCCCGTGAAGGCCCCCCGCTCGTGACCGAAGAGCTCGGACTCGAGCAGGGTTTCGGGCAGGGCTGCGCAGTTCACCTTGACGAGCGGGCCCTCGGACCGCAACGACGCGCTGTGGACCAGGCCGGCGATCAGTTCCTTGCCGGTCCCGGTCTCGCCGGTGACGAGCACCGTCGAGCGAGTCGGTGCAACACGACGCGCGAGATCGATCGCAGCACGCAGCGCCGGGCTGTCGCCCACGACTTTCTCGCCGGCTTCATGCGCCTTCGCCTTCGCCCGCAGCTCGCTGACTTCGCCGAGCAGGCGCCGGTGGTCGACCGCGCGCGCAACCCGGAGTTCGATCTGATCGAGGTCGAGTGGCTTCTGGACGAAATCGTACGCGCCGCGACGCATCGCACCGACAGCAGTCTCGATCGAACCGTACGCGGTCATCAGCACCACGCTGCAGCGCTCGTCGCGCGTCCGCGCGGCCTCCAGCACCGCGATGCCGTCGGCGCCGGGGAGACGCAGGTCGCTGAGAACGACGTCATAGGGTTCGACGTCGGGGTCCTGGAGCCGCTCGACGGCCGCGGTCCCAGTCGCGATCTCGTCGACGTCGGACCAGCTTTCGCGCAGAGCCAGCGCGATGCCGCTCCGCAGGGTGTCGTTGTCCTCGACCACGAGTATGCGCGCATCCTCCCGACTCATCGCGCGCTCCCCGCGACCGTCGAGGCCGTCGGATGCTCGCGCCGACGGCTCACGGAATCGTCGGCGGCAGCGTCCGAGAGCGGAATGCGAACTCGGAAAGTCGCACCCACATCGGATCCGTCGTCGAGTTCGATGATCCCCCCGTGGCTCGTAACGATCTTCTGGGCAGCCGCCAGGCCGATACCGGAGCCCTGCTGCTTGGTGGTGAAGAACGGGTAGAAGATCTTCTCGCGCAGATCTTCGGACACACCCGGCCCGGTGTCGCGAATCGTGAGTTCCAGCTCCTGCGAAGGGGGCATGCTCGAGTTCGGCATGCGGCCGTCGGATTCGACGCGCACCGAGCGGAGAGACTGGTTGTTGACGAGGCGGCACATGGAAACATCGAGACGAGGCTCGTTCCGAGTGTCCGCCATCGATTCGAAGGCGTTTACGACCAGGTTGGTGATCACGCTCCGAAGCTGCTCCGCATCGGCATCGATCGGCGAAAGACCGGATTCGAAGTCGAGATGGATCGTACCGTCGAACGACACGCGAGAACGCGCGATCGCGATCGACTCTTCCACCAGTGCGACCGGATCGACGTATTCGCGCTCGAGCACCGGCGGCGCCACGAACTCGAGGCTCGCGGTGACCGTATCCGCCAGCGATCGCAGCTCTCCGATGACCTGGTCCACGAGCCGCTCTTCGTCCGGACGGCCCTTCAGCCGGCGCTTGAGAAGCCCCGCCACGACCTCCATCCCGGCCAGCGGGTTGCGGATCTCGTGCGCGAGATCGGCCGCCATCTGACCGAGCGCAGTGAGCCGCTCGCGCAGCCGATCCTGCTCGTCCATGCGCTCGAAAGGCGTCAGATCGCGAAAGATCATCGCCGCGCCGCAGACTCTGGAGTGCTCGTCCCGCACCGGTGACAACGTGAAGCCGATCGTGCGCTTGTCGCGCTCTCCGAACGATTCGAGCACGAGTTCCGCCCGCGAAAGCGGCCTGTGCGCGTCGAGGGCTTCGACGAGCAACTGGGCAACCGCTGGCTGGGAGGCCAGCAGCTTGGTGCAGGGCTCCCCGATCGAGGAAGAGTCTTCACCGCACGGGCAGCCGAGGATCCGGCGGGCACCGTCGTTCAGGATCACGATCCGATGATCGCCGTCGATCGCGACGACACCCGAACTCATGGAGTCCAGGATGCGCGCTCCGAACTCCGAGTCGGCTACTCCCATGCCTGGCTACATCGGCGAAAGTGATCGGGCGCCTGAGGCCACCTCTGGAGATCCGGCCGGAGCGGCGCTCTCGGTTTCCGCGAGACCGGAAAGTTACTCGTCGATCGGAACCAGGTAGTTCTTTCCGTCCTGGCGCAGCCAGCCCTCCTCCTTGAGGCCTTTGACTGCGCGAGTCACCGTCTCGCGCGAGGTGCCGATCATGTCGGCGATCTGCTGGTGCGTGAGGGAGGGCGTGGCGCGTCGCTCGGGGTCGTCCGTCTCGTCTCGGGCGAGTCGCACGAGCAATCCCTGGGTTCGCTGCCTCACACGCTGGAACGACAGCGCACTGGCCTGCTCGTCCTGCTGGCGCAGACGCTGCGTCAGCTCACGGATCACCGCCAGAGCGAGGTCGGAGCTTCGCCGCAGGACGTTCAGGAAGTCGTTGCGCGCGAGCGCGAAGATGCGCACGTCGGTCAAGGCCTTGACGCTGGCCGACCGCGGCGCGCTGTCGAGCAGCGACATCTCGCCGAAGAATGCGCCGGATTCGAGCATCTCGAGAATCTTCTCGCGGCCGTCACCGGAGAGCTTCGTGACCTTCACGCGGCCTTCGCGAATCACGTACATGTAATCGCCGGCGAGTCCCTCCTCGACGATCGTCTTGTGCTTCGGAAAGCGGCGTTCGATCAGCAGCGATGCGATGGTCTCGAGGTCATCGTCGCTGACGGACGAGAACAGCGGAATCGTCCGAAGTGAATCGAGTGCCTCACTACTTCGCAGCGGCGGGTTCATGTCCCTTCCCATCACCCCTAGGTAACGTCTTCTCTGCCTCTCGCCTTCAGCTCGGCGACGACCTCACGCACTCTCGAACTCTGGTCCAGCTTCACGACCAGCAACGCATCCTCGGTGTCGACCACGGCCAGGCCTTCGACTCCGAGAAGAACCACCGGCCGCTTTCCGGCCCAGATCAGGTTACCACCAACATCATCGATCACCGTCTCGCCCGCAATCACCCGTCCGCGCCCCGGCGCGACGCCGAGCTCATCCGCGAGCGACTCCCAGGTACCGACGTCGCTCCAACGGAAATCGACCGGAAGCGTCCAGACGCGCCGGCTCGGCTCCAGTACCGCGACGTCGATCGGGAGCGACGGAGCACGCCGATAAGCGCTTTCCAGAGCCGCCCGGGGGGTTCGCTTCGGGGATTTGCGGATCGGCGCCAACGCGCGGTGAATGTCGGGGGCCCATGTCTCGAGTTCCTCGAGGATCGAACGGGCCTTCCAGACGAAGATCCCGGCATTCCAGAGGTATCCTCCCTGCCGCAGATATCGCTTCGCGCGGGCGGCATCGGGCTTTTCGACGAAGCGCCGGACCTGCCGCAGCCCCGCGGCGGGATTCCCTACCCTCGAACCGGGTTGAATGTAACCGTAACCGGTGTCGGGCCGTGTCGGTTTCACCCCGAGAGTCACGAGTACCTCGAAGTCGCGGGCAGCCGCGGCCGCCTGGCGTATCGCGCGCGTAAACGCGATCGAGTCCGGAATGTGGTGGTCCGCAGGCAGAATCGCGAGGACGGCTTCGGGATCTTCTGCGGCGATTCGCTGCGCGACGAACGCAACCGCCATCGCGGTGTTTCGCCGCATCGGCTCGATGAGGACGCGGTTCGCGGGCAGGCCCGATTCGGCGCGCATCGCGCGACCGTGCTCGGAACCGCAGACCGTCCAGACGCAGTCCTTCGCTGCCAGACGGCGCGCACGTGACAACGTCGCCTCGAGCAGACTCTCGCCCTTCAGCACTTCGAGGAAGGGCTTCGGGCGGGCCCGGCGAGAAGCGGGCCAGAACCGCTCACCCGCGCCACCGGCCAGCACCACGGCATGCAGCTTGCCGTTGCGGGCACGCTTCGCGGCAGCGGTCTTTGCTTTCGCGCGGGGCATCAACGACCGACGGATCGATAGCTGAAGCCGGCCGCGATCACCGATGCCGGGGAATAGACGTTGCGCAGGTCGACGATGCTCGGCTGTGCGAGCAGGCTCTTCAGACGGTCGAGATCGAGCATGCGGTACTGATTCCATTCGGTCATCACGACCAGGACGTCCGCACCCTCGGCGGCCTGGTAGGCGTCACCACACGGGACGAGGTCGGGAAACAGCTGGCTGGCCTCCTCGAGCGCGCGCGGGTCGCAAGCCCGCACGGTTGCGCCGCGTTCGACCAGGCCCTCGATGATGGCGATCGACGGCGCATCGCGCATGTCGTCGGTCTCGGGCTTGAACGACAAGCCGAGCATCGCCACCGTCTTGCCCTGGAGGTCGCCGCCGACGGCATCCACGATCTTCTCGACCATCCGCAATCGCTGGCGTTCGTTCACGCGGATCACGGCCTCGACGATCTCGAAGCCATCGCCGGCGCTGCGCGCGAAATGCGCGACCGAGAGCGTGTCCTTCGGGAAGCACGAGCCGCCGTAACCCGGCCCGGCGTGCAGAAACTTCGGGAACGAGATCTTCGTCGCCAGAAATGCGTTCGCCGCGTATTTCGTCAGCTCCGCGGTCGGTACGTTGGTAATGACCACCGGCGTTTCGTTCAGATAGAGCGGCCGATAGAGGTCCTGGATGATGGCCGTGCTCTGCTCGTCCTCGGTGCCGATCACGATCCGGTCGGGCCGCATGAAGTCCCCGATTGCGGCGCCTTCGCGCAGGAATTCCGGGTTCGAACCCACGCTGAAACGAGTCGACTCATTGCGATTCGCGAGTTCCTCCTCGATCCACCCGCGCACCTTCTCCGAGGTTCCTACGGGCACCGTGCTCTTCGTGATGATGACCTTGTAACCGTCCAGGTTCACGCCGATCTCGCGCGAAACCGCCTCGATGAAGCGCAAGTCGGTACTGCCGTCGGGCGCAGCCGGCGTCGGGACCGCGATGAAGACCACGAGCGATGTGCGCACTGCCTCGGCGGTATCGGTCGTAAAGCTCAGCCGGCCTTCGCGAACGTTCCGAGCAACCAGGTCTTCGAGACCCGGCTCATAGATCGGCATCTGCCCCTGACGCAGCATCTCGACCTTGTCCGCGTCCTTGTCGACGCAAACGACCTGAACGCCGAATTCTGCAAAGCAGGCACCCGTGACGAGGCCTACGTAACCTGAACCGATTACACATACGTTCAACGGTTGATCCCCTGTCGCGTGCTCATCGCGTGCCGGCGAGCCAGTCGACGAAACGCTCGATACCCGCTTCGATCGAGGTAGTCGGCGCAAACCCGAGGGCCTCGCGCGCCGCGGTTATGTCCGCCCAGGTCCGGCGGACGTCGCCGGTCTGCGCCGGTTGCCAATCCAGATCAGCGGTCTTCTGCAATGCCTTTTCGAGCAGCTTCACGATCTCTAGCACCGAAACCTGACGCCCGGCTCCGAAGTTCAGGATCGCGAACCCGAGGTCGTGATCGAGCGCGGCGACCAGACCGTCGACCAGATCGGCCACGAAGGTGAAGTCGCGCAGACTCTCGCCATCACCGAAGATCGGCAGCTTTTCGCCGCGAAGCATCAGATCCGCAAACTTCCGAATCGCGAGATCGGGCCGCTGTCGCGGGCCGTAGGCCGTGAAGATTCGCGCGCAGGTGATCGAAGTTCCGTGCGCGTGATGAAAGGAATGGGCGATCAACTCGCCCGCGCGCTTCGTGGCCGCGTACGGGGAGATCGGCCGCTCGACGGGGTCGGTCTCGCGGAACGGACCATCCTCGCGCTCGCCGTAGACCGACGAGGAGGAAGCGAACAGCAACTGCGGAACGGCGTGTCGTGCAATCTCTTCGAGCATCAGCGACGTGCCGTGGACGTTGACGTCGGCGTAGACAGCCGGGCGTTCGAGGCTCGGCCGCACGCCCGCAAGCGCTGCCAGGTGGACGACCGCGCCGAATCGCCCCTCGTCGAAGAGACGCCGCACCCGGTCGGCATCGCGGATGTCGCCGCGCTCCAGCCGAAAGGACGAGGATCGGTTCGCGGACTCGAGATTTCGGAGCTTCTGCTCCTCCGGGTAGAACGGGTCGAACGAGTCATAGCCGATGACTTCCCGGCCCTCGGCGAGCAACCGATCGACGAGGGTCGAGCCGATGAAGCCCGCCGCTCCGGTCACCAGTACGCGCTCCGGACGGCTCACCGCGCGCGCCCCTGATCGCGCCGCCTGCCCGACAGGCGCTCTTGCGCTTCCAGATCGGATTCGACCATGATCTGCACCAGCTCCTCGAAACTCGTCTTAGCAGTCCAGTCGAGCGATTCGCGCGCCTTGCTCGGGTCGGCGAGCAGCGTGTCCACCTCGGCAGGTCGGATCAGGTCCGGGTCGACCCGGACGAAGTCTTCGGGGTCGAGATCGACGTGCTGGAAGGCATAATCCACGCATTGCTTGACCGAGTGCTGCAACCCGGTACCGATCACGTAGTCCTCGGGCTCGTCGGCCTGGAGCATGCGCCACATCGCATCGACATACTCGGGAGCGTATCCCCAGTCGCGCCTGGCATCGGTATTTCCGAGCAATAGTTCATCATCGAGACCCAACTTGATGCGTGCCACCGACTCGGTGATCTTGCGTGTGACGAATTCACGGCCGCGGCGGGGAGATTCGTGATTGAAGAGAATCCCCGAGACTGCGAAGAGTTCGTAACTTTCGCGGTAGTTTACGGTAATCCAATGACCGTACACCTTGGCGACCGCGTACGGACTGCGGGGATAGAAGGGCGTCGTCTCGTTCTGGGGAACGTCCTGCACCCGGCCATACATCTCCGAACTCGACGCCTGGTAGAAGCGGATGCCCGGGTCGGTCATTCTCACCGCGTCGAGCATCCGCGTGACCCCGATCGCGGTGAACTCGCCGGTGAGCGACGGCTGCACCCAGCTGGTCGGAACGAAGGATTGCGCTGCCAGGTTGTAGACTTCGGAAGGTCGCGACTCGCGCAACGTGCTCACCAGTGAGCTCTGGTCGAGCAGGTCCGCCTGATGCAGCTGGATCTTCGACCGGAGATGCGCGATGCGCTCGAAGGTCTCGGTACTCGATCGGCGGACCATGCCGTGAACCTCGTATCCCTTCGAGAGCAACAGCTCCGCGAGATACGAGCCGTCCTGGCCCGTGATGCCCGTGATGAGGGCGGTCTGGGCCGTCATGAATCATCCTCCTCGGTGCCGGTACGCGATTCCGGCGACACCGGTTTTCGGTCCTCGAGCGACAGTGCATCGAGATTCCACAACATCCTGAACGTGAGTACGGCGATCACCAGCAGGCACAGGGCCGCCATCGTACCCTCGAGCTTCGTGAAGGACAGAGCCAGCAGGCAGAAGGCTGCGGTCAGAAGATAGATCTGCAAGACCGCGCCCCGGTGCGATCCCTCGCTCGTGAGCAGCCGATGGTGCATGTGGAGCCGATCGGCAGTGAAAACCGGCGCGCGTTTCCGCAGGCGCCGCACGATCGAAAGCAGGGTGTCGATGATCGGAACCGCGAGTGCGAGCAGCGGCACCACGAACGTGACGAGCGACAGCGTGCGATAGCCGTCGAGTGCGAGCAGGGAGAGGATATAGCCGATGAAGAGCGAGCCGGTATCGCCGAGAAAGATCTTCGCGGGCCAGAAATTATAGGGAAGGAACCCCATGAGTGCGCCGATGAGCGCGACGGCAATGCAGACACCGAGCACCTGACCGCCCTGCAGAGCGATCACGAGCAGGGTCGCGCCCACCAGCGCGCCGATGCCCGACGCCAGCCCATCGAGCCCGTCGGCCAGGTTGATCGCGTTCGTGATACCGACGATCCAGAGCACCGAGACCAACCAAGCGAGCCAGCCCGGCAGATAGACCGTCGTGTACGTGAACGGTTCGGTGAAGTGACGAATTTCGAAACCGCTCGCGACCGCGATCCCGGCCGCGAGAATCTGGATCCCGAACTTCAACCAGGCCTTCATGCCCCAGCGGTCGTCGCAGACCCCGGCAATGACCATGAGCGTGGCCCCGATCAGGAGGCCTCGAAGCTGGACCAGCTCGACCGGGCCGCTCGCCATTCGAAGCGCGATCGCGAAGCCCGCAGCGAAGCCCAACGCAACCGCAATACCGCCCGCGAGCGGCATGCCTCGGCGGGTGCTGACGCCGCGCTCGGACGGACGATCGACGATCCGGAGCGCTCGCGCCGCCCGAATGACGAACGGAGTCACCAGCGCTGAAACGCCGAATGCCACAGACAGCGGTATGAGTATTTGCCGTGCTTCCATTGTCCACATTCGAGAGTCGTCACGAACGAAATCGCGCTGAAGAACCCGCTCGCAGACCGCCTCGATCGAAGCCGCTCCTCAGCTGGCCGCGTACCCGTAGCGTGCCTGATCGACGGTCGCCCCGTTCAACAGCAACCCGAGAATACGGTCTCGATCCAGCATTTCGAGCACGGACTCAACGTCTTGCTGAGAAGTGAAATCCGCCCGCACGACCAGCACCGCCCCATCGCAGAGATTGCTGATCGCCTTCGCGTCCGGCAGGCCCAGGGCCGCCGGAGAATCGAGAATGACCCGGTCGTAACGTTGCGAAACCTCTTCGACGAGCTTCTTCATCTCGGGCGAACCGAGCAACTCCGACGGGTTCGACGGCCGACCCCGGACCGGCAGCACCTCGAAATTCGCACCCTCGACCTTCATCAGCGCGTCATCGAGGGCCACCTCGTTGCGCAACACTTCGGCCAGACCGGCCTGCGGCCGCAGCCCCAACGAAGTGTGAACCTTGGGCTTGCGAAGATCGCAGTCGATCAGCAGCACGCGCTGGCCGAGGCTGAGTGCGGTCACGGCCGCCAGATTGACACTGGCGGTGGTCTTGCCTTCGCCCGGGAACGCGCTGGTAACGACGATGCTCGTGATCGGGCGCTCGGCCCCGATCGCGTCGATACGCCCCCGCAGGCCGCGGAACTGTTCGGCGACGTACGAATCGGGCTGGATGATCGAGATTCGCCGCTTGTTGATCTCGGTGGCGCCACCGGCTTCGAGACGCCTCACTTTGGCACGCCTGAACAGGCGCTGCCAGAGTGAGGGACGCGCAGACCTGGGCTTCGCCGCCGCGGGCGGCGGGTCGATGTTGAGCGGCGCCACCGGCGAGACTTCATCGCCCGCGCGTCTGCGCCTCTCCTCCTCCGCCCGCCGTAGGGCGTCGTATATCTTGGCCATTCCTGTCCCTCGACCCGCGTTATCGCTTCCGGCGGCGCAAGCCGAACCAGCGGCGCCCCGAAGCCGAGCGTCTCGCGGAGCCAGCAGCATTGCCCATCGCCGAAGTCCCGGGAGCTTCGCAGAGCTTCAGGTCTCCCGCGACCTCTCGCACCACGTCCCTACCCAGGCTGGATTGCCCCCTGGAATAGCCGGTGAGGAGCGACCCGTCACACACGACGTTCACCAGGCGCGGCACCCCCCCGGTGATGGCGAACAGCTCCTTGAGTGCCGCGCGATTGAAGACCCCCTTGCCAGTGTAGCCCGCCAGGCGCAGCCGCTCGCCCACGTAGTCGTCCAACTCTGCGCTCGTGAACGGCCGCAGATCGTGGCGCAGCACGATGCGCTGGCGCAGCTGACGCAGCTCCGGCTTCGCGAGCATGTCGGAGAGTTCGGGCTGACCGACCAGCATGATCTGGAGCAGCTTGTGGGTGGGTGTCTCGAGATTGGAGAGCAGGCGAACCTCTTCGAGCATCTCGGTAGAGAGGTTCTGCGCCTCGTCGATGATCAACAACGCGGTCTCGTCACGCTCCAACCGCTCGATCAAGAAGCTATTGAGTGCCATCAGGTACTCGGCCTTGGTCCGGCACTCTTCGCGGATCCCGAACTCATCGAACAGAATGCGGAAGAAGTCGTGCGTTCCGAGCTTCGGGTTGAAGATGAACGCCGACGCCGTCGACGGGTCGAGCTGTGCGAGCAGTGAATGCAGCAGCGTCGTCTTGCCCGTGCCGACTTCGCCCGTGAGCAGCACGAAGCCCTTACGGGCCTGAACTCCGTAAACGAGCGTCGCGAGACCTTCCTGATGCGATTCGCCGAGATACAGGAACGCCGGATCGGGCGTCATCTCGAAGGGTGCGCGAATCAGACCATAGAATTCGAGGTACACGACGAGGCAACCCTACCCCTCGGCGGCAACGGGAGGACTGGCGACCTCGGTCTCCTCGACCGATTCGCCAGTAGCCACCCGATGGCCCCCGTTGACCCACACATAGCTGGCCGCCCCTCCGACGAGTGCGAACAGCACCATCGTCACGGTGGCGAGCCCGGTTCGGATGCGCTGGCGGCGCAACGCGCGCCGGTCGGATTCGAGCATGATCTTGGGAATCGAGGCGAGCACCGGCAGCGAAATCGCGTTCTGGAGTTGGCGCACGGTGTGGACCGAGCTGTCCGCGGCTTCGAGCGCGATGCCGACCGCGCCGGCGACCGCGATGCCGAGCACCAGGCTGAGAATCATCAGCACGGGGCGGTTCGGAGAAATCGGTTCCGGCGCGACGAACGCGGCTTCGAGCACCCGGAACTGCTCGCCGAGCTGCCGGCGTTCCAGCTGCGCCTGGACCGTCGCCTCGAGTCGGCGGCCGCTGAAGTCCTGGTAGCTCGTGAACAGGTGCTCGTAGCGCCGACTGAGCGCGTCGAGCTTCTCCGCAACCTCCGGTGTCGCGGCCAGCTGCGCCTGGATCTCCTCGGCGAGGTTCTCGAGGCGCTGCATCTCCTCTTCGGCCGCGGCGCGGCGCTGTGCAGCCCGGTGCCCCTCGGCTTCCGCACTCTGCTGCGCGAAGGAGGACTGGCTGTTCGCGGGATCATCCGGGTCGCTGTTCGCTACGCGCTCGCGCAGCACCAACATCTCGGCGCGGGTGCGGATCATGTCGGGATGCTTCTCGGTGAAACCCTTGGACTCGTATTCGCCGAGCATGAGCTCGACCAGCTTGAGGCGGGAGGTGGGGCTCAGACTGTCGGTCGGCGAAATCGTCGAAGCGGTCGCAGCCTGGGACCGGAAGAACGCCTCGTCGCTCCTGGCTTCGGTATAGCCTCGCTGGGCAAATGCAAGATCGGACATGAGGCGCTCCAGCCGCCGCTGGTTGGCCGGGATGTCCTCGGGCAGTCGACCGGGGTTCTCGCCCTTGACGTCCGCGACCGCGGCTTCCACTCCGAGGATCTCAGTGGAGAGGCGGTCGAGCTCGCCCTGGATGAAGTCGAGACTCTTGCCCGACACCTCGACGCGCGCCTCGATGTGGCTCTCGATGAAGTCGTTCGCGAGGCGCTCGGCCACCAGCTTCGCGGTGACGGCATCTCGGTCGTTGAAGACGATCTTGAAGGTGTTGATCTCGATTGCTGCATTCTTATTCGCGAGCTTCGCCTCGAGCTCGGGGATGACCGGCTCGACGGACAAGCGACTGCGCATCAGATCGATCACCTCCTGGCGCACCATGCGATCGTGCTCGGCCTGGTAGAGGTCCAAGTCGTCGATGATCCGCGAGAGACGCGAACGGCTCAAGATCTGGGACGCCATGATGCCCAGGCGCTGATTGAGGTCCGTGGCCCCCACGCCGGGTTCCACCAGATCGGGATCGACCGTCTGGGGCTGGATCAACACGGTGGCGTAGCTCTGGTACTCGTTGGGCAACGCCATCGTGATCCAGTAGCCCAGCAACGTGACGGTGAGCGCGGTTCCGACGACGAACTTGACCCGGCGGCGGGCGATCGCCACCAGATCAGCGAGTTGTATGCCGTTCTCGACGTTCATTGGTCGGGTTCTTCGCCTGCTCGAGTCCTAGAATCGGAAGCGGTCGAAATCATACTTGACTCCGACGACCACTAAGAAGGTCCCGAAATCG
>JAFDEI010000090.1 GCA_019310425.1 Deltaproteobacteria bacterium | reverse complement strand
AGCCGGCCGAGAGCTGCCGCGGGCGGCGGCTGAAATCGAGCGCGTTCTCGGCGAGGCCTTCGGCTTCGAGAAGATCAACTACCTGATGTTGATGATGGTCGACCCCGACGTGCACTTTCACGTATTGCCGCGTTACTCGGTCGAGAAGGTCTACGCGGGTCGGACCTTCGTCGATGCGAGCTGGCCGGGCCCGCCCGACATCACCGCCGCAAACCCTTTCGATGAGGACGTGAAGGCGGAACTGACGGCGGACCTGAAGGCGCGCTTCGGCTGAATCGCCCGCGGTCTTGCTCGTGCCCGACCCGCGCGGGCCGCAGGTCGGTTCGTGCCCGACCCGCGCGGGCCGCAGGTCGGTCCCGGCGCTCAATCCGAGTCCAGCTTGTGGCCGTAGTCGCGGTGGTCTGTAAAGACCGGCTTGCGGCCCGCGGCACGAGCCCGTACCGATTCCTCGAAGTTCTCGGTCGTGAGTCGCACGTAGAGCTGGGCATGGCCTTCGTGGTTCATGTGCGCGTGCAGCCCGCCCGCGTCCAGGCTCGCCCACAACAGCTGCTTCGTGAGTTCGACCCCGACGTGGCTGAAGCCGATGATGCGCTCGCAGAGTTCGAAGCAGGCGTCGAGCAGGGCGTCGGGTTCGACCACGCGCGAGACCAGGCCGATCCGGTCGGCCTCGGCGGCGTCGACGTCGCGGCCGGAGAGCATGATCTCGAACGCCCGCGACGAGCCGATGGCTCGCGGTAGCAGATAGGAGAGCCCGAGTTCCGCAGACGTGAGGCCGTTGTTGATGCCGGCTGCACGGAAGTAGGCGGTGGTCGAGGCGATGCGGATGTCGCAGGCCGACGCGAGACAGAGCCCCCCGCCGATGGCGGCACCGTTGATCGCGCCGATCACCGGCTGGTGCATGTCGCGAATCGAGAGGATCACTTCGTCGAGCACCTTGAGGGCACGGCGCGCGATCGTCGGCACCGTGAGCCCGGCGATGTTGGGCACGATGCCGTCGTCCTTGTGGTCCGCTCCCGAGCTGAAGCCTTTTCCCGCGCCCGTGATGACGACGACGCGGGTGTCGTTGTCGAAGCTCACCTCGCGTAACTGGTCACGCAGCGGGACCATCACGTCGAACGCCATCGCGTTCATGCGTTCGGGCCGGTTCAATGTGATCAGGGTGACGTGCGGGCGGGGCTTGGAAATTTCGATGAACGACATGGGAGAACTCCAGCTGGCGCGGTTGGTGGGTCAGTCCCCCACCTTAGCGCTCTGCAGCCGCGAAGTGCCGACGGGACAGTACGGCGGTGAGCGATGCGCGGAAGCAGGAATGCCCCGCTACTGAGCAAAGCGTGTGCCAGGCCCATTCTGCGCAACACAACTCAAACCATCCGAATGCGGGCCTCGCTTGCCTTCTCGACCAACGCCTCGCGGTCCCCAGCATCGTCGGGGTAGATCGCATATCCGAACGCGAGCGCCACCCGGATCGGGTCGTTGAGGGCGTCGTCCTTCGAGACGTCGTCCGCGACGGCACGCGCGAGCGCGATCAGGCGATCGCCCGGGGAGAAGCCCGGATCGGGCATCAGCACGCTGAATTCGGCGTCGTCGGTCCGGCCCAGCACGTCGAAGTCACGCAGATGCGCGCGCAGCGCCTCGGCGGTGCGCTGGATCACGCGCTTCGATTTGATGCCTTCCGACGCACGGTCGATCTCGTCGAGGTTCTCGATTCGGCAGATGGTGAGCGCGAGCGATCCTTCGCGGCCGTTCGAGCGCGCGATCTCTTCGTGGATCCGCTTGGTGACGTAGCTCGTGTTCGGCAGGCCGGTCTCTTCGTCGAAGTTCCGGTACTGGCGTGTCTGCGCGTAGAACATCGCGTTCGCGACTGCACGCTCGAGGTAGGAGACGAACTTGCCGAAGAGTTGGAGGTCTTCGTCGGTGAAGTTGCCCACACAGAAGCGGTCGGTCGCGACCTTGTCGTAGATCGCGAGCGTGCCGATCACGCGCCCCTCGCGTTTGAGCGGCGCAGCCAGCACGCTCGTGATTTCGCTCTCGATCGGGCCCAGGGTGGGGTCGTTGCCGACGTCCCGCACGAGCAAGGCGCTGCGGCGTTTGATGGTGTCGACCGAGACGCGCTTGTCGAGCCGGAACAGCTTCTCCTGGAGCCGGCCGTCCGCGGCGCCGAAGTACGAGCGGATCACGTAGCGGCCGGTCTCTTCGTCCTGAAGCCGCAGGATCGCGTGGTCGGCTTCGAGCACCATCGCGGCCGACGATGTGCCGACGCGCACGACCTCGGCCGGATCGGTGAACGAGATCATCCGAATACCGGTCTCATTGATCGCGCCGATCTTGTTCGCGCGCAGGTTCATGCGCGATTCGCGCTCGGCGTGGGCGATGTCCTCCGCAGCGGCGGCAGTGATCTCGAGCAGGCTCTCTTTGGCTGCGCGTCCGCTCGCGGCATCCGACCCGGCTTGGATCGACAGCACGCCGAGCAGGGTGTCGCCCGCGATCAGGGGCAGGGCCGCGTAGGCGAGCTCGCCCGTGGTTCCGCGCAGAAATGCGGGCGTGCGCGAAGAGGCCGCGGTTCCGTCGATCCCTTGCCCGGGTTTGATGCGGTACTCGCCGCCGAAGCCGCCCCCTTCGAGCGAGGTTGCGGTGAGGCGCAGGTCTTCGTCGTCGGGTTCGAGCAGGTAGAGGGTGGCGATGCCACCGCCCGCGCGCGCCGCGACGAAGCGGCACAGAGCTGTGAGTCGTTTGCTGAGCGGCGCCTTCGCGCCGAGGATTTCGTGTGTGCGCCGGATGGCTTCGTAGCGGGCGGCCTGGCTGCGGAGCGCCTCGTGCTCCTGCGCGCGCGCGATGATCTGCGCGTCGAGCCCCGCGAGTTGCTCGACGAAGTCGAGGTCGGCGTCCGAGAAGGCGTCGGGGCGGGTGCTGTGGTGCAGGTTCAGTACGCCGAGAACGCGCCCTTCATGGACCAGGGGCACGCACAGCGCGGACTCGACATCGAGACGTTCGCGCACGATGCGAAACTTCTGGCGGTCGGCCTTGCCGCGAAGTCGCAGCGGTCGGGCTTCGGCGGCAACTTTTCCCGCGATGCCTTCACCGATCGGGACACGGATCTTCGGCCACAACTCGGGCTCCACACCCGTCGCGACGCGTACGCGGAGCAGGCGGTCGGTCTCGTCGAGCAGCATCAGCGAGCCTTCCTCGGCGCCGGTGACGTTGCGCGCGATTTCGAGCATGCGCGTGAACAGCTCGTCGGAGTCGATAGTGAGGTTGTAGGAATCGATGATCTCGTGAAGCGCCTGCAGGAGTTCGTGTTTGTGATCGCCCGAGAGTGCGTCGTAGGCCCACAGCAGCCGAGCCGTGAGTGGCGAGACGATCTGCACGCCACGCTCGCCGACTTCGGGGAATCGCTCGCTGAACGACTCGGAGTCGCCCGCGTCGATCACCGCGTAGAGGGCCGGGTCGTCCGTTAGCGCCGATGGCTGGTCGGTCAATGTGGCGTCGAGTACGCGCGCGATCTCTGGGTCGTGGGTACTCCTGCGGGCGCGGAGGCCGGGCGCACCGGGGTCGACCACCGCCGTGATCTCGACTCCGGGGTTCGCGAGCAGCATGGGAATCAGCTGGAAGGCCTCTTCCGCTGCGCCGTATATTCCGATCCGCTTTCGCATTGACCTTAATCTTCGTCCATCAGGGGATCGAGCTGTATTGTCAGCGCCACACGGGCGGTGTTGCCGTCGGCATCGCCGAGTACGAGCGGCACGCGCACCGCTCGCTCACCGCTCCGCGAAGCTTCGCCGACCGAGACGATGGAAAGATCCGTTCCGATGCGAACGCCGTCGCTCTTCTCGATTTCGCTGCTCACGTGCGCCCAGCTGGTGTCGAGCAGGTTCTCCGCCTGCCGTGCGGTCGAGTCGATGTCGGCGAAGTCGGGGTTTTCGCCTTCCTCGAGGATTGCCGCCTCCATTCGCTCGGCCGTGGACATCGGCTCGATCCGGGGCGGCGGCTCGCGGTCGAGTTCGGGCTCCGGCGTTGGATCCAGGGGTTCGCTCGGCACCTCGTTGAGGGCGGGGCGCTCGACGACGGTCGGCGGTTCGGCTTCCCGCTGCGGGGCGTCGCCCGGTGTGGCTTCGTTCCGAGCGGTCAGGGGTTGCGTGCCCTGCTCGCGCAGGCTGCGAATCACCCGCTTCGAGATGGTCGAGAGTGTCTGGAGCACCCCCGTCATTTCGGTGGCGACAGTCTCGAAGACCGGAGCGTCGCCCGGGGCGAGCTTGCGGTGCAGGTCCTCCATGAAGTAGGCGTCGGCGAGGTCGCGCTTGTTGTATTGCACCACGAACGGCACGTCCTCGAGTTTGCGTCCGTAGGCTGCGAGCAGATTCCGGAGTTCAGCGAGGCAGGCGACGTTCTCTTCGAGTCGCTCGGGTTGTGAATCGACCACGAACACGATGCCGTTCACCTCGTCGAGGATCTGCTTGCGCGTGTGCTGTTGCTCCGGTCCGCCCGGGACCGCGATGAGCCGGATCTGTGTGCGGACGCCTGCGATCTCGCCGAGTTCGATCGGCAGTTCCTCGAAGGTCACGGTCGGGTCGAGCGGCGTCGAAACATCGCGCATCTCGCCGCGGTGGTCCGGCCGGAGCTTGGCGTGGATTGCCTGCAGGTTCGCGGTCTTTCCGGATCCCTCGACGCCCCAGAACACGATTCGCGCATTCACCAGCGCATTCTCCGGATTCGATTCGGCCATCAGATCTTTCCCTTCTTCGTGAGGATTCGCCGCGCCTGGGTCGCAATCGCCGTCGGAACGTCCTTGCTTCGCATCAGGTTCTTCAGCTCCCGGTCTTGAAGGTAGTTCACGAATTTTATCGCTTCCGTGAGTGGTGACTTTGGGTTGGTTGCCAGGCCGCACTTTACCTGGTAATCGCGGGTCCATTCCCGGTTCCGCGCGATTACCCGTAGGACCTCGTCGCTGACGTTGCGTGACTTCGAGATCGTCGCGACTTCCTGCAGCGTCATCTTGGGACTCGAGATCGCCGACAGTGCGACGATCTTGTTGCGATCGCGAATCAACAGGCCGCGTGCCTCTTTGTTCCCCATTCGGGCCAGCTTGATCTTCTGCATGACCGACATGTTCTGGATCACGGCGTAGAGATTGTTGTTGTCGTTGTTGGGCGCCTCGTCCGATTCACTCTCCTGGACGAGTTCTTGCGCGAAGCGTCCGAGGTCTTCACCGAGGATCGCCTTCAACGCAGCTTCAGCTTGTGCGTCGCTGACGTCTCCCGCATCGCTTGCGCCCTCGAAGGTATCTGAGCCCGCGACCGTGTCGACGCCGAGGAAATTCAGGATGCGCTCGATCACTGCGCGGCCCGTGAGGGGGTTGGCGCCGAGCGATTCGACGATGGCGGAGGACCGCACCAGCCGGACCTGGTTGTTCGAGATGATCTCGACCAGGCGCTTGAACGGCGTGGCGGCGAGGAAGGCGACAGTTCGGTCGTCGGTTGCGGAATTGAGCGCGAGCATCTCGAGTCGTTTTTCGTCTTCGCGCCAGGCGTGAGCGAGATGCGACAGCACGGCGGGGTGGGTCTCGCCGCTGAGCACTGCGTGGCAGATGGAATCGGGCAGGCTCTCGAGGCTGTCGCGGGCGGTTGACTTGACCTCGGGATCCGGATCGTGCATCAACGCGTACAGTACCGTGGCGAGCTCGACGGGCGGCAGGGGCAGGGCGCCCTTCGAAGCCATCAGGCGCACTTCGCGCGGCGCATCGCGCCGAACGTAGCGCTCGGCCTGAGGTGACAAGCGCAATCGGATCTTCTTTGGTTGGTCTTGCAACAGCTCGCTCCCCTGCGGTGACGATTGCGGGCAGCGTGCCGCGGCCTCGGCGTTGCCGGGCCGACGAAACGGTGTCCGCTCTACGAATCCTTGCTCTTCGCCGCGTTCGCAGCGGCGATGATCTTTTCCCTCACGTGGGCGGGCGCCTCCTCGTAGTGCGAGTACTCCATGTGGAACTCGCCCTGGCCCGCGGTGACGCTCGTCAGCGCGCTGGCGTATTCCAGCATCTCCGACATCGGAACCTGGGCGTTGATGATCTGGGTCGTCCCCCGTGTCTCGCTAGACTGCACACGTCCGCGGCGCCCCGAGATGTCGCCCATGATGTCGCCGACGTACTGGTCGGGAATCGAGATCTCGACGTCCATGACCGGTTCCAGGATCGTTGGTTTCCCCTGCGCGATGGCTGATTTGAACCCGAAGGAACCGGCCAGTTTGAATGCCATTTCGTTCGAATCGACCGGATGGTGCTTTCCGTCGATGCAATAGACACGTACGTCGACCACCGGGCAGCCGGCCAGCGGGCCGGATTCGCAGGCCTCGGTGATGCCCTTTTCGACGGCCGGTATCAGGCTGCGCGGAATGGCGCCGCCCTTGACCTTGTCCACGAATTCGATTCCTTCGCCTCGCGCCATGGGTTCTACCGTGAGGAAGCAGACACCGAACATGCCCTTGCCACCGGTCTGCTTCTTGAGCTTGCCTTCTACGTGTTCCGCTCTCCGCGTAATGGTCTCGCGATACGGGACCTTCGGCGTCTTGAGGTCGACGTCCACCCCGAACATCCGTTTCAGCTTTTCGACCGTCATGCGAACGTGGAGTTCGCCGCGGCCGGTCAGCAGGAATTCTCCGGTGGAGGCCTCTCGCCCCAGTTGAAGCGTCGGATCCTCTTCTACGAGTCGGCCGAGCGAAGAGTAAACTTTATCCTCGTCGCCCTTTGATTTCGCCTGGATGGCGTACGAAATGACACCTTGGGGAATGGGGATCGAGGGCAGGTTCACGCCCTGTTTTTCGGCGCACAGCGCATCTCCAGTGTGAACGGATTTCAGCTTTGCGACTGCAACCACGTCGCCCGGGCCGGCTTCGTCGACTTCCTGGTGCTCTCCGCCGTGGAGTACATGGAGCTTGCCCAGGCGCTCCTTTTCGTTTCGGGTCGCGTTCAGAATCGGGGTATCCGAGTGAATGGTGCCGGCCACGACGCGGAAGACCGAGAGGGTTCCTGCGTAGCGATCGATGATGGTCTTGAAGACGACGCCCGCGAAGGCGGCCTCGGGGTCGGCGGTGACTTCCAACTCGGCGCCGTCGGCCACGCTCGTAGCGCTCCAGGGGCCGCGGTCGGCGGGGGAGGGCAGTACCTCGGAGAGTGCCCACAGCAGACGGCGGATGCCGACCTGGGTCAGTGCCGAGCCGCAGAAGACCGGCAGGATCTGGCCCGAGCGGGCGGCCTGCACCAGGCCGTGGCTGATATCCGCGTCGCTGAGTTCGCCTTCCTCGAGATACTTTTCGAGCAGCTCGTCGTCGCACTCGGCGATCGATTCGATCATCTGCTCACGTGCCGCCGTGGCGGCGTCTGCGAGCTCAGTCGGAATCTCGCCTTCGCCGGCTTCCGTGACGGCCTTCATCGACAGCAGGTCGACCACGCCGCTGAGCTCGGGCCCCGCGCCGATCGGCAAGTCGATCGGAACCGGGTTGGCGCCCATGCTGCGCAGTGATTCGACGGCGGCGTCGAAATCGGCGTAATCGCGGTCCATTCCCGAGATGAATGCAATCGCCGGAAGCTCGAGGCCCTTTGCGAAATTCCACATACGCGCGGTGCCGACCTTGGCACCACCGGCGCCCGAGAGTACGAGTACCGCAGCATCGAGCGCGCGAAGTGCGATCTGGCCGTCGGCCTGGAAATTCGAGTCCCCCGGAGTGTCGACGAGGGAGAAGAGCTTGCCGCCGACATCGAAGGAGTAGATTGCCGACGTGATCGATGACTCGCGCGTCTTTTCCTCGGGCAGGTAATTCAGGCTCGATGTTCCGCCGCTGACGCTGCCGAGCGTCTCGGTCGCGCCACTCGCGAAGAGGATGGCTTCGCCAAGGGAGGTCTTGCCATCTCCGGCGTGGCCGATGAGCGCGAAGTTGCGGGTGTCATTCACTTTGATGTTCTTCATCTTGCCCTCTCCTTGCGCGGTGTGTCTGCTTTCGGGCGGTTCTTCTCGAAGATGATCCGAAGACCCTCGAGAGTCAGGAACGGTTCGACCTTCTCGATGACCTTGGTTTCGTTCGCGACGCGCCCGGCGAGTCCGCCGGTGGCGACGACGCGCGCGCCTGCACCGAGTTCGCCGCGGATGCGTTCGACCATCGAGTCGACCACACCGGCGTAGCCGAAGAGCAGGCCACTCTGGAGTGCGGCGGTCGTCGTCTTGCCGATCACCGAGCGTGGCCTCGCGATTTCGACGCGGTGGAGCATCGAGGCTCGGTCGAAGAGTGCCTCCATCGACGTGTGCATTCCGGGGAAGATTGCACCGCCGAGGTACTCACCATCTTCGGATACGCAGTCGAAGGTCGTGGCGGTGCCGAAGTCGACGGCGATCACGGGTCCGCCCATCAGCTCGAAAGCCGCCAACGCGTTCACGATCCGGTCGGCGCCGACCTCGCGCGGATTTTCGTAGCGGACGGGCATGCCGGTGCGGATACCGGGCCCGACGATGATCGGTGGTTGGTTGAAGAGCTTCGTCGAAACTCGCTCCCAGATCGGCAACAGCGGCGGGACGACGCTCGAGATGATGACGTCGGTGACGCAGCCGACGTCACGTCCTGAATGTCCGAAGAGCCCCGCGATGCTGAGTGCGACTTCGTCCGAGGTCTGGTCCCGGTGGGTGCCGATGCGCCAGTGCCGCGACAGCTCGCCATGCTCGCCGGCTCCGTCGTCGTAGTCGAAGAGGCCGAGCGAGATGTTGGTGTTGCCGATGTCGATGACGAGAAGGGTAGTCACGCTTCTTTGAGTCTCCTCGAAGGTCCGTCGTGCCCGATCGGATCCTTCACGATGGTTACGTCCCCGGCAATGACGCGACAAACGCCACCGGCCTCGAGTTCAAGCCGCAGCGCACCGTCCGCGTCGATGCCCAGCGCCGTTCCCGACAGTTCCCGTCCGTCGAGCTGCTTTACTTTCACTCGGCGCCCGCGCATCTTGAAACGCTCGTCGAAGCGACCGCGCACCGAGTCGAAGCCACCCTTGGCGCAGGCGTCGAGGATGGTCTCGAGTTCAGTGTACAACCGTCGGGTGAATTCGATCCGATCGATTCGCCGCCCGCTGTGGCTTGCGAGACTCGTGGCGAGGTGTCGGAATTCGTCGGGAAAGGTCTGCCGGTCGACGTTCAGGTTCACTCCGATCCCGAGCACCAGGTAGTCCACACGGGTGGCCTCGGCGCCGAGTTCCATCAGGATTCCCGAGGTCTTGAGGCCGGACAGCAGCACGTCGTTCGGCCATTTGATCTCCACTGCGTCGTCGTCTTCGAGCGTTGCAGCTATTGCGTTCGCCACCGCGATCGCCGCAGCGAGAATCCAGGCGGGCGCTTCGGCGATGGTGAGGTCGGGGCGCAGCACCAGCGAGGTGTAGAGATTCTGGAAGGCGGGCGAGTGGAACGAGCGCCCGAGCCGGCCGCGTCCCGCGGTCTGTGCTTCGGCCACGACTGCGATGCCGTGCTCGGCCCCCTCCCGGGCCAGCTCGAGGGCGACGCGGTTGGTCGAATCGATGCTGTCGAAGTAGTGGATCCGGCGCGCGAGCCAGTGGGTCCCGAGCCCCTCCTGGATCTCCTCGGGGTATAGACGGTCGGGGACCGAGTCGAGGCGGTAGCCGTCGCCGGCCTCGGCATGGATCTCGTAACCGCGGTTGCGCAGGGTCTGGACGTGTTTCCAGATCTGCGCGCGCGAAACGCCGAGGTCGCCGGAGAGGGTCTGGCCGGAGCATGTGCGCCCCGTTGCGCGGCGGAGGCTGTCGAGAATCCGCGCGGGGCCTGCGTTCACGCTCCGGCACCTCCGGGGTCTTCGGCTCCGGATTCCATCTCCATCGCGACGTCGGCGCCTGCGGCGGAATGGGTGAGGCCGCCGATCGAGATCCGCTGGACTCCGGATTCCGCGACTGCTCGAACGTTGTCGAGTGTGATCCCGCCACTGGCTTCGAGCAGCGCGCGGCCCTCGAGGCTCGCGACGATCGCGGCCAGTTCGTCGGGCGAGCAGTTGTCGAGCAGCAGGAAGTCGATGCCCGCTTCGACGGCCGTGATTGCGTCTGCTTCGGATTCCACTTCGACCTGGATGCGCAGGCCGTCGGGTGCAGCCGAGAGTGCGGCCTTGATTGCGGGTTCGAGGCCGCCTGCGGCGGCGATGTGGTTGTCCTTGAGCAGGATGCCGTCGAACAGGCCGACGCGATGATTGATCGCACCGCCGATGGCAGCGGCGTACTTGTCGAGCGAGCGCCAGCCGGGCAGCGTCTTGCGCGTGTCGACGATGCGGGCGCCGGTGCCCTCGACCGTTTCGACGAAGCGGCGCGTGCAGGTCGCGACGCCGCACATCCGCATCAAGAAATTGAGTGCGGTGCGTTCACCCACCATCAGGCTGGCGAGGTCCCCGTGGAGTTCAGCGAGCACATCGGATGGTTGCGCGCGGTCGCCGTCCTGCGCGACCGGATGGAAGGAAAGTTCCGGGTCGATCTGTTCGAAGACCTCCGCGGCGACGGCGAGGCCGCAGACCACCAGCGGTTCACGGGCTTCGATCACCGCGCCGCCTTCGCGTCCGGGTTCGATCACCGCGCGGGTCGTCGCGTCGCCGGGTCCGATGTCTTCGGCAAGCGCGAGTTCTACCAGCGGGAGCCAGGTGTCAGCGGGCGGCATGGTGGGATGGGGAAACATCCCGTCGTCTCCAGCACCCCCGATGGAACTCGCTTCTCGCGGCCGGGGGGCTCACGGCGAGAGCCTCGGAGCGTAGCGAAGCAGGCTGGAGTTCGCGGTGTCGCTGCGGCGCGCGTGAGGTGCGCCGGCTAGTCGTCCGATTCGCCCTTCAAGCGGCGGATTTCCGCCTTGACGAGGGTCTCGGTCAACTGTGGGATGACCTCCCAGGCGACCTTTTCGACGCGATCGACGACCTCCGCGACGACCTTCTCGGTGATCGCGCCGAACGACTCCCAGGCGATCTTCTCCAGCGTGTCGTGGATCTCCTCGCGTAGCTGCGGCGTGATCTCCGCGATCACGGAGTCGGTGACGGCGGCCGATTCGGCCGGCAGGGCTTTCGCCTCGTCGCCCCGAGGCGCAGCCGACGCGAAGATCGGGTCCGAGACCGCAGGCTCCTCCAGTTCGCCGATGGTCTCGTGCGTGAGGTCCCCCGCGCTGGGTTCGTCGACGATCTCGACGGATGCAAGAGGCTCATCGGAGAGGGCCGGTGTATCGATGAGTGAATCGAGGTCGAGGAACTGCGTGGCGTCGGCAGCATCGGGAGCTGCGACCGGTTCGCCCATCGGCTCCGGTACTGCCACGGGTTCGGTGGTGGCTGCCAGCGTGAGCGGGTCGCCGAGGTCGGACGACGATACGTCGTAGCCGGAGGCGCCGTTCGGGTCGATCACCGTCGCTTGGGCGACGTCCGCGGTCTCGACGCTGAGCGGTTCGCCCTCATCACTCGTGTCGACCGAATCGCGGTCGAACGAGAAGTCGTACGAATCTTCGCCGGTGCTGGTCGGATCGACGGTGACGAAGGAATCGTCCACACCGGCCTCCGCGATCGAGAGCAGGTCGTCCTCGGGATTCCCGAAACCGCCGTCGACGAGGTCTGCATCGAGTGCGGTGGGCGGCACCTCGACGGGCTCCGCGGTCATCGACGGTTCGATGTTGAGATCGGGCTCACTCTGGTCGTCGGGCATGATGGCGACGGTTTGATCCGGGAAGGCAAGTTCGGCGATGGGCGCTGGCGGCGCCTCGGTCGGCGCGGCAGCCACGGGTAGCTCCGGCGGTGTGAGCTCGGCGTCGTCGAACGCGAATGCGGAATCCGTATCGTCGATCGAGATGGGTTCCGGCGTGGCCGCCTTTACCTCGAGGTCGTCGTCGAAGAAATCGAAGCTGTCTTCGTTCGAGCCGCTATCCGCGATGGTCTCGGAAACGGGCTCCGCGGCCATCACCGGCTCTACAATGACCGGCGGCGGCGGCGTGGCGGCGAGCAACTCTTTGACCCGAGTGACGAGCGTCTGGGCCTCGAAGGGCTTCGAAACGTGGCCGGCCGCACCGACTCGGGCCGCGTATTCTTCGTCGAAGGCTTCGAAGGTGCCCGTGAGGAGCAGCACCGGGATGTGGCACAGATCGGGATCGGCCTTGATCGCCTCGCAGACCTCGTAGCCGCTCTTGCCGGGCATTACGACATCCGCGAGGACCAGGTCCGGTCGGGTCTCCTTCGTGCGCTCGATCGCATCGTCGCCGTTGTCGACCGTCACGAGAGTCACGTCTTCACTCGCGAAGCTGATGTTCACGACCTTCTGGATCGTGACACTGTCGTCCGCTAGTAGCAGCGTCTTGGCCATGTTGTTCTCCCCGTCCGATGCGCAAGATAGTGAATGGAACGCGCCCGTTGGGCCTTCGGCGCTCCACGGGATGTATTATCGTCGTCGTATGCCCTGAAATTGAATGCTTTTCGCATGCTTCGGGTGCTTCGGCTGGAAAACATCCGGGTCAAGGACAGAGCGACGCAGGCCGATGGACGGTCGGACGAGCCGTGCGAAAATCGCGGAGATGCCCCTTTGGGCGTCGTCTCGTGCGGAGGAGTGGCCGCCGAATGATCCTCGAGAGCGCCGCCGGAACAGACGTAGGCCTGCGACGATCCGCCAATGAGGACCGCTACATCATCGCGTCGGAGCTGGGGCTCTACCTGGTCGCGGACGGCATGGGGGGCCACACCGCGGGGCAGGTCGCGAGCGACCTCGCCGCACAGAGCGCGGTGCGGGCGCTGGAAACGCTCGAGGGCGCTCAGCCGACGCTGGCGGAGAAACTCCGTTACGCGGTGGCAGCCGCAAATCGTGAGATCTACGACACCGCCCAGGAGAAACCCCACCTGGCGGGGATGGGGACGACGCTCGTGGCGGTTCTCGCGGGTGGTCACCGGATTGCGCTTGCTCATGTCGGCGACAGTCGGGCCTACCTGATTCGCTCGGGGAAGATTCGCCAGCTGACCGATGACCACTCGCTGGTTGCAGAGCTGGTTCGCCGAAGGGAAATCACCGCACATGCTGCGCGCGATCATCCGCACCGTCACGTGCTGACGCGGGCTCTCGGTGTCCGGCGGGCGGTCGAGCCCGACCTCGCCGAGTTGAGTCCGGCCGTGGGCGACCTCTTCGTGCTGTGCTCGGACGGCCTGACGGGACACGTCCTCGACGAGGAGATCGCGGCCGAGGTGAGTAGCCAGGGCGATCTCGACACCGCCTGCGCGAATCTGATCGCGCTCGCGAACTCACGTGGCGGCTCAGACAATACGACCGTCATGGTCGTTCGCTGTAAGGACATCGACTAGTCCCCCCCAGCCTCGGCTGAACGCGCTCGTACGCCCGTGTCTCTGGCTCGACGTCTGGCTGGTGTGATTCGGATCTAGTGCTCGAGCCCGCGCGAGGAGGGGGGTGCCTTGCGCTCCCTTTTGAACGGTCGCGAAAGGCACCCCCCTCCTCACGCTACGGCGGGCACTATTGCGATCGAACCCGGCAAAAGCGAATCGGGACGGGGGTCCCTCTCGCAACCGTTCAAAAGGGCGCGTGAGGGACCCCCGTCCCGATTCGCGCGCCCGCCACGACGCGGTCGAAAAAGGGAAAGGGTGGAAGGGAAGAAGGTCAGCCCCTGTCGAGGATGCCCTTCAGCTTGGTGGGGAGACGAAGGACCGACTTGGTGTGGATCTGACAGACGCGGGATTCCGTGATCCCGAGGATGCCGCCGATCTCCTTCATGTTCAGATCTTCGTAGTAGTACAGCGAGATCACGAGGCGCTCTTTTTCGGGGAGCGAGGCGATCGTGTCGGCGACCACGGACTTCATCTCGGTCAGCTTCAACGTCGCGAACGGATTCTCGGAGTTCACGTCTTCGACGATGTCGGCGAAGGTGCCGGAGCGGTCTCCGTCGGCGTTGGTTCCGCGAACCTCTTCGAGGTTGATCATCGAGATGCCGCGGACCTGATTCAGTAGTTCGTGGAACTTCTCGATCTGGAGACCCAGCGAGTCTGCGACTTCGCCTTCGCTCGCCATGCGGCCGAGGCGCTGCTCCACCTCGCCGTAGGCGCGCTCGAGCTTGCGGCTCTTCTGGCGGACGCTGGGCGGGACCCAGTCGACTGATCGCAGCTGGTCGAGGATCGCACCCTTGATGCGGAATTCGGCGTAGGTCTTGAACTTGCAGTTCTTGTCGGGATCGTACTTTTCGATCGCATCCATCAGGCCGATCACACCG
>JAFDEI010000089.1 GCA_019310425.1 Deltaproteobacteria bacterium | reverse complement strand
GTCCGGCGCGCGCTGCGTCCGCGAGGCGGCCTAGCGCCCGACGCTCGAGTCCTGGCCAGGTGCTGCCGGAGAGCGCTGGCACCGAGCCTGCGGAATTAGGACATCGTCGCCGAGGTTCTCGAATCCACTTTCAGCGACGGGTGCCACCCAGCCACGGCGCGGTCTGTACCTACGAGCAAACCATCGGTGAACTTCGAGAAGCCTTCAAGGCTCCAATCGTCAGAGTGGACGATTTCTTCGGACTCATCGAGGTGAAGCTCAAAGAGAGCTACAGGAACGGAGCTCAAGCAGAACGCCGCAAGGCAAACAGCAAGAGCGACGTTCAGGAGAAGAAGGCTTAGCGCCTTCTTCTCTTTTTGGCTGACTTCAGCCAAGAACTCAACGAAGCGTTGATTAACCGTAAGTCCTCGGCCATTCTCGCGTCTTCGCGGCCGAAAGGTCAACACCCGCATTTCTCTCGGGATTCCGACGACTTGAGTTCGCGCGCCAGGGTGACCGTGCCCGGGTTTCGGACGGCCCGAAGCGTGGCCTCCCGTAGATAGGCGCGCGGCTCGACCCTGCACAGCTTTGCCGACTCGATGAGTGAGTAGAAGAGCGCCGCTGTCCGCGTGCTTCGCGCAACTCGCCCGCCAGCATCTCGAGGCGATGGAACAGCCGCGCGTTCTCCTGCTCCAGCAGGAGCGCTGCCTGACGCAGCCGCTCGATCTCCGTCTCCGTCTCCAGGTTCAGCAACGCTGGGCCTCGTGGAGGAACGATGTCGGAACTTGCGGGGAGGTCGTTGGCGGGGAGAGCCGTAGAGCACCGGGCAACGTACTGCCTTCGAGGAAGAGCGCAAGCTCGCTAGGCGTCAGCTCGCACACTTCTTGCTCGTCACGCAGCCACAGCGAAGCAAAGCGTCCGCGCTCGAGTCGCTTCTGGTAGATACACAGACCTGTCCCGTCCCACAGCAGCACCTTCGCGCGTGTGCGGCGACGGTTCGTGAAGAGAAAGAGATCGCCGGAGAGCGGATCGGCCTTCAGCTCCGAAATGACCAGCGCGTAGAGACCGTCGTACTGCTTTCGCATGTCCACGGGTCGCGTGTAGGCGAAAACGCGAACGCGGCGCGATAGGCCGATCACGCGAGCAGGCGGAGGAGGTGCGCTGCCTGCTCCACCGCGAGGCCCTCGATGCGGACACCGCTCGGTGCGATCAGCGTCAGCACCACCAGCGGCTCGGGCTCGGGCAGCACCTCGACCGGGCGCAGCACCGGCACCTGGGCAGCTCGACGGGCTCGCGTGTTCCATCGCTGGAGCTTGCGAACGTCGAGGCCGGTCTCCCGGGCGAGCAGCGCCCAAGCCGCTCCCGCCTTGCGGCGACGGACGGCATAGCGGCATACCTCGTCGCGCACCTCGCGTGAGACGCGGGGTCGCAGGCTACCGGTGGTGGTCTCCTTGATCAGGTCTCGGATCTGGTGGGCGTTCGCCATCGAAAGGTCCTCCGTGATGGATGAGCACGGAGACCTTCCGGTCAGATCACGCTTCGATCAAGACGGGGTAGACCGAGGACGTACGATTCAACCACTGGCTGCGGAGTCGTCATCTCAGGCTGCGGCCTCGGCATGGACCTTCTCCATGTCCACTCTGGTTCCCCGGTCGCTGCAGCCGGGCGATTGCATCAACACCATCGGCTGCAGATGGAAATAGCCACCGGCGAGCTGGATCGGATTCAAGGGGCTGGGGGTCAGTGACTGGTAGGAGTCATGGTCCTTGAACATGAAGGGTTCCCAGGCGTGATAGATGACCACCTGGCCGGGCTTCAACGCGGGCGATACCGCGGTCTGGATCTCGAACTCACCGAGATCGTTGTAGACGCGCACACGGTCCCCATCACTGATTCCGCGGCTCTCGGCATCGCCGGTGCTCGTGAAGATCACCGGCTCACCCCGTTGTAGCCGCAAGAGCGGCTTGCTATCACGCCATGCCGCATGGATCGACCAGCGGTTGTGTCCCCCGGTCATCTGAAGCGGGTAGTCACCTCCGATGCGTGGGTTGTCCTTGTGGACCGGTAAGACCTCTCCCATTTCCTGATGGAAGGGGTGGTCGATATAGAACTGCAGGCGCCTCGTCAGCGTGGGCCAGGGGACCTTCTTCTGCACGTGCCAGCTGTTGCCCACGATCGTCTTGTCCGGCTCGATGTCCGCAGCGTTGCCGATGTAGACGGCACCCATGCCCACCTCGGTGAATCGCTCGAAACCCTTCTGCTCGAGCTCGTCCCAGCTGATGCCGTTCAGATTCGTGGACAACTCCAGCATCTCCTGGAGCAGATCTGCTGGATTGTCTTCGGTGAACCGCCTCTGGAAGGTGAACTCCTCGTAGCAATCGTCCAGACGCCGCTCTTCACCGTGTCGATCTGCATAGGTGGTGATGCCGCGGGCGATGGCGGTTTCCTGGATCTTCTTCATGAGCAGGCAGTGGAATACCCAGTCCGTCTTCGACTCGCCCACCGGGTCCACTGCTTCCGTGCTGATGTGACTGAAGGGCACGAGAGCGGATGACCAGGCGATGTCTTCTCTCTCGTAGTAGCCCGCTGCCGGGAGCACGTAGTCGCTGTAGCGGGCCGTGTTGCTCATGCGCAGCTCGAACGTGACCATCAGATCCAGCTTGGGCAGCATGTGCTCGATCAGCTTGTCGTAGCCACGCACGCGGCGGAAGGTATTGCCCCCGACGCTGAAGAAGATACGCGGCGCCTTCTCCGGCACGAACTGCCAGGCATTTGCGACCGCCTCCTCGAGGTACTCGGAGAACTCCCGGTCGAGATCGGGATCCCAGCGCTTGGCACCGCCGTAGTGTTCCTTGAGCCCGCCGTGCTCGTAGTAGAGCAGGGCCGATGCAATGGTGCCGCCACGGGCATAGTCTTCGCGGGCGAAGTGGTAGAGCATCATCTCGTCGGAATAGCCCGCCAGTTTCAACTTGATGATCTCGGGCGCCATCTTTGCCGTCATCAAGCCGATGGCGATCTTGGGCGAGTACTTGCCACTGGCGACATTGAGGGGATCGACGCCTGAAAGGGAAAGCATCGGAATCGCCGCATAACCCGCACCCCGCCTGCCGAACTGACCGGTCAGGGCGAACACCAGCAGGATGCTTCGCTCCATCTCCATGCCGTGATAGAACTTCGAGAAGTTGGTCTGGCTGATGGTCGAGCACGCTCTGGCGTTGGCGATGCGTCTCGCCAGATTGCGCGCATTCGCGGCTGGGACGCCCGTGATCTTGGCGGTCTGCTCCGGCGTGTAGTCTCGCAGCTGCAACTTCGTGCGTTCGAAGACCGTCGTGACCTTCACCGTGCCTTCGCTGGTCGCGACCTCGAAGACTCCCTCCAGCGCCGGTTCGATGCCCTCCAGGTCCAGGCTGCTCTTGGGGGCTTCGACCACCTTCTTCTTGGCGGAATCGAAGAGGTAGAACACGTCCTCCGCACCGCCTGCACGCATGTCTCTCTCGCGCAGGAACTCCTCGGTGTCGAGACGCACCAGCAGCGGCATGTCCGTCTGCTCGGCCATGAATTCGGGTTTGTAGAGCTTCTCCTCGACGATGACCTGAGCCATCGAGAGCGCCAGCGCCGCATCACTGCCGATGTTGACCGGCATCCATTCGTCGGCGTGAATCGAGGAAGGGTTGAAGTCGGGTGCAATGGTAACGACGTAGGCTCCGTTGTAGCGGGCCTCGTAGATGAAGTGTGCGTTGGGGATGTGCGTGTAGTTCGGGTTGCCACCCCAAATCAGGATCAGATCACTGTAGTGGAGGTCATCCATCGAGCTGGTGAATGTGAGCTTGCCGGTGGTCGTGGTCACCCCGGGCATGTGATCGCCCATCTCGGTCGTGTTTTCCAGGATGGGTGTGTCGAGCGCGAAGGCGCCGCGCGTGAGACCAAGGCCATGGCAGCCGTTGCTCGATGAGGAGCCGAGATCCCAGTAGATCGATCCGGGGCCGTCTTCTTCCGAGATCATGGCATCGACGAATTTCTCGGCAATCTCGCTGAGGGCCTGGTCCCAACTGATCCGTTGCCACTTTCCTTCGCCGCGCTCGCCGGTCCGTTTCAGCGGCGTGGTGAGGCGCGATGGGTCGTACATGCGGTCGCTATAGCAGCCCCCCTTCTGGCAACCGCGGGGATTGAAGTCGGGTACGTCGGGGTTCGTCTGCTCGTAGTCGGCCACCTGCTCCTCGCGCCAGACGATGCCATCCTTGACGTAGACGTTCCATGCGCAGCGTTGATAGCCGCAGTTGGCAAAGTGAGTTCCCTTGACCACACGATCCCAGGTCCACTTCTTCGCGTAGATATCATCGAGTCCGTCGTAGCTGACTCTGTCTCGAATCGCAGACCGGTTCGTGTCGACGGGGCTCTCGCCGAATCCGCAAGCCGAGAGATTGAAGAGCGACAGAGCCACCGTTCCGCCGGTCGCCTGCAAGAATCTCCTTCGGGTCAGGTCTGCTGCCATGAGATTATCCTCGAATGGTGTGAACGATCGCGGTCGGAGGTCGACCGCCGGCTCTACTCCGGGGTCGGAAGCTCCAACAGTCCGGCCAATAAGCGGGTCACTACGTTGTTTCGCTCGAACGCCAGGCCATTCTCCTCCGGCATGAACCCGAAATGAACCAGCTGCTGAGCCACTCGCATCATGATTGCGCTGAAGTGGGCCGCCGCGAAGATTTCGTAGTAGTCGAGATTCTCGACGCTGCGCCCCATTTTCTTCTCGTAGCGAGCCACCGTCTCCGCACGCGAAGGCAGCCCCGGAATGCGGGGCGTATCGAGCCCCTCGCTGTGGTGGCGATCGAGAAAGAGCCACCAGGCGAGATCCTGCTCGGGATCACCGAGGACGGCCATTTCCCAGTCCAGGACTGCAACGCATTCGCCCTGGCGAAAAATCATGTTGCCGATGCGGGAATCGCCCCAGACGAGGCTCGGAGTCTCGGGCTCTTCCGGCTGATTCTCCACCAGCCAGCGCAACGCCGGCTCGATGGTAGGGTTGGGAATTCCGCGTGCGGCCCAGTCGTAGTAGCTCGCCATCGAGTTGAGCTGCTTCGTGAGGTGGGTCTCTCCGGGTGACTTGCACTCCAGGAATCCCATTCCCAGGTCTTCCCAGTCGAGTTTGTGGATATCCACCATGGTGTCCAGGCAGCTCCACCACACCTTCTGTTGCTCTGCTTTCGGGGCCTCTTTGAGCCAGCCCTCCGTGTGATAAGGGGGATTGTCGGGGGGAATCCGTCCCTCGACTCTCTCCATCACGTAGAAGGCCGCGCCCAGCACGCTCGCATCGTCTTCGATGCCCAGCAGCGCGGGTACCGGGACCTGGGTCTTCTTGCCCAGGATGTCCATGATGTTGTACTGCAGAGATAGATCGTATTCCGGAAAGACCCCGGGGCCCGTGGGTTCGATTCGAACCACGTAGCCTGCTTCTCTTGCCTTGCCGCGCTCGTCCCAGTGCAGGTCGAAGAGGAGCGTTTCATTCGAAAACCCCGTGGCCGAGGGCTTGGCAAGACCGATGACCTCCAGGTTGCGGGCGTCCGGCAGCCGTTCCTGAAGCCAAAGGGCGAGTTGCTTGGCGGTGAGTTCGAGATCACGTTGGGGCTGTTCGGGCATCGCTCGGATCTTCCTTTCGTTCTGGCCCTCGATTCGAGGGCTGCGCAGATAGCTCGCAGCCCTGCGCTAGGCCGGCTCGGCCGAGCGGTTCGACTCGTACCATCCGATCATGGGATCGCTCCCATCCTCTGGATGCAGGCGAATCAAGGCGCGCCGATAGATGGGCCGCCGGGGCGGATCCAGGACGTGGGTGAGGTCGATTTCCGTGCCGGATATGACCTCCAGGCGGAAGGCGAGCTTCTCGCCCCCGGCCGTGGCGATCTGAACCGTGCCCTTCACCGGCGAGAGGGGGGCGTCGTCGTCGTGTTCGAAGTCGAGGTTGACATCGCTCAGGTTCTCGGTGCCCTGCTTGTGGAAGTAGCCGATCTTGATCGGGTCGATGCCCGGGATCCGCACGTCGGTGCACAGGAAGCGCATGTCCTCCCGGTTGGCGACCACGACGGTCCACTCCATGTTCCAGGCGCGTGGTCCCCAGGAGTGATCGCGCTCTCCTCGCCCTTCGAAGCAGGTGGTCTGCCCCCCTGCCATCAGCTCGCCCTCTAGTGCGATGGGTTGCTCGAAGCGGCAGGCGTCGAAGCCCTCGGAGCTGTGGCCCGCTACGTCGCCGCGCCCGGTGGTGTGGGCGGCTCCAATGGCACTGATTTCGAGGTCCGCACCCATCTCTTGAATTTGACCTGTCCGGGGCCCCGAAACGACGCGGCCAAAGCCGTGGAAGCGCAGGCGCCCTTTCCGCAGTGCCTGGCTCGGGTCCCAGGAAAACTCCAATCCCCAGCCGCGATACGCCACACGGGGAAGCTGGAGATCGCCGAGCGGCAGGCGCGGCTCCTCGAGGACGATCCACTCACCGTTCTGGTAGAGGAAGAACCAGAACCAGACCCGGCGTTGGACCGGGTGCATGCCGATGCGACAGTGGCCCGCCACGGTGCCGTCGGCGTTGAAGAAATCCCAGAACCAGGATTCATTCCACCACTCGACGTCGGGATCGTAGGGGTGGGCGCCCTCGTCTTCGGGCAGGATCCCGAAGGAGGTGGCTTCTTCCAAAGACAATTCCGGAACCTTCATGTCGTCTCCTATTGCATCCACAGCTTGCGGGTCACGGCCACGAGGAAATCCGTCTGCTCGCGAATGGCTGATTTCGACAACGGGTCCTTGCCGAGAACCTCTCGGTGAATGGGTGCCATGGTGAAGTAACCGATGAGCATGTTGTTGATCCCCATGATCAACAGGCGAAGTTGCGCGGGCGACCAGCCACCCGCATCGCTGCCGCTGGGCATCAGTCTCGTCGCCTTGCGAAAGAGGGGGCGGTAGAGCGTGACCAGGAGCTTCTCGAGCTGCTCGCCGCCAGTCAGGGCTTGCATCTGAATCAGGCGCGGGAGATTGGGGTGATTTGCCAGGTGCTGCATGGTCTGCTCGAGCTGCTCGCGGCCGGAGCGGGCCGAGAAGCCGGCGGCGATGAATTCGTAGATCTTCTCCTTGCTCTCGTAGTGCTTGTAGAGACTGGGGGCTCGAATCTCGACCCGATCGGCGATCTCGCTCATGGAGCTGCCTTCGAAGCCCTTGGCGGCGAAGAGCTCCTCGGCGGCGTCGAGGATGCGGTCGGCGGTGCGTAGGCTGGAATTGGCCAAGGGGCAGCTCCTCAGTCGCGTAGATGTCAGCGTAGGCTAATGATCGTTAGCCTGCAAGCTGGGCCCATCCCAGCGATCACATCCTTGTGGTTTCGAAGGGGGCATCCAGCGTTGTTGTCGGGTCGGGGGTGATCTTCGGCTGGTAGCGCGATACCGAGACGAGGCTGACGCGGAACCCGAGCCTCGACAGCGCGGCTCGGTTCTTCCGCACTCGCCGGTGGCGGCGGAAGCCTTCGCGATGCCAGCGCACACCGGTCTCGGGTCGGACGACGACTAGGGAATCCTTCCAGTACTGCGAAGCGGACCAGGGCGCGCATGGGGAACGAGATGCTGCACGAACTCTCGGGGGGAACGAGTCTGAATTTGGGAATCGGTCAGGTGTATCATCCGAGGATGGGCGTCGACGGCGGGGCGAAAGAGCTGAGCGATTTCAAAGCGGACGAATATTGAGAACGCACACGAGCCTGAACCGGTTGCGACGGCGGAGGATGACATGGATCTGACGCGAGAGGAGTTGTTGGAGGCCTACCGCACGCTGCGGATGATCCGGGCCTTCGAAGAGAAGCTCAACGAACTCGTGACGGCTGGAAAGATGGGGGGCTTCTTGCACCTCTACATCGGTGAGGAGGCGGTGGCGACCGGCGTGTGTTCCCACCTGGGAGTTCGGGACTGGGTGGCATCGACGCATCGCGGGCACGGGCACTGCATCGCCAAGGGCGTCGACATCCGAGCCATGATGGCCGAGCTCTTCGGCCGCGCGACCGGGACGAGCCGAGGTAAGGGCGGCTCCATGCATATCGCCGACGTCCAACAGGGAATGCTCGGTGCGAACGGGATCGTTGGTGCGGGGATCCCGCTGGCTACAGGTGCGGCGCTCAGCGCCAAGCTCAAGGGGACGGGCGGCGTGGCGGTCGCCTTCTTCGGAGATGGCGCCACCAACCAGGGGCAATTCCACGAGTCGCTCAACATGGCTGCGAACTGGAAGCTCCCGGTGGTCTACGTGGTCGAGAACAACGGTTACGGCGAGTTCACGCCCACCGACTTCGTGGTCCCGGTGAAGGATATCGCGACACGTGCCGGCTCCTACGCCATGCGGAGCGAGATTGCCGATGGCATGGACTTCTTCGACGTCTATGAGAAGGCGGGCGAGGCGATCCGCCGCGCCCGGGCCGGCGAGGGCCCGACGCTCCTCGAGTGCAAGACCTATCGCTTCGCGGGTCACTTCGTGGGCGACCCGCTCGCCTACCGCGCCAAAGAGGAGGCGGAGGACTGGATCCAGAATCGCGACCCGCTCGCGCGCTTCGAGGGCCAGGTGCTGGAGGCGGCACTCGTGGAAGCAGACGATCTGCGCCGCATCGACCACGATGTGGAAGAGGAGCTGGCCGCCGCGGTGGTCGATGCCGAGGCGGCGCCCCCTCCAGGCCTCGAGGAGTTACTCACGGACGTGTATGCAAGAGGTGAGTCATGAGTCGAGTACTCAGCGTGTCCCAGGCCATCAACGAGGCACTCACGATCGCCATGGAGACGGACCCCGATGTCATTCTTCTCGGGGAGGACGTCGCGGGCGGAGGCACGCGCTCGGGAGATGACGTCGAAGAGGCGGGCGGGGTTCTCGGCACCACCAAGGGGCTCGTGACGAAGTTCGGACCGGACCGCGTGCTCGATACGCCCATCAGCGAAATGGGTCTCATCGGAACAGCGGTGGGTGCCGCCGCCACGGGGCTGCGGCCGGTGGCGGAGCTCATGTTCATCGACTTCCTCGGCACCTGTCTCGATCCGCTGCTCAACCAGGCGGCAAAGCTCCGCTACATGTTCGGCGGCAAGGTGCGCGTGCCGCTAACCGTGCGCACGGTGACGGGGGCGGGCATGCAGGCCGCGGCGCAGCACTCGCAGAGCCTCTATTGGATGACGGCGGGCATCCCCGGCCTCAAAACCGTGATCCCCTCGAACGCCGCGGACGCGAAGGGGCTGCTCCTCGCTGCGATTCGAGACGACGATCCCGTCATCTTCTGCGAGCCCAAGCGCATTCTCTTCCAGGCAGGCGAGGTGCCCGAGGGCGACTACGAGGTGCCGATCGGGGAGGCGGCGGTGGTTCGCGAGGGGAGCGACGTCTCGCTGATCGGGATGGGGGCCACGGTCGCCACCGCGCTCGAGGCTGCCGAGTTGCTGGCCGCCGAAGGCAAGAGCGCCGAGGTGCTCGACCTGCGCTCTCTCGCGCCCCTGGATGAGGATGCAATCCTCGCCACGCTCGAGAAGACGGGCACGGTCGTGGTGGTCGACGAATCCACGCCCCGCTGCGGGATCGCCAGCGACGTGGCCGCGCTCTGCGTGGACCGTGGCTTCGACTTCCTGAACGCGCCCGTCAAGAGAGTCACCGCTCCTCACGCGCCGGTCCCGTACAACAAGGCACTCGAAGACGCCTACATCCCGTCCGTGGCGCGAGTCATCGAAGCCGTCCGGGAGTGCGGGATCTAGCGTGAGTACCACCGCGATCGCGATGCCGAGACTCGGAATGACCATGGAGGAGGGGACGGTCGTCGAATGGCCCATTGCAATCGGAGATAGCGTCGTAAGGGGCGAGACCGTCCTCATCATCGAAACGGAGAAGAGCGAGGTCGAGGTCGAAGCCACCGCGTCGGGAGTGCTCCGGCACGTCTACGTCGAGCCCGGCGAGACCGTTCCCTGTGCGACGATTCTCGGCGCGATCACGGGGACAATGGATGAGCCGTTCGACCCGGATGCCTTTGCCGCGGAGCACCGGGGCCCGCAGCCGGCTGCGAGTGTGCAGCCCGTTCCAGCGGTTCGGCCGGGGGCGGGCGCGGCCCGCTCTGCAAACCAGAGAGCACCCGGCGGACACAAGGCGGTGGCACCCGTAGCGCGTGCGCTCGCTCGTAAGCTCGGCCTGGACCCCGAGGTCGTGCACGGAACGGGGCCGGGCGGTCGCGTGACGAAGCAGGACGTGGAAACCCATGCCGAGGCGCGCGAGCGGCTCGTAATGGTCGAAGACGGTATCGCCCTCGAGGTGTTGCGCGAGGGCGAAGGCGACCCCGTGCTCCTGCTACCGGGTTTCGGAACCGACGTCTCCTCCTTCGCCTTGCAGGCGCGTGTCCTCGCCGAGCATCACGCCGTGGTGGGCGTCAACCCGCGCGGCGTTGGTCTGTCCGATGCACCGGATCTTCCCCGCTACGAAGTTGCGCGCTCCGCCGCCGACGCAGCCAGCGTCCTCGACGCCCCGGCCCACATCGTGGGCGCGAGCCTCGGCGCGGCCGTCGCGCTGGAACTCGCGCTTTCCCACCCCGACCGGGTTCGTTCGCTCACGCTCATCACCCCCTTCGTCGAAGCGACCCCCCGCCTCCTTGCTGTAACCCGCGCCTGGTGCCGGATCGCCGCCCAGGTCGATGCTGAAGCCCTTGCCCTCGCCCTCGCCCCGTGGCTCTTTTCCGAAGGCCTCCTCGCCGATGACACCATCCGAGAACGAACCCTCCGTGGCCTCACGGCGAGCGTCGCGAAGGTTCCGGCCGCGACTCTCGAGCGCACCGCGGCGGGGATCACCGCGTGGTCGGGTGCAAGGCGCAACGATCTCGGCAAGATTGCTGCACCTTGCCTGGTGCTCGCTGCCGGTGCCGATCTTCTCACGCCCCATGCCGACACCATCGCAGCCGCGATCCCGGGTGCGAACCTGATCGCGTTCCCGGGCTCGGGCCATGCCCTCGCCATCGAAGTCTCCGGTCGCGTGAGTGAAGCGATCCATTCGCACGTTCGTCGAAATACCGGGCTCCGGATTCCCGACTCAATTCCGTAGCTCCAGGCATCACATCGGAGTAGCTTCCGCCCCATGCATCCCCGTACCCGTTACGCGAAGAGCGGCGACGTACACATCGCCTATCAGGTATTTGGGGACGGCCCCCTCGATATGGTCGTGATCCCTGGTTTCATCTCGAACGTGGAGATGCCCTGGGAGTGGCCGGAGGTCGGTCGCTTCTTCGAGCATCTCGGCTCCTTCGCACGCGTCATCGCCTTCGACAAGCGGGGCACCGGCCTCTCGGACCGTGGCGTCGGCGTGCCGACGATCGAGGAGCGCATGGACGACGTGCGAGCAGTGATGGATGCAGCCGGCTCCGAGCGTGCTGCACTTTTCGGTATTTCTGAAGGCGGCCCGATGTCCATCGTCTTTGCGGCGACCTACCCGAAACGGACGCACTCGCTGGTTCTCCTGGGCTCGTTCGCGCGGTTTTCCAAAGCAGACGACTACCCGTGCGGATTGGCGAAACAGCAGCTCGAATCCATGTTCGAGAACATCGAGAACAACTGGGGCACCGGTAACGATCTGGGTTATTTCGCACCATCCATGGCGGGCGATGAGTGGGCGCGCGAACAGTGGGGGCGCGTTCAGCGGCTCGGGGCCGGGCCGCGCGAAGCCGCCGCGATCATTCGCATGAACGAGAAGATCGATGTGCGGCCCGTGCTGGAGACGCTCCATGTTCCGACTCTCGTGATTCATCGTATCGGCGACAGAATCATTGACATCAGAAATGCCCGACTCATGGCGGAGCGGATTCCGGAGGCTCAATTACTGGAGCTTTCCGGTGACGATCACCTGCCGTACTTCAGAAATTCGAGTCAGATCCTCGACGCCATTCAAGAGTTCGTAACCGGTTCCCGCTCCATCCCCGTCGGAATCGACCGGGTTCTCGCGACCGTCCTGTTCACCGACATCGTCGACAGCACCGTCCGTGCGGTCGAACTCGGTGACCGCCGCTGGCGCGAGCTGCTGTGCGACCACCACGCCCGTGTCCGGGAGGAATTGCGTCGTTACCGCGGGCAGGAGGTCGATACTGCCGGCGACGGATTCTTCGCGACCTTCGATGGACCGGCGCGCGCCATTCGATGCGCGCGTGCCATTCGGGATTCCGTCGAAAGTCTCGACATCCGCCTACGTGCGGGCCTGCACACCGGGGAGTGCGAGCTGCATGAGGGCGGCGTGGCCGGCATCGCCGTCCACATCGGTTCACGCGTCGCCGCGCTCGCCAACGCCGGAGAGGTCCTGGTCTCGAGTACGGTAAGAGACCTCGTCGCCGGATCCGGCATCGAATTCCAGGAACGAGGCCCGCACCAACTCAAGGGCATTCCCGGTGAGTGGCAGCTCTACCAGGTCACGGACTGAGCCCGACACGCTGGTTGTTCTCGAGATTCCTTTGCGACCTCTGATGGCCTCTTGTCCGAGGATGAATGCGGAGCGCCGGGTGAAAATACTGAGAAATTCCAACGCGGACGAAAATCGAGAACGGACAGGCCGTCTGTGCTATGGAGCGAACATACGGCTGAACGCCGAAGAGAGTCTTCCGCGACACGCTCGGCATCTGCGCAACGCGGTGAAATCTAGCGATCTAAGATTCAACGGAGGAAGTTTCGATGAAACGGATAGAACAGCTGGTTCTCTGCATCGCGGTTCTTCTCTTCGCCACTCCGGCCTTTGCTCAGGCTTCGTTCCAGTTCACGTCGCCAGGCGTGCGTGCGCCCGACGACCCGGACGTGAACGGCATCCGTTTCTCCCTGTTCCATGGCCGGAACACCAACATGACCGGCTTCGATCTCGGACTCGCCTCGTTGAGTGAGTCCGAGAACCGCTCCGGCCTCGCCGTCGTGATGGGATTGAGCAAGACGACCGGGAAGTCCTCCGGCCTGAACAGCGGGCTCGTCGTTCTCCACACCGGGGAAGCGACCGGTGTGAATGCGGCCTTCATCAATCAGATCGAGACACTGACGAGCGGCGCAAACATCGGCTTCCTGAACATCACCCATGGCTACAGCTCGCTGGACATCAGCGGGATGGGGATCTCTGATAGCTCGACCGTCCAGATTGGCTTCATCAACATCACCAAGAAGATCGAGAGCTTCCAGCTGGGCTTCCTGAACATCGCCGAGAACGGATTCCTCCCAGTGTTCCCGTTCTTCAACTTCCCGAAAACTAGGCCAGATGCAGCACGTCCTTAACGAGTTTTCAGGTCTTCGGGTCGTGCGGTGTCGTCAGCAATAGCGCGATTCCGCCGGCCATCCAGGCGGTCTCACTCGTATTCGAAGATGTCATCCTCGAGATCGATGGCGGGAATATCGTCCCTCTCGGCCCAGTAGTCCTGAGTGTGCTGCCAGTCGGGCTTGTCGCCTCGCTTCGGTAGCAGGTGCATGCTGCGCATGAGGTAGCCCGGGTTGAAGTTCTCCGGATCCATCCAGGGCAGCAAGGGCATGTCCTCATCTTCCAGTCGCAGCTGAGGCGTGATCTTCTTTGCTCCGGTCTTGTCCATGTGTTTGAGAAGCCGACATACGAAGTCTCCGAGCAGGTCTACCCGCAACGTCCAGCTGGCTCGGAAATAGCCGAAGATCCAGAGCAGATTGGGCACGCCCGTGAACATCATGCCGCGATACGTAACGGTCTCGGAGAAATCGACAGGCTTGCCGTCGATGGCAAAGTCGATATCGCCAAGCACGCTCAGATTGAAGCCGGTAGCAGTCATGATGATGTCGGCTTCGAGCATCTCACCCGACTTCAGGAGGATGCCCTCCTTCGTGAACTTCTCGATCTCGTCGGTCACGATCGACGCTTTGCCGGAGAGGATTCCCTTGAATATATCCCCGTCCGGAACGAAGGCGATGCGCTGCCTCCACGGCAGGTACTTCGGCGTGAAGTGCTTCTCGATATCGTAGTCCGGGCCCAGGTAGGCCTTTACCCCGGCGAGCAGCTGCTCCTTCACCATCTCCGGCTGTTCGAATGACAGGCGCGTGAGGACGCGTTGCCCATGCAGAATCTGCTTGCGGATGATTTCGTGGATCCAGGTCTCGTCGACCTCCAGATCGCGCAATTGGTCTGCAAGATCGTTCTTGTTGCCGCCCGGGATGAAATAGGTTGGAGAGCGCTGCAAGATCGTGACGTGGCCACAGTCGCCGGCAATCGCGGGAACCAGAGTTGCTGCAGTGGCCCCGGAGCCGATCACGACGACGTTCTTGCCCTTGTAATCCAGATCCTCGGGCCAGGTCTGCGGGTGAATGATCGGGCCCTTGAAGTCATCCATCCCTTCCCACTTGGGCGTGTAGCCCTCCGAGTGGCGGTAGTAGCCCTGGCACATCCACAGGAAGTTGGCGGTAAAATGAACCGGTTCGCCGGTATCGGATCGCGTACCTTCGAGGGTCCAGAGGTTCTCGTCGTTCGACCAGCTCGCTCTATTGATCGTGTGTCCGTAGCGAATGTGGGGGGCGAGATCGTTCTCGTCGATGACTTCGCCCATGTAGGTGAGGATCTCGCCGGCACTTGCGATCGGTGGGCCGGTCCATGGCTTGAAGCGGTAGCCGAAGGTGTAGAGGTCACTGTCGGAGCGGATGCCGGGGTAGGTGTGCATGAGCCAGGTACCGCCAAAGCTCTCCAGTCCTTCGAGCACGACGAAGCTCTTTTCACTGCATTGCTGCCGAAGATGATATGCAGCACCGACGCCGGAGATTCCCGCCCCAACGATCAACACATCGAAGTGTTCAGGAGTTTGCGGCGCGGGTCTGGCGGAAGCGTCGTTTCCGGTCATCGATCGATATCCTCCTGGTCAAATCCTTGTCGACACGGGCACTTTCCAAAACGAAGAGCGACGTCGTCCGAGTACCGGTGATGTTACAGATCTCGTCAACCAATGAGCAGGCGGCCGACGAGAAAAGGCAGGCAGAAGATCCAGTGGAGAACGCTTCGCCTGGGGCGTTTTTGGACATGCGCAGAAAGCTGCTGTCGCAGCGCCAGACCGATGATCGCCTATTCTCGATGACTTTGGAAGAAGGCAGGCGCGCAGTGAGAGAGTCGACCGCCCATCAGCGGGACTTCGGCTCAGGGATGCGTCGCGATATTGCGGGGATCGAATGACGGTTCCCCGGTCGGTACCGCGGGAAAGTTCTCGAGGGTGCTCGCCACGGCTGCTTTGATGTGTGCTGCGAAGAGACCTCGATGGCGTTTCTCGTATTCTCCTCGCCACACCTCGCGATTCCGGCGCAGGTCCATCACTCGTATCGTGAGCCGGCCCCGTTGATAGTCAACGACCTCGCGCTCGGTTGCCTGAACCTCATAGGACGGTGAGCTGTGGAAGCTGTGCAGGCTCTCGATCGCAGTGGTTTGATGCGTGACATGTTGCTCGCTTGTGATCGCGAGTCGAGCATCGACGCCGAGATCCGCGTTATCGCGCCGGTAAGTAAAGCCACGCTCGAAGAACTCCCGGCGGATGTTCTCCAGCACGCGTGCAGCGAGTTCGGACTCGACGTCACTGCGGGGGCTCTGGTCTTCGCGCTCGACGTGAAGCCAGCTCCAGCTCCGGTATTGTGAGAAGTTCGCCGCACCGTCACGGCGGGTCTGAACGCCGGCGTTTGTCGAGCAGCCCACAGCCAGCACCAGCAATGCCAGCGGTAGCAGGATGCCATGCGATCGACGAATGGAGGTCTTCACCGCGACCCACCTTCTATCGGGCTATCGGAATCAGGGTCAGAATAGGTCATTTCGGTCGGAGTCGCCGTCGTTCCGCGTGAGGTGGTCGCGCACGGGTGCGAGAATTCGCTCGGCGACGATCGCGTGTCCTGCCACCGTAGGGTGGAGGTGGTCGAAGAACAGGCGCTTCGCTTCCGCGTCCGTGAGGCGCGCGTGGAAATCAGGTCGCAGGTCGACCTGCGACAGGCCCGCTTCGCCGGTGACTTCTGCGAGTGCCGCTGCGTGCGCGGTCGTCATGCGATGGATGCGAAGGTCGCGATCGACTGCGTGTTGTAGGGCTTCGCGCGCAGCTGGAATTCGCCCGATCTGTTGTAGGACGAAGCCGCGCCGGTAATGGATCATCGCGTGCGACGGGGAGACCTCGCTGGCGCGGTCGAGGTGCGCGATTGCCTCGGTGATATGGCCCTGCTTGATTGCGCGCTTTGCAGCGTTGCGCGCGGCCTTGAACTCGGCGACGCGATCGAATCCCTCGGTGTGTGCGGAGAGCGACGGTGGAGAACGGAGGTTGCCCACCGGGCGGACGAACGCGATGCCGACGCCGGCGGCCTGGGCCGTTTCGATCATCGTCGCGATGTTTCGTGTATAGTGCTCGACGCTGAACTCGATGAAGGCGTCACTCGCGGGCTCGCGCTCTTCCTCGTCTACCTCGCGCGGGTCGAAGGTGAGGACGCTACCGACGCGGACCGCGGCCATTTCTTCCGCGATCTCGCTCGCATCTTCGCTTCGCATGGCACCGGCGAGCACATGGTTCAGCCATTGGAATAGCGTGCTCGCGCGCAAGAGGTCGATTCGCAATCGCGACCAGGGCGTGAGCCCAGCCATCGGGCCGACGTCGCCTTCGAGCATCTCGTTATGTCCTGAGTAGACGACGATGAAATCGGGGTCGAGTTCGAGGACCGCGTCGAAGATGTTCACGATTCGATCGCTCGCCCAACCTGGGCAACCGAGGTTGATGACCTCGACTGCGCGCGGCGCGAGCTCTTCGCTCAGGCGGCGTTCGAGTTGGGCGGGGAAGGCTTCGTCGGCTCCGACAAAGAGGCCGAAGGTCGTCGAGCCGCCGAGTGCCGCGATGCGGACGAGGCCTTCGGGTTTCGGCATCGCGACGTGCGCGGGCCGGAAGCCCGGGTAGAGGAAGTGGCGTCCGTCGCGGGCGCCCAGCCGACGCTGTCGGATGCCGTACTTGCCCACGACCCAATCGGGCCGAATCGAGCGCGATCCGTCGGCGTTGGTGACGAACGGCGAGAATCCCTCCGAGCGGGTTCACGCGTAGAACAGCAGCGGATCTTCGGGCGGCGCGATTGAAAGCGCGCGCAACGCGAGATCGATGCTCGCCAGCAACGCGAGCGGAATTGCGGACGCGAGCAGCGGGAGGATCCAGCGCGGGCGCTCTCCGGGATCGCGCGCTTCTTCGGTGGTTGTCATCGCGAGCAGTCAGTCCCGTGGCTGTCCATTCTCAATTTCATCCACCCCGCCCCGTTTACTCGAATCCAGCCTGGCGATGCGGTTCGAATCAGTTCATGTCGGATGCCTCAGCGCCCGAGACTGTCGTTGACACTGCGGTAGAAGGGCACGAGGCTGGCTTGCAACCGGCCCTGGGTGTAGGAGCGGGCTTTCGGCTCCAGCGGCGCCAGGTGCTCGACGGCCTTTCCGAAACTCGAGGTGAGCGAGCCCTCGGCCCACTCGGGCGGCTTTGCCAGGACGCGAAGTGTCTCGCGTTGGCGGCTCTGCTTCACGTCGGCGAGGTGGTCGAGCGTGATGAGCCCTGCGCCGTAGAGGCCCTCGGCGGTCTGATCCAGCAGCTCCAGGTGTCGGCTCCGGGGCAGTGACGAGATTCCGGTCAGGGCCTCGTTGCCTGCCACAGTGCCGTCGGTCTCGAGGGCGAGCGAGAGTTGGAGCGCCTCGGTAGCGACCTTCGGGTCGTGGATCTTCGGGAAGTGTTTGCGCACCAAGCCCATCAGGCGTCCCGCAATGGCGACGCGTGTCGTCGGATCGCGCTCGACCTCGAGCTTCCTTCCGAGTTCCTGGAGCGAAGTCGAAAGGCCTGAAACGCTCGCCACCCTCGGCGCAAGCGCGAGGGCCAGCTTCGCGCCGCCGCTGCCCGAATAGAGTGCATCGATGTCCTTGGCCAGGCGTTCGAATTGATCCCGTAGGTTGGCCTTCCCCTTGCTCTTCGCGTACGCACGTACCTTCGCTGCGTCCCCCGCGTCGGGCTGGTTGTGGATCTTCGCACGCAGCGGTGTGAAGGCCTTGTCCTTCTCGGCCAGCACCAGGGCCTGTCGGCGCACGCCCGCCGCAGATCCCTCGTCCGCCTGAATTGGCAACAGCCGCACCGTTTCGCGAAGCAACAGGAAGCGGGTGGGCTCTCGCCAGGCCCGGTCTCCCAGCATCGCGTGAACCACCGCACGTGATCCCGCCTCTTCGTCTTCGATCTGAAGTGCGCCCCGATAGGTGCGGGCGCCGCGGAAGATCCAACCGTCGTCCGACCCGATCAAGAAGCGCTCGATCAGGATCTGCTCGAGCGCCCATAGGTCGGCCTTGGAGCCTATGAACGCCTTCGGGTCGAGACTCGCCAGCACATTCGCAACGGTGTACCCGCCTGCGCGCAGGGCCTTGGCGCGCTGGTTCCGTTCGCCATGCTGAATTCCCCCACCGTGATTCTTGCAGGCATAGGCCTTGGGGGGAAGGACGCTGCCATCCCTGCAGAACCAGCGGATCCGCTCGAACGGCCCCCTCGCTGCGGTCTTGAACCCCTCGATCCACGAGCGCAGTTCGCGTTCGTTCGGGAGGTTGGCTGCAGCCGGCGGCGCGAGAGACGCGAGGCCCAGCAGTAGCGGAAGAGCCATGAGGGCGGTCGAGCGAGAAGGTCGGATCGACATGGGCGAAGTCTAGACCGGATCGGCCCACCTTGTAGAAACGAGTCGGGAGCTGATCGAGTGCCCCGACGAATCGACGTGTGCTACGCAATGAGCGCGCGTCCCACCGAGAGTCCGAGCCTTGACCGAATCAACCGAAGATCGCCATCGCCGGCCGCGCTGGGACGTTGTCCTGCGTACCTGGATCGAGAATCGCTTCGAGAACTGGGGACGCGTTTCGGCGCGGAAGCGGTGGCCGATCATCGGCTCGATGGTCGTGCTCGCGCTGGTGCTCGGGGTGCAGCTCCCGCGGATCGAGATCGACACCTCGAACGAGTCGTTCCTGCGGGCCGACGATCCGACTCGGGTCGTGTACTCGGCCTTCCGCGAGCAGTTCGGCAACGACCAGCTGATCATCATCATGCTCCGTCCGCCCGTGATCTTCGATTCCGGCTTCATCTCGGTGCTCAGCGAAATTCACCGCACGATCGAAGACGAGATTCCGCACATCGCCGAAGTCACCAGTCTGATCAACGTGCGCGAGACCCGTGGCGATGGCGACGAGCTGATCGTGCGGGAGCTGTTCGAAGACCTGCCGGTCGATGGCGATACGTTGCAGGAGATCCGCGAGCGCGCACTCGCAAACCCCCTCTACCAGAACTACATCTTCTCACAGGACCAACGTTCGACGTCCATGATCGTCAAGCTCGTGACGCATGTCGACGAATCGGATCCCGACGACGTGCTTGGCGGATTCGAAGACACCGCTAGCGCTGCGCCGCTCACCCTCACCGGAGAGCAGGAAGCCGAGGCTGCCGCTGCCCTCACGGCCCTGCTCGACCGCTTCCGAACCGACGACCTCGAGATCCACCTGGCCGGGGGGCCCATCGCGGGGGCGCGGCTGGCAGCCGAGATGCTGGACAACATGCTGCTGTTCGTAGGCCTTTCGCTGGCCGGGGTGGCGGTGTTCCTGTTCGCGCTGTTTCGCCGTGCCTCAGCGGTATTCCTACCGCTCACGGTCGTGTCGCTGTCGATCCTCTCGACCTTCGGGGCCATGGCGCTGATCGGGATGCCGCTCGGAATCCCGACGCAGATCCTGCCTTCCTTCCTGTTGGCCGTCGGCGTAGGTGGAAGTGTCCACCTGCTGGTGATCTTCTACCGCGCCTACGACTCGGGCCGGTCGCGCGAAGAGGCTCTCGCCCATGCGCTGCAGCACTCGGGGCTGGCCATCGTCATGACCGCACTCACCACGGCGGGCGGCCTGGCCTCCTTTCTCACCGCAGCGGTACAACCCGTCGCCGATCTCGGAATCTTCGCGCCGCTCGGGATCGGACTGGGGCTCACCTATTGCATGGTACTGCTACCGGCTCTGCTCCACGTGATTCCACTCAAGCGCCTGGCTCCGCGCGCGGCCGGGCGACCCGACCGGATCGAGCGGGTGCTGCTGTGGACGGGTGATCGCTGCGTCCGTTATCCGAAGACGGTCGTTGCGTTCATGTCGGCCATCCTGCTCTTTGCGATCGTGGGAATCACGCGACTCGGCTTCAGCTACGACCCGATCAGCTGGTTTCCCCCTGACGATCCGATTCGCATCGCGACGGAACTGGTGAACGCCGAGCTGGGTGGTTCGGTCTCGCTCGAGGTCCTGGTCGACACCGGAGAGGAGAACGGCCTGCAGGAACCGTCAATGCTCGATCGCCTCGATTTGCTGGCCGAGCAGAGCAAGAGGATCGAAGGCGGTGGCAACATCACTGTCGGAAAGGTCACCTCGATCGTCGACGTCTCGAAGGAGATCCATCAGGCGCTCAACGAAAACCGCGCCGACTACTACGCGATTCCAGACAGCCGAGATCTCGTCGCCCAGGAGCTGCTGCTCTTCGAGAACAGCGGCAGCGATGACCTGGAGCAGCTCGTGGATATCCAGTTCCGTCGCGCGCGTCTGACGATGAACCTGCCGTATGCCTCGCCGACGGACTATCAGCCTTTCATTGCCCGCGTGGAAGCTCTCGCCCAGGAGACTCTTGGCGACGATGTCGAGGTCACGATGACGGGCTTTGTCAGCCTGATGACCCGATCGCTGAGCGCGGTGTCGACGAGCCTTCAGCGCAGCTACCTGATCGCTCTCGCGATCATCACGCCGCTGATGTTCCTGGTGCTCGGCAACCTCCGGACCGGCATGGCCGCGATGGTGCCGAACCTGGCGCCGATCATCCTGACTCTCGGGTTGATGGGATGGCTCGGCATCGCGCTCGGACGATACGATCCACTTCATGCACGGGTTTCGGAAATATTACGAAGAGTTGGGCGATACGCCGGCGGCCGTTCGCGAGACCCTGCGCACCACCGGGCACGCGTTGCTCGTGACGTCCATCGTATTGTCGCTCTCGTTCTTCATTTACGCGTTCGCGAGTCTCACCAATCTCGTCAAGTTCGGACTCTTGACGGGAGTCACCATCATCTTCGCCTTCATCGCCGACATCACCCTGTCACCCGCGCTGATGGCCCTGAGTACCCGCGGCGATCGTCGGGCGGACCGATGCCCCAAAGAGCAACGCAAGGTCTAGTCGGCGCGACTTCCGCGATACCAGAGTCCGACCGCCGGGATCACCAATAGCGCGTACGCGCCGGCAGCGATGTACAGGCTGGTGGAGATTCCGGACCACATCGAAACCGCGACCGCCGAAACCGATGCAAGCACGCCCGCGGCGCCGTTCACGCCCCACAACCACGGCGTTGCGTCCTCGGAAATCCGGCGAACGATGCGTAGCCCGATTGGAAAACACAGGCCCAGCGGCATCGCGATGAGGCTCACCACGGCGACCACGATGCCGATTCTCGCGATCAGCTCGAACTCGATCGTGGAGCCGATCACGGGTTGAATGGCCTGCGTACACAACAGGACGTCAAGCGCGATCAACACCGGCACGATATAGAGCCAGCGCGGGCTCGATTCGACGTCCAGTCGATCGGAGAAGTAGCTCCCGAACCCCGCGGCGAGGATCATCGAAAACAGGATCACGGCGATCGAGTAGGTGGGGTGGCCCAGGTAGACGGAGAAGCGCTGCATCAGCGGGATCTGTACGAACATGAAACCCGCACCGATCAGAGTGAAATAGCCGAGCGCCAGCGCGAACCCCGGCCCGCTCATCTGCGGCAGTCCCGAACGGATCAGTGGACCGAGAATGACCGCGACGATGAGCGCGAACGTGATCGCCCACAGGATTCCGAGCGTGAGGGTGGCGACCAGGTTGCCCTCGGCGACGACGCCGAGCTGCAGCTTCTTCAGATCTTCGGGGATCAGACTGGTCAGCTTCAGCGTATTGAAGAAGTAGGGACGCTCGTCCGTCGGGGGGGTGTAGTCGTAGGGGAGGCCTGCGACTGCAGCCTCGATCTCGGCCAAGCTCCGACTGCCCGCGATTCGGGTCAGCAGCGGCGAAGGTGAAGGGCGGCCGGGTGCAAGCAGGATTCCAAATCCGAATGTCGTCGCTGTGCGGTCGAGTGCTTCGAGGTCGGCGGGGGCGAAGGGCTCATTCGAGATCACCAAGGTTGCGACCCGCAGCGCTCCGGCGAGGATCATGTGATCGCGCGGATTCTCGACCCCCGCGTCGATCAGGGTTGCAGTCGCGAGTGCCACCAGGCGGCTCGTTTCCGACACGTTTCCCGGTGAATACCAGCGCGACACGCTGAAGATGCCGCCGGGTGTCAATCGGCCGATGAAGGTCTGCCAGCTTTCCCGTGTGTAGAGGCCGTTTTCGGAGAGCGTGAATGCCCCGGCTCCGGTCGCGGCCCAGGTGTCGATCAGCGACATCTGGAGGATGTCGAAGCGCTGGTCGGTGCGCGTGAGAAACGAGCGGGCTTCATCGTGGATGAGCCTGACACGTGCGTCGTCGGCGAGTCTGGCGGTCTGGCGAAGCGGGCCTTCGAGCAGATCGAGGAAGCCCCGATTGATCTCGATGCCGATGACCGAATCGCTCCCCGCCCACAGCGCCGTCAGGATGTCGCGACCGCCGCCGACCCCGATGACCGCATTGTCGCCGCCCTTCCGCAAGTGGTAGGGGAGCGCGGTGACGTCGTGCCGGACCCATTTCAGCGAGCCGGGCTGGCCGCTCCAGGCGGTCATCCAGGTACCCGCCGCCCCGTCGATTCGCATCTCGATCGTCTCGACCCGATAGTCGCCGCCGTGCTGGCCGACCCCCCAGTAATAGGGGCGCCCCATCTTCGGCTTCTTAGCCACTACCTGGCCGTGGATCGTCCAGGATTCGTGCTCGATCGTGTCGGGGTCCTGGTATTCGCCCTTCGCCCATATCACTCCGACCGGAGCGCCTGCCAGGTCGTTTCCGACCGCGAGTGCGAGCAGTGCGGCCGCGAGAGCGAGCTGGCGGGAGTGGCGGCCGGTGGCGGCGAAACGGTGGAAGCATGACGCCCCAACGGCCGCGATCGCCCCCAACATCAGTGCGCCGGAGGCGATGCTGGCGAGTTCGAACAACGCCAGCACTGCGAGGCTTCCGAATGCGGCCCCCGCCAGGTCGACCGCGTAGTACAGGCCGCTCGGGCCTGGGATCCGAGTCAACGAAATCGCAACCACGACTCCCGACAGATAGAAAGGGACTGCGAGCACGAGGGAAGTCAGTGTCGTGGCCATCACCGTCGGGATGCCGGTGCCGGTCGGAATCGGGATGCACAGGTTCACGAGCATCGCGGCGGGGATCGAGATCGCGAGCCAGGTGGCGTAGCGGGCCAGTGCTGCCGGGGCCTCGTCGCCTTCGAAGGCACGGTCACCGAGGTAGACGCGCACCGCCCCCGCGGCCATCCCGAACATCGCGATCGAAACTGCGAAGAAGGACAGGTGATACCAGGTGATGACGGACAGCAGACGCGTGTCGAGGATTTCGAGCGTAAGGGTGCAGAACGTCGCGAGGAAGAGGCCTGCGAGGAACCCACCGTTTTGCACTTGCATCGGTTTCCCCGCGGAATCGGTCATGATGGGACTCGCCGACGGTAGCGAGGCCGCGTGACGGCAGCCATGCGAGCGACACAGTCGGACCCGCCGCGCCAGCCCCTACGCATGAATCGCATTGCGTGTGCAGTCTCGAGACTCTTCGGCGTCCGCTGGTCGAGCCTCTCGTACGATTCTGCCAAGACCGAATGTCAGCGTTGATCGCGTCTCGCTGGAGATCGCTGGGCAACGCTCATCTTTGTTGAGTCGTTTCTCGGGTCGTCAGCTTTCGGGTGAATCCGCCAGGATCAGGCGTGAGATCATTTCCGCGGTCGTGTCGATGATGGCGTCGAGCGTTCCACCGGGCACTTCGCCGAGCACGACCCGAGACGCGATCCACTCGACGGAGGTGTGGATCACGAAGGCGGTGGAAGGGATGTCGCGTACGCGTGTGATCCCGCGTTCTGCGGTCGCAAGCAGCAGTACCTCGATGGCCTCCACGGCCCTGCCTTGGATCGTTTCGACTGCTCGACTGCTTCCTTCACCAGGGGGTCCCGGAAGAAGCGTTCCCAGACGATGCGTCCGATGCCCGGCCGCAAGCGGCGGGCGCGGATCGCCGTATCGACCAGGGCCCGCACCTTCTCGTGCATGTTTCCGTCGAGCCAGAGTTCGGGCGCGAGCGCCTCGATGATCTCCATCTCGCTGCGCGCGAAGGTCTCCTGGATGATCTCGAGCAGGATCGCCCGCTTGTCACGGAAGTAGCCATAGACGCTTCCGACCGAAACCTGTGCCCGGTGGGCGATCGCCGCGGTCGTCGCATCGTCGTAGCCGCACTCCTCGAAGACCTCGACGGCGGCCTCGAGCACGCGGGCGCGGGTGCGACGGCTTCTCGCCTGTTGGGGAGTTCGCACCCTCGGCTCGCTGTTCGCAGCCTGTTTCTTCGGAGCAGCACGCACGCGCACACCCTCAGCCAGTGAACTCGGGAATGATCCCACACACTGTATAAGTGTCGGCCCTCCCCCCGTCGACCACAGCGCAGTCGATGGGGGGAGGGGCGGCTGGGCCGTAGCTCAGCCGGGGCTCTGGTACTCGAGGCCGATGCGGCTGAGGCGTGTCTTGAACTCGCCGATCACGGTGTTGGCCAGCACGTCTTCGATCGCGTCGGCCTCCATGCCGTTGAGGTCCGTGCCGTTGTAATCGGCACGGCCGGTGTTCTCCCCGGCGTCGCCAGCCTCGCGGCTGAGCCGATTGCCCTCCTGCACCGCGGCTGCGCTCTTGCTAAAGAGCTCCGTGAAGGTCTGGAGCATGTGGAAACTCATTTCCTTCTGCATTCCCTCGACCTCGGCCTTCTTTTCCGGGAACTCCCGGATGAGTGAGCCGATGCGGTTCTCTCCGAAGCCCACGTGGCGGCGTTCGTCCGCGATGGTGCCGGAGAGCGTGGCGGCGAACTTCGGGTTGCTGGTTGCCATCGAAGCGTGCAGCAGCTCGAAGACGCTGAATGCCATGCCCTCGAGCACGATGTTCTGCCCCACGACACCGGCGATGAAATCGCCCTTGTCCACTTTTTCCAGCAGGACTTCCGCGAACTGCACCAGATGAGGGCTCGCGTACTCGGCGATCGTGTCCTCCAGCGCGTCCTTCTTGACGCCCAGGTCGTAGAGGCGCTGTGTGAAGATCTCGACGTGCCGCGCCTCGTCGAGGGTCTGCGTGGCGAGGAAGTGCTTGCTCGCATAGTCGGGCGCCGAATTGATGAGGCCGGAAGATGCCGCCAGTGCGCAGCGTTCACCCGCGACGAGCTGCACCGTGGTGCGCACCGATGACTCGTGCAGGATGGGGTTATCGAGGAGGAACTCCGGCTCCTTGTCACCCGGGGCGTGGCCGTCGACGGTTCCCTCCAGATAGCCCTGAGGGCAGGATTCGAGCCAGTTCTGGATCGAGTAGCCGGACAGGAAATCACTCATGGATTGCTTCTCCCTTTTTCTATTCTCATTTCGAAGGCGGATTAATTAGGCGGGGCTCCAGGGTGACGGCCGTCTACTGAGCGGCATCCTGGAGCCCATATGATCTAAAACAGAATATGACGTCTATTTCATATTTTGGCACAATATCCCGCTCTTGCAAGGGAAATCCTTATGTGGCAGGGCGAGCTGGCCGGAGGCGAACTCGTGCGCGGCGTAGCAGGCGAAGCCAGCGTACGATCGCTGCCCGCTGTTTCAGCTCAGTACTAGACTGATACGCGGAGCCGTCTGGAATTTCGGCGGTGCATGGACCTGCCGGGAAAGCATGCTGAATTTCAGAGGAGTCAGGTCCAGGACCGGACAGCATATGCGTCCTTGCGTCGGGCGCAGGGAGTCGGCGTGAAACCGGTTCGCCGTGGCGGTTTCAGCGAGATACCGATCTGGGCGAACCTGCTCGCCTCGCCGGCGAGCTACCTCATGCTCGTCGCGTTCGTCGCTACGGCGGCCGCGAAATGGTACAGCGCCCAGGGCCTCGAGCCGCCGCCCGGAATTTCGTCGCTCGCCGCCGCGGTCCGGCTGGATGCATTGCTCTTCCTCGGGCTGACTGTCGTCTTCGCGCTGATCGAATCCGCGGGGCGCTGGCTGTGGCTGCTGACTTGGCCGACGGTGCTCGCGGTGGCATCGCTCGCGCTCGCCAACGCGCTCTACCTGGGCATGGCGGGCCAGCAGGGCAACTGGCGGAGCGTTGCCGAACTACTCGAGCGGCGTGACGACGCGCTGATGATCGTCTCCGAGATGCTGGCGCAGCGGAGCAGCGTGGGGCCGGCCGTGCTGTTGTTCGTCGCGCTCGCGATCCCGCTCGTCGTTCGCTGGAACCTCGTGCGTAGCAGAACCGGGGCCCGGTCGTATCGGCACCACGCGCTGGTCCGGGCTGCGTGCGCGGGAGCCCTCTTCGCGGTCGTCGCGCTGTTCGGAATCGGGTTGCCCGGCGCCAGGTCGATGGCTGCGAGGAACTTGGAGCGCAACGGACTGATCGAGGTCGTGACGACTGGGATCGCGAGCCGCTCGTCGCCCGAGACGGTCGAGTTCTCGGGATGGCATCCCCCCAAGGTCGTCGCCGCTCACGACATCGCGGAACTCCGCCGGTCGGCCGCGCGCCCGAACCTGTTGATCTTCATCCTCGAATCGACGCGCTTCGACTACACCGAGATCGGAAATCCGCTGAGTCGCGCGAAGACTCCCCACCTCGTCCGATTGCGGCGAACGGGGTTGTTCGTGCCGCGAATGCGAGCCAGCGTTCTGCACACCACCAAGTCGTTGTTCACGATGTTCTGCGGCCGTCTTCCCATGCTGCAGCCCGATTACTTCGAAATGGCCGGCTCCGCGGAATTACAGTGCCTGGCGGACATCCTATCCGAGGCCGGCTATCGGACCGCGTTCTATCAGAGTGCCCAGGGGACCTTCGAATCGCGGCCACGGCTCATCGATCAGTTTGGCTTCGGCGAATTCATGGCCGGCGAAGACCTGAAGAGCCCGCGCGTGGGTTACCTCAGCTTTGCGGACGATGGCCTGATCGCACCCTCGCTGGATTTCTTGACGCGGGAGTCGGCCGACGAGCGCCCCTTCCTGTTGACGCTGCTGACGTCGGCCGCTCATCACCCGTATCGACTGTCGGATCGCCTGATCGAGCAGGCGCAGCAAGAGGGTCTCAACCCGGAGACCGAGAGTGCGCGCTACGCGCGGATCGTTCAGGAACAGGACCGGATTCTCGGCGTGTTGCTCCGGGCGCTCGACGATGCGGGCCTCTTGGAGAACACGATCGTGCTCGCCACCGGAGACCACGGTCAGGCGTTCGGACGGCGCGGCCTGAAAGGGCACGACTCGGTCTTCTACGAGGAAGGTCTCCGCGTTCCGTTCGTCCTTTCGGGCCCGGGCGTCCCTCGGGCCGATGTGAAGCGAAACGCCAGCCTGCTCGACGTCATGCCCACACTGCTTGGCCTGCTCGGGATCCGCGACGGCGATGAGATCCTCCCCGGACGAGATCTGCTCGATTTCGATGCGTCCTCCGACGCCGAACCGCAGTTCTTCAGCTGCCACGACAGCGCGCGTTGCAATGGATTGGTGATCGGCTCGAAGAAGGTCGTGCGGAGCCCGGATAACGACGAGGTCTGGTATTTCGACCTGGAGCACGACCCGGGCGAGCGAGAATCGCTCCCGGTCACGAGCGAGCTGGAAGCCTCCGTCGAAGCATTGACAGGCATCGTCAGCGCGCACACGACGCGCGCCATTCCGAAGATGTACCGCGTGGTCGACAGGTATCCGCCCTGGGTGTGCCCGCGGGGTACCTGGCTTTGCACCCACCCGAACGCGGAGCAAGACAGCACTTCGCGGCTCCGCTCCGCGCGGCCGTTCGAGGCGTTGCGCGTTGCGCACGCGGGCGGCGGTTACAACGCGCAGGCGTACACCAATTCCTACCAGGCGCTGAACCGAAGTGTCCGCAAGGGGTTCGCGTACATCGAACTCGATTTTTCATTTACCAGCGACGGACATCTGGTCTGCATCCACGACTGGGACGAGAGCTTCACCCGCGCATTTGGATTCGTGACCGAGACGGCGCCGACTCTCGAAGAGTTCGAATCCATCGTCGCGAACACGGCAAAACTCGAGAACTGCACGCTCGCAGGCCTCGCACGGTGGATGCGCGAGAACCCGAGCGCGACGATCATCACCGACGTCAAGGAGCGGAACATAGCCGCGCTCGCGATCATTGCGGAGCAGCTGCCCGATGCGGGAACGCGGGTGATCCCACAGATCTATCAGCCGGCGAACTTCGGCACTGTCAAGGCGCTGGGCTTCGAATCGATGATCTGGACCCTCTACCGCTACCGCGGCAACACACGGGAGGTCCTTGCCCACGTACAGGAGTTTGAGCCCCCGTTCGCGATCACGATGGACAAGCGCAGGGCTCGCACCCAGCTCCCGATGAAGCTCGCGCGGCTCGGAACCCACATCTACGTGCACACGGTGAACGATCCGGAGGAGGCGGCCCGTTTCCAGACCGAGAACGGGGTGACCGAGATCTACACCGACTTCCTGGATCCCTGAGTCGCACGTCGACCTGTGCGCTGCGCCGCACTCACGACTTCCATTCCGGCCGCGTAGCAAAAGGCTGCGGTTGGTTCCGGGATCGGATCGACGCGGCGGATCCACCTGCGGCTCCAGGTGGTGGCACCACCGTTGGCTGTACACTCTTGAAATCCATCCTGCCCTGTCAATCGTCCTGTTGCAGACGTAGGTGTGGGAGAATGTGCAGCAGCGACTAACCGGCGAATCGAAGGGGAGGGTGGGAGCGTGCTGATTTCGGAATCGATGAGGCATCTGGGCCTCGAAGCTGCGAGCCTTCGCGCGCTGTTGGCGTTGATCGGTGTCTGCGTCATTGGAACGGTGACGGGAACGACAGTATTCGCAGCGGAAGCCACACCATCGAAGGATGCCGCAGCGGTCGAAGTGCCCCCGGGCTCCGGGCAGATCGAGGAATTCCTCGGGTGCAAGGAACCCGGCGGCGACACGCGTACCGTACCGGTCACGCGGGCCGAGATGCCATGGCGCGTCGCGATCGGCAAACCGAAATCCAGCCCACGCTACGGCAGTAGGCAACAAGCGCGCGACGCCGCCATCGAGGCCATGCAACTCTGGGAGCGATCGATCCAGACCCGCGTGCCGTGGTTCGAACTCGCCTTCGTCGAGCGCGACAAGGAAGCGCCGGTCCAGATCGAATGGAAGCGCCGGATCACCGGCAAGGCGGCCGGGCGTGGCGGCCCGGTGTGCTGGTTCCAGGGCGAATCGGCACGCGCCGGCGGGCACATGGAGATCGCCGTACGGAGTTGCCCGACATGCACGCCGTTGACCGTCGATCAGGTCAAGATGCTCGTCGCACACGAGTTCGGCCATATCCTGAGCCTCGGCCACTGCCTCGATTGCGACTCTGCGATGAACTATTCCTGGCACACCCAGGATCGCGTCTTCGTGACCGAAACGGATGTCGTCGCGGTAGCGGGGCTGCTCGGCGAGGCCGGGGGTGCGCCGAAGGCGGCCGACACTCCGAATTCCCACTTCGCCGTGGAGGGGCGTTTGCTCGGGTACGAAGCGGCACACGTGCGGTTGAAGGTCAGGGTCACCGAGACCGATCCACGACTCTTCCAGCACCACACATTGCATAGCTCGACGCACCGGGACCCATTGCCGGATGGGATCACCGTCGACTCGGAACTCGATGTCCGCGTCTCTCCGGCGGGAAGCGTAATGGAGCGAACCGTGATCCTGAGCTCGAGCAGGAAGGGGCTCGAAACAACGGGAAGCGCCGACGGCTTCCAGGACGTGATCGAGGGCCTGGGTGTGAATCGCAGCGTTCTGCTCGAGCTCGAGACTCGCGCCGGGGACGGCGACGAGGACTCGCTACTTCACGCCAACCGCATCGTGGTCTATCCCGCGAACAGCGACTGACGATGGCCGCACGCGGGGTTCTTGCATCGATGAAGAGGGCCCCCGCTCTCTATCCGGGCTGGAAGGGTTCGGGAGTTGCCCGGATACCCCCAGCTTTGTCATTCGGCATGCGGATCGACACTGCGCACTCTCTCGAATACACCGTCCGCGAGGTTCTCGGAGACGAGGAAGTGGCGCTCGCGTGTCAGTCGGGGTGGGTGCCCGCCGAGGCAGGCGAAGACGATCCGCATGAAGTTCACCGGGGCGAGCGTCGGCCGGAGGCCGGCACGGCACTCGCGGGGCAGATGCAGCGCGCTCAAGATGCCGAGCCG
>JAFDEI010000262.1 GCA_019310425.1 Deltaproteobacteria bacterium | reverse complement strand
CGACACGACCGAGAAGACACCCGCGCGGACCACCTCGCGCTGCTCCTCGTCGCCGTCCGTCGTGAGCACCGTGGCCGGATAGCGGACGATCTTCCCCTGCTGCGTCATCTCGCGTTGGAGCTCGAACCAGAGCTTCTCGAGATCGTCCGTCTTCGGGAGTTCCTTGCCGCGGCCGAGCTTCTCGAGGAGCTTCTCGCGATCTGGGATCTGCGAGCTCGTAACCGACTCCCAGACGTGGGCCTGCATGTCGCCCGCGACCTGGCGGACCACGCCGAACAGCTCCCCCATCGTTCCGAGCCGTTGTTCGAGGTTGTCCTCGAGCTGTGCCAGCGCCGTCTCGTTCGCCGAGAACGCCGTCTCCAGCCGCTGGCTGCGCGCCTCCTCGGCCGCGACGCGGTTCCGGATCTCCTGGACCAGCTTCGCCTGCTCCGCCTTCGCCTGTATGAAGCGCGCCACCCGCACCTGGTTGGCCTCCCGCTCGCGGCGGAAGCCCGTCTTCACGAGGTCCAGCAATTCATCGAGCGAGGCCGGTTCGGGTGCTCGAACGGCGGTCGACGGCGCGGTGGGGGGATCCTCAGTGGTCGACGAAACCGCGGACGGCTCCTCGGCGGTCGCTGATACCACCGCGGGCGGCTCCTGGGCCAGTGCCGCCACCGCCGTGATGGTGAGCATGGCCGCCGCCAGGGAACACATTCTGATCATACGTGCACTCTGCGGCCGCATCAGATCTCCCCCCTCTTGGGTGCCGGAAGCGGGAGCCGGATCAGGTCCGGGGCGACCTGCTTGCGCGCGATGCGCAGGCCGTTTCGAATCGCGGAGCGGGAGCTCCCTTCGAGCGGCTGCCAGCGGCGCGAGTCCTGGTTCCAGACCCCTGCTTCGGACTCGTCCAGCGTCTGATAGACGAGCGCGATGCGACCGACCCGCAGGAAGTTGACCGTCACCTCCTTGTCACCCTGGGCGAGCGTCGAGCGGTAGGCTTCGATCGTGCGGCCGTACTCGTTCTCGATTTGATACGCCTCCATGATGCGGCGGTACTTCTCGGCCTCGGTCACGTCCGCGCGATGCATGAGCTTTCGGAGCTCGACGATCCGGTCTGTGCGCTCCTCCTCGAGGAACGGCACGTCGAGCGACACGAAGGCACTCAGCGCGTCGATCATCCGCAGCATCAGCGGCGTCACGTCCCGGCTCACGAGCTCTATCTGATCGGTCTGCTCTTCGAGCGATGTCCGCTCGACTTCCTGCGCGGCGATGAGCGCATCCAGCTGGTGGTTGTAGATGAGCAGCGACTCGTGCTGACGCAGCGCCGACTGGTACTGCGTGAGAAGGTCGTCGGTGGCGTCGCTGAGCACTTCGATGCGGCTCTGCGTCTCGGACAGCTCGGAGTTCGCCTGGCCGCGTATCTCTACTGCGTCGTCCAGGGTTCCGGTCGGGGACTCTTCCGGCGGGGCCGCCGGGTCCGGCTCCGGTTCGGCGTATGCCGATAACGGGAGCCACAGGGCTCCCAAGGCCAACAGCCCCACGAGAGAGCGCTTCGATCTCGCCATGAAATCCTCCCACGACCCTTGCCATCATCGCGACGGGCCAGTGTCGCCTCTGGCCGCATCGAGTTACCAACCACTGCTTCAGCACGTTAGCGCCTCGCGTGCGTTCGACGGTGTCGACCTCTTCCCGCTCGAACTAGGGCGGGCAGAACAGGGGAAGGGACGGGAGCTTGCCGCCGACTGCAGGGGTGATCACGCCGCGCGCCCTCTCCTTCCCCCTGGCGAGATCGAACACGGGGGCGGTACGGCCCGAATAGCCGTCCCGTCGCTTGCCATCGATCCAGTGGGAGAGGGTCTCCGTCATGGCGCGCTCCTTACCGTGCTCTTGGCAACTCCAGTGTCTCAGTGTTCAGATAAATCAACAAGAGTTATTATCTAGATCCGTAACTAGCTAATTTTGCTAATTTATGTTCGAAGAACGTTGAGTATTATCAACAAATTAACGGAGACTGAGCATTTCCATGCAATCTCCCGGCTTGTTCATGGCCGAGGAATCCGGCCATTCAACAGCGTGCGAGACACGCCCTACCCTGCGGGCATTCGCAGCCGACCGGAGGCGTCGCGTTTGAGCCTCAGCCATTCGATCGTTCGGGCGTGCGGTCAGCTGGTCGGAGCGGCGCTGAGTTCCTTCAGGTACCACTCGCTGAAGGAGCGCGTCTGCGACTCCATCGGGCCGTACGGGCCCGGGCGGTAGTAGCGCGAGTTCACGCCTTGCTGGTTCTGGTCGATGATGAGCTTGTCCGCGACGCTCGTGACGTCCCAGAGCCACGTGAGCTTCGCGCGCTCGTAGTCGACGCCCTCGCGCGCGGTCTCCCGGACGAGCCAGACGATCTCCATGTCCGTCCTCTGCGCCGTACGCGGGATGAAGAGATACACCATTCCGTGATCCGGATAGGCGAGGAAGAAACTCGAGGGTCCGACGTCCACATAGCAAAAGCCACCATCGTAGTCGCTGAAGTCACCCATCAACGGTGCCACGGGTTGGCCGTCCTCGCTGCCGGTGACCGAGCCCGGGTAGGTAGCGTCGTAGGAGGAATCGGCCATCTCCTGGCCCGGTGCGCCGTAGGGCCAATCGGCGACGTATGGAATCTCGATGCCCATCGCCCGCGCGCGCTCGGCCGCCGCGGCTCGCAGCTCGGCGACTTCTTCGTCCGGCTTCTCGGTCGCGTGCCAGCGCGAGAACTCGGGGTGTGCCGGTGTGCAGTGGTAGCATTCCTGGTAGTTCTCGGTGGCGAGCTTCCAGTTCGCATCCACCGTGTAGGTCTGGCGGTGCGCAACGCGCGCGTTGGACCACCCGTAGCGTCCCAGTGAGGCGCGCAGCATGCGCTTGGTGTCTTCGAGCCCGGGCGGATTCTCTGCAAAGCACACGAAAATCAAGCCCTCGAGGATGCGCAGGTGAATCTGTGGCAGCGCATGCGGAGACGCATCGAAGTCCGCGCCCATGCGGCGCGCCGAGCGGAGTCGGCCGTCGAGATCATACGTCCACGCGTGGTACGGACAGACGAGCATGCGCGCGTTACCGGATTCCTCGTAGCAGACTCGAGAGCCCCGATGTCGGCACACGTTCACGAGTGCCCGCACCTCGTCGTCTCGCCCGCGCACGAGAATGATCGACTCCTCGGCGAGGTCGAACCGGAACCAATCGCCCTTTTTCGGAATGCGGCTCTCATGGCCGACGCAGAGCCAGTGGCGGAGATGGATGCGGTCGATGTCGCGCCGGAAGATCTCGGGATCCGAATAGAATTCCTGGAGGAGCGCGGACCCCTTGGGTTGACGTTCGATCAACGACGCGATCCGGTCCATGCCACGGATTATACCGCGGGCTGTTTTGCTACGGGGATCGGCTCCGAGCGACGCGCGCGCGATTCTGGCGTCGGTATTCCGGTTCTGCGACGATCCATCCCTGGCCAGTTCCGCCGGTGAGGATGACTCATGGATGCCGATGGCTACCGGTCCCAGTCGTTCTGGCACGCGACGGTCCCCGATCTGCTCGAGCCGCGTCCGAAGCTCAGCTCGGATGACCAGCTGGACGTGGCGATTGTGGGCGCCGGCTACACGGGACTCTGGACCGCCTATTACCTGAAGTCGCTCGAGCCCGGGCTGCGTGTGGCCATCGTCGAAGCGGAGATCGCCGGCTTTGGTGCGTCGGGTCGCAACGGAGGCTGGTGCCTCGGAACGCTCGCGGGAATGGCAGGCTTTCTGGAAGGTGATGCTTCGCAGCGTGCGGCCGGGATTCGCCTCCAGCGCGCGATCTTCGATACGGTCGCGGAAGTCGAACGCGTCTGCGAACGCGAACGGATCGACTGCCACTGGGCGCGGGGCGGGAACGTCACGTTCGCGATGGTCCCGGCGCAGCTCGATCCGCTGCGCGCCGATCTCGCCTTCTGGCGCGGGCTCGGGTTCGGCGAAGACGACGTGCGCTGGCTCGAACCCGGCGAATGCACGCAGCGCGTTGCGTCGGCGCAGAACCTGGGCGGCTTCTTTCTCGCCCACTGCGCTGCGATGCACCCCACTCGCCTCGTCCGTGGGTTGGCGGAGGCGGTGGAACGCATGGGCGTGTCGATCTACGAGCGGTCACCGGCTCGCGCCCTCGAGCCCGGCGCGGTCGTCACGGACGGGGGACGCCTGCGCGCCGATACGATCGTGCGCGCCACGGAGGGCTACTCGGGTTCTCTGCCGGGTTGCGAACGACTGCTGCTGCCGTTGCATTCGATGATGATCGCGACCGAGCCGTTGCCGGAGACCGTCTGGAAGGAGATCGGTCTCGGAGATCGCGAGACCTTCGCCGATCCGCGGCGAATGGTGACCTACGGCCAGCGGACCGCCGACGATCGGCTCGCGTTCGGCGCCCGTGGCCGCTACTTCTACGGATCCCGGGTTCGC
>JAFDEI010000261.1 GCA_019310425.1 Deltaproteobacteria bacterium | reverse complement strand
TGCCTGACGCTGTGTGATCGCTGCCGTCAACGTCGTCTTGCCGTGGTCGACGTGACCGATCGTACCCACATTCACGTGCGGCTTGGTCCGCTCGAACTTTTCCTTGGCCATGACCTCTCCCGATGTGTCCTTGCTAGTCGCGTCCGCCAGCGGCGGTATCTTGGGTGCTTCGAATCAGAGCCTGGAGCCCACGAGCGGGCTTGAACCGCTGACCTCGTCCTTACCAAGGACGTGCTCTACCACCTGAGCTACGTGGGCCATTTCACTCGTCTTGGGCGAAGCGTGGAGCGGGAAACGGGATTCGAACCCGCGACCCCGAGCTTGGAAGGCTCGTGCTCTAGCCAGCTGAGCTATTCCCGCCCGCGCGCTTCCAATCACTTCCATCTATCGCCGCAGTTTCCTGATCTTGATCCCTTTTACCCTTTTACCCGGTTTCTCGTTTTCTCGTATTCCCGCCGACAATGGGCCGCCATCGACCTGATGGGTGTTCACCTGAGACGGTTCTCACCGAATAATCCGTCGCTGCATCACCTGCTCAATCCATCACCAACGTGGTGGAGAGGGGAGGATTCGAACCTCCGTAGGCATAAGCCAGCAGATTTACAGTCTGCCCCGGTTGGCCGCTTCGGTACCTCTCCGTTTTCTACACACCACCGTTGGAGCAAAAAAAGGCGTGAGATCCCCGTTTCCGCTGGCCAGAACCATCATGAAAAAATGGTTCACGCGAATTCAAGGGTCCGCTCGCTGTTATTTGTACGCCTGGTACACCCGATAGCTAATGCGTCGAGTGGATCAAGCGGTGTCGAATTGGCTGTCTTTCCCTGGTTTCTGTCTTGATTCCCGCGACGCCAAAAAATCCCGCCGCAATTCCAGCCGGAGCTGACGATGGGACTCGAACCCGCAACCTGCTGATTACAAATCAGCTGCTCTACCAATTGAGCTACGTCAGCATGGAGAATCGCGCGGTGACTATACGCCGCCCGCTCCCCCGCAGCAACGCGCGGCACGCAAATCGTGCCTATTTATAAGGGACTTAGCCGGAAGTTGCCAGACGTGACCGGCGCTGGAGTTCGAACAGCATCACGGCCGCGGCGGTGGATACATTGAGTGAACCGACTCGCCCCCCCATGGGGATTTTCACCCGGTGGTCGAGCACCTGGTCGACTCCGCGTCGAAGCCCGCGGCCCTCGGAGCCGAGCACCACCACCCGATCGCCCGTGAGTAGCCGGTCCGGTAGCCCGAACAGCTCATCGGCTGCCTCCGGATCGCTGCCGAAGATCCAGAAACCTTCCTTCTTTAGATAGTTTAGTGTTCTCGGTAGGTTAGGGACGCGCGCGGTCGGCAGCCACTCGATCGCGCCGGCGCTCGCGCGGGCCACTGCGGGGCTGAGCGGCGGCGAGCGACGACGGGTCAGCAGCAGGCCGGCTACTCCGGCCGCCTCAGCGACACGCGCGATGGCGCCGAGATTCTGGGGGTCTTCGACTCCGTCGAGTGCAACCAGCGTCGTCGGACTCTCAGCAGCTGCCAGGAGCGACTCGAGTGCGATCTCGGGCAGCGGGCCAACCGCCAGCTCGACCCCGGCACCCGAGCGCTCGGCCGGGTCATCAGCCGTGAGCAGCTCCGCCGCGACCCGTCGAACGGGCACACCACCCGCCTCCGCGAGTGCGACCAGCTCCAGCACCTCCGGACGCAGCGTTCCAAAACGCACGCAGAGCTCATAGAGCGTGCGCCGACGCGCACGCAGCGCCTCTCGCACCGGGTGGATCCCGTTGAGATGCTCTCGTTGGCCGCGCCTGGCACCGCGGCGGTCAGGTTTCTTCGGCACCACAGGCCCGCTCGATTTCGCCGATCAGCAGCCGCGCGGCCCCGGACGGGTCGAGGGCTTGGAGCACCGGGCGACCGACCACGAGCAGGTCTGACCCGGCCGCGATCGCACCAGCCGCGGTTGCGGTACGAGCCTGATCATCCGCGGGCCAGCCCTCCGGGCGGATCCCCGGCGTTACGATCCGGAATTCGGCTCCCGCCCGACTGCGGATCGCGGCAGCCTCGTGGGGCGAAGCCACCACGCCATCGATGCCCGACTCGAGCGCGAGATCGACCATCCGCATCACCTGGTCGGCCACCACTCCAGCTGCGAACCCCATCTCTCTTAGGGCGTCGGACGAAAGGCTCGTAAGTACCGTGACGCCCAGCAGCAACGGCCGTGGTCGATCACCGGGGGCAGCGGTGTCCTCCGCGGCTGCGCGAGCTGCGCGCAGCATGTCACCGCCGCCGCTCGTGTGGAGCGTGAGCATCGAGACGCCGTGGCGCGTCGCGGCACCGACGGTGCGCGCGACGGTATTCGGGATATCGTGAAGCTTGGTGTCGAGAAAGACCTTGGCGCACTTGCCCGCCACCGCGATCGCCGCTGGCCCCGCCACCGTGAACAACTCGCCGCCCACCTTCAACCAGCCCGGCACGCCCGCGAGTACTTCGACCAGGGCTTCCGCCTGGTCCAGGCTCTCGACGTCAAGGGCGACCGCCAGTCGGTCGCGCGCGAATTCGAACTCGCTCATCGGAGCAGATTCTAGCAGCCCCGTGATGAGGCCAGACGCACGGCCCGGGAAACGGAGCTTGCGATGACGCGATGGGAACCGTCGAGCGATGACGCCCACTGGCTGCGCGTTGGTCGCTGCGCGGCCGTTGCTTCCGCGTGGCCGCGCGAAAGGCTTCGCGTTTCGCGCGTCTACAGCTGCGCGCGGAGTGAGGCGATGTCGTCGAGAAAATCCTCGGGGTTCGCGATCTTCGGGTGGTTCAGAATCTCGAATTCGAGATAGGAGATCAGCTCACCGAGGGCGAGTCGCACCTCGCGATCCCTCTCGCCAGGGAAACGCAGAGCCCGCGAGATCAACTCCTCGGGGTCGATCGCTCCGCCGGGTCCGACCTCGAGGCCGGACAGCAGCACGGGATAGGGCTGGGCCGCCTCCTCGATGACCTGCCCGAGCCGTTCCGTGATGCCCGCGGCCCCCTCGACCGCCACCACCGGCGCCACGAGCTCGGACATCAACTTCAGGTGGTCGAGAATGCAGGTCCGCACCTCGTCATCACCCGTCTTCCGCACATCCTCTTCGGGGATGTCACTCACGTCCGTCGAAGATTGCGACATCGTGACCGCGCCGAGCAGCTGCAGATGGCGCACGGTGCGTGCGGCTGCGAGCGGCTCGATCGCGGCGAGCCGGCAGACCTCGTCGAACGACCGCCCTTCGCCGAGAAATTCGTACAACGCGCGTTCGGAACCCGAAAAGTCACCCTGTACGCCGGGGGTCGCCTCGAGCCGCACCCTCGGGCCCTCGAGCACCGCGAGGAAGCGGATCAGTTCGTCTCGCCGCCGGAGCCCTTCCGCGATCAGCCGCCGAGTCGGCAGCGACAGCCGGACCACGTTGTCGGGTCGCACCTCTCCTTCCCAGAACAGCACGTTGCCGACGTCATAGGAAAACAGCGAGCGCACGATCTCCTCGATCTGCACCTTCACGCCGTTCCAGAGTTCGCGGGGCGTGAGAAAGCCGCGCTCGACCAGGATCTTGCCGAAGTGACCCGGCGGTTGATACGCGGCGCGAGCCTCCTCGAACTGCTCGGCGGTGATCTCACCCATTCGCAGCAAGCAGTTGCCGAGGCGATCGAAGCTCTGGTTGGACGCGGCGAAGACGACCTCGCCCCGGTGAAGAAAGACCGACTTTTCATGGTCGCCCGCTTCGAAGTGCAGGAAGCCGGAGCGGCTGGACGAGTGCAGGAAGTGGAGGATGTCGGCGAGCGGGAAGGAACGTACGTCAGCGCTGAGCGAAAGATCGCAGTCCCATGGGAAAGCGGTCGAGTTCGGCAGTCCAGTCCGTTCGAGCAATATCGTACGACGCCGCGAGTCGAGCAGGCGCACCGATTCACCGGCCTCGAGGCCGAAGCTACGGCGCTGCTCGTCGGACAACTCCACCCTCTGCACCCAGATCCTCCCGGTACGCGCGAATCGGCACAGGGGCTCTCCTTGAGCCCGCGAAATGCCCCCGCTCCCTCATCGACCACCGCTTCCCCCTGCTTGAGAGCCCGCGAGGCGCAATCGCAACGAAAGCGTCGCTGGGAGTGACGGTCTCCCACCACACCCCATCCGCAAGTTTTTCTCAAGGCGGAAGCGCAGCATCGCCGATGAGTTGCACACGCAGGGGGGGGGGACTCATGCCGCAAGAAGACCCGCAGTTCGCAAATCGAAGACGCTACCAGAGAATCTCGGCCCGAATCCCGGTTCGTATCTCGACCATCGAACCTGAACGCGACCCGTGGACCGGCCGGCCGTACTTCCGCGCGTCGAATGAAGTCTGCGCGAACGTCTCGCATGGCGGCGCGTTCGTGAAGACCACCGAGCCGCTCAAGCCGGGCAGGCGCCTTCTCATCGAAGTGCAAATTCCGGACTCAC
>JAFDEI010000088.1 GCA_019310425.1 Deltaproteobacteria bacterium | reverse complement strand
GTGGCGTAGCGGGCTGCTGCTCGGCGCGGCCTGCCTCGCCAAGTTGTCGAGTCTGGTACTCGCGCCTCTGCTCTTCGTGGTTCCGCTGCTCCAGAATCGCAGCGACCTGCGCGGTGCGCTGCGCTTTGCTGCGATCGCCGGTGCGGTGGCTGTGCTCATATTGCTGCCGTGGATGGGGCACAACCTCGCCCAATACGGTTCTCCACTCGCGATCGGGGTCGGCTCGATCCCGTTCGACTGGCTCGAGTCCGTGCTGCCGGGTGCGGAGCTCGAGGGCTTCACGCGTGCTCGCTACGATAACGTCTTCTTCCAGTTCTGGGGACGCTTCGGGATCGCGAACAACCTGACTTGGATCGGCGTACCGATTGCGCTGGTGCCAATCGCGGGGCTGGCCGCGCTCGGCTGGCTGCTCAGTCACCCGCGTGCGGATGCTCCGGATGCGTTCGACGCCTGGGCTCCGGCCTGGCTGCTGGCGGCGGCACTCGCGACGGCCGGCCTGGTGCAGTTCTCGCTCACCTACGTCGGGGCGTGGCAGGGTCGTTACCTCTACAGCGCGATGCTTCCGTGGGCGCTGCTGTTCGCGGGTGGCTTCGCACGGCTGCTGCGCTTCGATGCGAGCGCCGACTCCGAGCGGCGGGAGCGTGCGGCAACACGCGCCCGGCGGGCGATCGTCGCGCTCGCTCTTGCACTCGCGGCTGTCAACGTCATCGTGCTCGTGAAGCTGCTCAGCTTCTTCGCCGAGGCGCCACCCGGGAGTTGGCTGTTGTTCACCCGGCTTTGACGCGTCTCCGCTTCAGCGTGGTTCGGCGTCGCGCTCGAGCACCAGGCGGTCCGCGGCTTCCGCGATATAGGAATTCGGCAGGAATTCCCCCATCACGTGGTAGCGATGCGCCATGCGCTCCGCGGGCGACGCGGAATACACCAGGTCGTGGGTGAAGACCACGGCCGAAACGAGGGCGGCGAGCGTGCAAAGCGAAAGCAGGAGCGGCTGCCAGCGGGCGCCGAGTCGCGTGACGCCGCGTGCGAAGAATACGCCCGCCGGCACGCACAACGGCAGCAGGTACGATCCCTTCACCGCGACGACCGACTGTGCCCACCACGTGAAGGCGACGAAGAACGTGATCCCGACGCCGAAGAGCACCACCAGCGGCGCGTCGTGGGAACGCCCGCGGCGCCGGACGGCGTCGACGACGGCGAGGCCGAAGCCGAACAGCATCAAGCCGGTCGGCAGGATCCCGAGCAACGTCAGCAGCGGCCCGGTGTAGACGCCGTCGCGGTGGAATTCGAGCGGAATGCGATGCCCCTGGGCGTCGTACCAGATCGACGCGTAGGCGAGGCCCCAGACGTTGGTCATGTCCGGGTTGCGCCGTCGCGGGGCAAGCGAGCCGCCCTCGACATGGTGAATCGACGGCCGCAGCAAGCAGGCAGGGTCGACCCAGAGATAGTCGCTCAGCCGGCGCGGGCGCAGGATGTTGCCGGCCTCCATGCTCTTGAGCGGTTCTTCCAGGCGCGTGAACGGGAACGGCGAGCCCGCGACCAGCCAGTTTCGCGCGTAGACCGGGCCCGCGATGATCGCAGCGACCGCGAGCCCCACGGCGAGCGCGCGCAGCATGCCGCGGTCGAAATCGCGCCGCAGGAACGGAACCGCGCACGCGGCCACGACGAAGAAACCGCTGAACTTCGTCGCGAAGGCGAGGCCCGCGAACAGGCCCGCGAGCGCCGCCTGGCCGATGCGGTGCGGGTCGCGTTGCAGTGCGAGGATGGACGGCAACGCGAGTGCGGCGAGACCGGCTGCGAGCGCTTCGTTGCCCACCATCGCTGCGGACATCTGCCCGACGGGCACGAACAGTACCAGCGCGGTCGCGACCCACGCGACCGGCCAGCTCGCTCGCGCGCGCACCATGAACCAGCAGACGACGCCCGCGAGCAAGCTTGCGATTCCGCCGATCGCGCGCAGGCCAGCCGAGATCGCGTCGGGGCCGGCGGGTTCGAGCAGCGACCAGACGCGACTGCCGAGCAGATAATAGAGTGGGGGATGGAAGGTCAGCGTGCCGCTGTGGAGATCGGGCAGGCGGCCGGTCTCGACGATTGCGAGGATGTAGCCTACGTGCGGTCCCGCGTCGTAGCCCGCGAGCGCCGGGATGCCGACCGCGTTCCAGGCGTACTGGGTCGCCGCGACTCCCATCAGCAGTGCGAGTGCAATCCCGGCTGCCGCGCTCGCTCCGGCCGCGGGCGGTGCATCGTCGCGCGTGTCGGCAGGCAATTCGCTCACGCGCCTATTCTCCCGTCCCGAAGGCATCGCCCGGCATCTCGCGAGGCTATCACGAGGTCCCGCTTCGCGGGACCTAAACTCGCTTCGCTCGCGCGGTCCTGATGCGCTGGACCTTAGTTTGCTTCGCTCATGCGGCCCCGCTGTGCGGGGGCTGAACTCGCTTCGCTCGCATGCGGCGTCGGACTCCTCAGTCGACATACCCGAGCGCACGCAGCCGCTCGACATCCGCTTCGCCGGGTGGCGGCAGTGGGGTCATCGCGGTCGCTTGCTCGGCATAGCGGCCGATTTCAGCGGGCAGCGGCATCGGCTCCTTTGCGCGCAGCCAGCGCTTGGCAGGACTCCAGCTGAAGAATGCCGAGTTCGGCGTGAACGGCAGCGGCGTGCGGCCCTCTCGGCTCTGCCAGGCACCGCCGACACCGACCAGCCAGTGGAAGCCGTTGCCCCGATAAGCACTCAGCTGGCCGCCGTTGTCGCAGTAGACGAAACGCTCCGGAGTTTGCCAGCGCAACCCCGCTCGCGTCCGACGAGGCACGCAGTCCCGCGAGTTCGAGCAGGGTCGGCGCGATGTCGACATGACTCACGAGGTCATCGCGGCGCTCCGGTGTGAGGCCGGGTGCGCGCAGGATCAACGGCACGTGGGCGACGTCCGGAGTCGTGGTGTGGGTGTGTTTGAAGTAGTGGCCGTACTCACCGAAGCTCTCACCGTGGTCGGCGGTGAGGAGCACGATGGTCTCTCGCTTGTCGTCTGCGCCGGCTCGCGCGAGCAGCTTCCCGACCCATTCGTCGGCAAAGAAGATCTCGCCCGCGTAGCGGCTGCGGTATTCGCTCACCCGGTACAGCCCGGGGAGGGCCTGGTAGGGGGGAATTCCACCGCTTGCGTTGTTGCCTGCGCGAACCGGGAGCTCCGCTTCGTCGGGCGCCCCGGGGATGTCGAAGCGATCCGCGGCTTCCGCCGGCGGGGTGTAGGGGCCGTGAGGGTCTTGATAGTGGACCCAGAGGAAGAACGGCCGCTCGTTTCGCGCGTTCAGCCACTCGATCGCACGCGCCGTGGTATCCGGGGCAAGGCGTTCGACCACTTTGGGGCGGTTCGACTCCGGCGCGCTGAGCTCGTCGTCGAAGACCTCGAAGCCTCGGTCGAAGCCGATGCGTCGGGTGAGCAGGATGTTGCTCACGAAGGCGGCCGTCGCGTAGCCCGCCTCGTGGAAGATCTCGGCGAGGGTGACGCGATCGCTGAGCGTGCTGGTGCCGTTGCCGTGCCCGATCGAGTGCTCGCGGGTGTATCCGGAAGTCATGATCGCCGCGTGGGAGGGTGCGGTCTTGCCCGAGGCTGCGATGGCGCGTTCGAAAACGACGCTCTGCTCGGCCAGGGCGTCGATCTCCGGGCTCACGTCGAAGCGGAAGCCGTAGGTTCCGAGGTGGTCGGCGCGCAGCGTGTCGATCGTGATCAACAGGACGTTCGGGCGCGATTCGTTCGCGGGCCCGCAAGCGAGCGGCAGCCAGGCCGCAGCCAGGCAGCAGGTCATCGCGGCCAACGCGCTGGTGCGACGCCCGGGGTCGGTGCGCGACGACTTCTCGATAGACATTGCAGGGAGGGTTAGCGCTGCCGCAGGGCGTTCGCGAACCCGTCGCGGCAGAGTAGACTCACACCAGTGATCGAATTCGAGACCGAGGTCCGGGTCGACGACGCGCTGGTCGAGGCCGTCGAGAAGCGACGCAGAGAGCTTGGCCCGGCCGCGCCGCGGGTCGCGCTCTTCGTATTCGACTGCGCCGACACGGGCACCCTGCAGCGCGTTCTCGAACGAATCCCCGACACAGCCTCGGCCTGGTTCGAAGAGATCGTGATCGTGCAGGACCGCGCCGCGGCCGAGCAGCGTCCGGTGCCGCGCGATTGGCTCGCGCGTGAGCCAGCGAATCTCCGGGTTCATCGCTTGCCGCGAGATGCGGGCTTCGGCGGCGCGCGAAAAGCGGCTTTCGAGTACGCGTTGCGGAAGGGTTTCGATCACGTCGTGTTCATGCGGGGCGACGGTCTGCACCCGCCCGAGGAGCTGCCGGCGCTGGTTCGCCCGATTCTCGATGAGCCTGATCAGATGGTGTTCGCCTATCGGCTGCTGCGGCTGCCGGACGCACCGGGAAGCTGGAAGCTGATTCCGAATCTGATCGCTCACACGCTCGCGACGGGTTTCCAGAACCGGTTGTTGGGGCTGCGGCTGCGCGACTACCACTCGGGCTTCCGGCTCTACTCGATGCGGGCGGTCGAGCGGATGCCGTACCAGCTGAATGCCGATGACCACCGCTTCGACATGCAGCTCGTGATCCAGTGCCGTGTGCTCGGCGTGCCGGTGTGCGAGGTTCCGGTCGGCCCGCTCTGGCGCGAGTACGGGACCAACGCGGCAGGGCTGCTCGAGGTGATTCGGGCCAGCCGCTGCGCGGTCGACTATCGGCTGCACCAGCTTCACCTCTTGAGGCTCGGCAACTACTTCGTCGATGAGGGTGTTCGTTACACCTTCAAGCACAGCGAGACGGGTTCGCACATGCAGATCGTTCGGGCCATCGAGCCCGACAGCTCGGTGCTCGATCTCGGTTGTTCGCAGGGCCTGCTCGCGCGGCCACTGCGGGAGAAGGGGGTTCGTGTGACCGGTGTCGACATTGCGGCGATGTCCGGGTTTGCGAGCGAGCTCGAACAATACTTCCAGCGGGATCTCGATCTTCCTCTCGATTTGCCGTTTGGTCGAGAATTCGACTACGTGGTGGTGTCAGACGTCATCGAGCATCTGCGAAATCGCACGCAGCTGTTGCGCCGGGCGCGCACCTTCCTCAAGGAAGGTGGGCGACTGATCATCTCGACGCCGAACATCTCGCTGTGGTTCTACCGGCTGTCGCTACTCGTGGGGCGCTTCGAGTACGGCCCGCGCGGCGTGCTGGACGAGACGCACGTCCACCTGTTCACGCGCGCAACGTTCCGGCGAGAGGTCGAGAAAGCGGGCTTCTTCATCCTGAACGAACGGGTGACCGCGCTGCCGTTCGAAATCGTCTTCGAGTCGACGGGCCGCAGTCGTTTCGTGCGAAGCTTGAATCGGGTCTATCACACGCTGGCGAGGCTGTGGCCGACGATGTTCGCGTACCAGCACATCCTCGAGGCCGAAATCACCACGCTCGACGATGAATCGACTGTCGACTCCGGTCGGGTTCGGGAATCGGCGGAGCCGTGAAGCCGGCGGTGGGCAGGGTGGTGCGCGCGTGAACTCGCGGCTCGGCTTCGGGGTTCGGGTCGTCACGGGGCTGGTGCTCGCGTGGGCCGTCGTCTCGACCTGGAGCCTGGTGCACGGCTTTGGCCAGCAGCGCTTCTTCACGATCGACGAATACCAATACGGTCATGCGACCTGGCTGGTGGCGGAGGGCGAGCGTCCCTATCTGGATTTCTACGAGCACCACTTTCCGCTCAGCTACGCGCTGCACGCACCGATCATCTCCGAAGACGGCAGCTTCGCGGAGCGCGCGCTGCAGTTGCGGACGATCGCGTTCGCCTATCTGCTCGCGATGGCAGTGACCCTGATGGCGGGAGCCTGGTGGGTCACGCGCAACCCGTTTCTCGCGCTTCTATCGGCTTGCTTGCCACTCGTATTCGGCTTCGGCCTGATGTCATCGATCGATTATCGGGCCGACAACTTTGCGGCCTGCCTGTTCGTGATCTGCCTCGCGCTGCTCGAGGCGAACCGTGAGCGGCCTCGCCGCAGGCTCGCTGCGGCGGGCGGTCTGTGCTTTGCCGCTGCGGTGTTCATGACGCAGAAGATGGTCTTTCTCGGCGGTGGTGCCGTGGTCGCATTGCTCGCCTGGGATCTCGGCACGCGACGTTTCGGCCGTGGCGAGCGAAGGCCCTGCATCGGCCGCCCCGCCGCCTTCATCTCGGCCGCGGCGGCGTTTGCTGCGGTCATGCTGGCGGTCGGCGCCGCGCTTGGAATCCTAGGGTCCGCCTTCGAGACCACGATTCTGCACACGCTGGAGCACGAAGCCTACTACCCGCGGGTTCACTTCTGGAAGTACGCGGCCCCGTTCTTCGAAGAAACGCGCTTCACGACGATCGCGGTCCTGCTGTTCGCGGCGGTCTATGTGTTCCTGGAGCGCGATCCGTTCTGGGTAGCACCGCTCGCCATAGCGGTACTCGGCGGCGCCTTGATGCAGACACAGTACCCGTACAACTTCGTCTACACCGGCTTCCTGATCCTGATCTGCGCGATTCGCGGCTTCGCGGCGGTGGTCGAACGGCTGCGTCCACCGGCAGGGATCGGGGCGGCGTTCTGGCCCTTGCTGTATCTCGTGCCGCTCGCGGTTCTGCCCGATCAGCTCGCCTTCGTCGCGAACACGTCGAACAACCAGTACCAACTCACGTTGTTGAATAAGGTGGAGGACTACAGCAGCGCCGACGACGCCGTCATCGATGGATCGGGCGGGGCGCTCTTCCGCAAGCACGGGAGTTACTACTGGTACCACGGCAGCGCACATCGCCGGATGTTCCGCGACTACTTCGAAAATGAGCTGGTGCGCGACTACCGCGACAGCCGCGCGCTCTTCTGGATCCGCGACCTGCGCCAGCGGAAGCTCCCCGAGGCCGTGACGCAGTATTTCAGCGATCACTACGTTCACGTCGATGGTGATCTGTATGCGCTGGGCTTCGAGACCGCAGCGACAAATGGAGAAGGAGCATCGCGCGAAATCGAACTCGTTCGCTCCGGGGATTACTTCGTGCTGAAGGCCGCAGCGAGCGCCCGAGGACGGGTCGTTTCATCGACGCTGGTTGGTGAGCCGACGGGCTTGCGCCTCGACGGGCGTGAGGTCACGGAGGGTCGCATCCACCTCGAGGAGGGGGTCCATCGGGTCGACCTGAAGCCGGACGCGCCTGCCTACATCGTGAGCCCGCTACCCGCGGAGGCATTCGAACGGCGGATTCCACCGCGTCGGACCCACACGCCGCTGTTCGAGTACGATTCGCGCCTCCGCAAGCGGCCGGGTGCGGCCGGGCGTTAACCCGCGAACGCGGCGACGAGAGTCGCGATGAACGCGCCGAACCAGCCGTAGAAGATCGCGCGCGCAGCCGTGCCGAGTGACGCGAGCACAGCTCCCTCGGAACCGGACCGCGCGCCGAGTTCCGCCAGCCAGCGGTCGACGCGGGCAGCGCCGATCCCCGCGCAGATCGCGGCGGGTACGACCGCGGCCAGCGCGTAAGAGGCCTTGAGTGCGCCCCAGAACGGAAAGCGCAGCGACAGCGACACGACACTGAACAACATCACGAACAATAGGGCCGCCACCAGGGTGAAGAATGAGCGCCGTCGCAGGTCGTCGCCCACCAGAGCCTCGCGGATCACCTGAACGAGCCCGAAGCCCATGATCCCGGTCGCGGGCAATGCCAGCGGATAGGCCGAGGTCATCGCATCGTAATTCCAGAGCGTATGGCGTTCGGCGATGTGGTAGATCGACGGCGGCGCTCCGTCGCCCCAGGTCGCGCTGTAGAGGGCATCCCAGAACGAGTGGAACAGCGCGAAATAGGGGTGTTGCAACGACTCACCAAAACCCCAGTAGTATTCGATCGTTCGGAACCCCGGCGTTTGCCACCAGAGCAAGGCGCCGGGGACATCGAGGTTCCAGATCAGTGGGTCGCGGAAGTGGATCCAGTTGCGCAGGTAGACCCAGCCCCCGACGCACAGCGCCCCGAGCACCACACCCCCACAGATCAGCGCGATGCGCCGGGCGCGATACCGCTCGGCCAGCGACAGTTCGAAGCCGAGGAAGAACACGAACACCGGCACGGTGATCAACGCGGTGTATTTCGTCATGAGCCCGAGCCCCAGCACCAGGGACAGCGCGGCCAGGCGCCCGAACGACTTCTCTTTCTCGAGTAGCAGGGGCGCGGCGACCCACAACGCTGCTGCAGTGAGGAACGCGAACAGCGATTCATTCGAAACGTAGCCCGACATGTAGAGGTTCACCGGAAGTGTTCCCGTGAATACCACCGCGAAGAATGCGGGCAGAGGGTCGTCGGGGAAGCTGCGGCGCATCAGCGCGTACGCGAAGAAGATCATGCCGAGGCCGCACAGCAGTGGCACGCACTTCATGGCGGCCTGCTCGGCGACACTGCCGCGCTCGGGGCCGGTCGCCGCCACGACGGCAGCCGAGAGGCCGTAGTAGAGCGGCGGGTGGTACATCGAGAAGCCGTCGGAAGCGAGGGGGAGGGACTGATGGTCGAGGATGTAGTGGATGTACTCCCCCTGGAACTTCGCGTCGTAGCCCCAGTGCGGCGGCAGCTGGATGAAGCGGGCTGCGAACAGGAAGATCCAGAATATCGTCGCCGCTGCGAGCGCGAATTCGGGCAGGCGCCGTATGGCCGCTTCCGGCAGCCATCGCCGCGCCAGAACGAACAGCAGCGCGAAGCTCACGAACAGCGCCGTGAGCGTCGTCGCGCGTTCGCGCAGTGCACGGCTCGCGGACTCCGACGCCCTCGATTCCTCGAACGGACGGGTGTCGTCCGCGACCACCGCGGGGCGGGCCGAAGCCCGACCGAGAGCGACCTGCCAACTCGGGTCGCTGGCAAGCCTCGCTTCCAGGCCGTCGACGTGAAGTCGCAGCAGCTGTGGGCCAGACGGGTTCAAGACTTCCGCGCGTAGCGTGTTTTCGCCGACGCGGAGGAACGGAGCGAGCGCGGTCTCGCAGGCCGCCTTGAAACAGGCGCGGTCACTCGCGGGGAGGTCGAGCGCGCGGTCATTCGCGAAGATCCGCACTTCGCCCAACGCCTCGACCGTGAGCTTCGCCGCTTCCGGCAACGACGCCACCTCGAAAGTCTTGACGAACTTCGCCGCGGTTGCAATTTCGCGACCGACGAGCAGGGTTTCGAGTGCGACCGGCCGATCCCACGTGATCCAGTCCGCTTCGTCTCCGGAACGGATGAAGGCGACCTCCGGGTCCGTGAGCATCGACGCGGAGAGCGAGAGCACCGCCAAGAGCATGGCCGTGACCGCACCGGTGATCTGGACGCGCGTCATCGGGAAGTGCCGCAGCGTCTGCAGCAGCCGTGCAGCGGCAGGCGACTCCCGCGCTGCCCACCCCCTGCGAGCGTGGTACCGTTCATCGTCGTGCAGATGCTAGCGAACCGGTGAGAACGGCTACGGTGACGCCCCGACCCACGGATACGACCGCAGCCATGTTCCCGCTCCCCTGCGCCGAGGTATGAACGCCGTGAGCAAGCGCAGGGCATCGCTGCTCCTGGGGCGCATCGGGGTCGCGTTCGCGGCATCACTCGCCTTCGGTGGCTGCGGCTCCGGCTCCGAATCCGGCGGACCGCCGGAGCGGATCGTGCTGATCGTGGTCGACACTCTGCGGCGCGACCACTTGTCTCCCTACGGAGCCGACATCGCGACGCCCAACATTGCGAGGCTCGCTCGCGAAGGGGTGGTGTACCCGAACGCCATTGCATCGTTTCACATGACCAGCATGTCGATGGGAGCGATGTGGAGCGGTCGCACGCCCGCGTTGTCATCCGGCGACCCCAGCCGGACAATCGCCTGGAACGAAGAAAATTGGTGTGGCATGGCGCGGTTCGGCCCGGCGGCAGCGGGTGCCTGCTTCCCGGAGCAGGTGCCGCGACTTGGTCGGGCGATGCGGGACCTCGGCTACGAGACGATCGGCGTCACCGCGAACTCGATGCTCTTCGGGGCGGCGGGCTTCTCGCAAGGTTTCACTCAGTGGCTCGAGGTTCCCGCTCCCGGTCGATCGGGCAAGCGCAAGCCGCTCCGGCAGACCTGGAAGGAGAGCTCTGCGGCTCGGGCGGCTCCGGCAGTGGGCGCCGCGGTCGAGCGGGCGCTCGCTCGGCGCGAGAGCGACCGGTTCTTCCTCTACGTGCACTTCATGGACGTCCACGACTGGGCCGCACGGGGTGTCGAATATCGCCAGACGGTCGAGGAAGTCGATCGCGGGATCGGGGCGCTGCTCGACCTGCTCGAAGGCAATGGCCTGCTCGAAGGCACCGCGATCATCTTCACGAGCGACCACGGCGAGTCGCTCGACGAACCGCACCTCGTGCCCACGACACCGAGGCACATCGGCAACCCGTCGTTCGAGCCCGTGCTCGTGGTTCCGCTGATCGCGAAGGGCGCGGCACTCTCGCACGCGGGCCCGATCGTGCGTTCCGAGGACCTCTTCCGGATCCTGCTTCGCACCGCTGGCGGCGCACCCCCCGACACGAGCGACCTCGAGCCCGAGGAACTCTTCGTGACCGAGCAGGCCTACCGCACTTACCGGCGGGGTCATTGGAAGAGCTACTCGGGGCGCTACGACGGGACCTTCCGGCTGGTCGACCTCGAGGCCGATCCGTCGGAGCTGCGGGACGTTGCCGATCAGCACCCCGATATCGCCGAACTGCACCGCGCCCGGGTCAGCGAGTTGACGGCTGCCCTGGCGGCTCCCGAAGCAGCGCTGCATCAAATCGACGAAGCGCAGATGGATCGTCTGCGCTCACTGGGGTACGTCGAGTAGGGCGATTTCGGAGGTCGCCTCGTTCCCGATCTCAGCGCGGCGACGGCTCGACCAGCGAGCGGCGGTTCCAGCCGAGGGCCTCCGTCATCGCGTGGTAGAGGTAGTTCTGTTCCTGGACACCGCGGAACAGTTCGGCCCCGGGGCCGTCGGCGTACACGGCGACGTCCTCTCCGCTGTGGGTTTCGTAGCTGAATGGGACGGCGGCTTCCTGGAGGAAGTCGAGGGTCGCGGTGTCGATCTTGCTGAGATCGGGGCGCCGCCTGTATCGGCTGCGAGCGGCGGCATCGTCTTCGGTCGTGTGGATTCCGACCTGATCGCCTTCGATGACGGTGCTGCGCGCCCCCGGGCCGTTGTGGTAGCCGAGCGTGGTGTAGGGCCGGCCGGCGGCGTCGAGGCTGAAGTCGGCGCCGGGTTCACCGGTGGCGTCGTTCGTTCGGACCTTGCCGAGGATGTCGTTGCCCCGCGTGGGATAGCCCGCGATCGTGAAGACGTGGCTGTGGTCGGCGGTCACGACGATCAGGGTGTCGGCCGGATCCGTCGCCTCGCGCGCGAGCTGCACGGCGTCCGAGAGTTCGATGGTATCGCGCAGCGCCCGACGCGCGTTGCCCGCGTGATGGGCGTGGTCGATGCGCCCGGCTTCGACCATCAGGAAGTAGCCGCGCGGATTCCTTTCGAGGATCGAAATCGCGACGCCGGTCATCTCGGACAGTGAAGGGTCTCCGGTCGGATTCCGCAGCCGGTCCTCTTCGTAATTCATGTGGCCGGGCTCGAACAGGCCGAGCAGCGGGCCGGTCCGTGCGGGGTCGAGGCCGAGCAACTGGTCCCGGGTCGTGACGACGACGGCATTCTCGCGGCCTGAGCGCCATTCCGCGGTCAGATCTCGCCCGTCGAGGCGGTTGCCGCCATTCGACGACTCCGGATCCGAACTCGATTTCGGCAGGAAGTGCTGCCGGCCGCCTCCGAGCACGACTTCGATGCCGTTCCCCGCTGCCAACTCGATCATCTGACGGGCCAGATCGGGAAAGCCCGCGGCGCGGCTCGCGTCCGAGAGCCGGTCGTCGCTCTCCCAGGCGCGGTCGGGGCTGTGGGCGTAGAGGGCCGCGGGGGTCGCGTGCGTGACGGTCGTGGTGGTCACGATGCCGGTCGATACCCCGCGCTCTTCCGCGTTTTCGAGCAGTGTCGGCAGTTCGTTGCCCGGAACACCGGCGAAGTCGCCGCGCGCGACTTTGCGATCGATCGACAGCACGCCTGCGCGGGTCTTGCTGCCGGTGACGATCGCGGTCATGGTGCCCGCCGAATCCGGCGTCTGCTGGTTGGTGTTGTAGGTCTTCACGAGTGCGACGTGTGGGAAGTCTTCGAACGCAAGCTGGTTCTCTTCGCCCGATTCGCCGCGGAGCTGCCCCTGGTAGATGCGTGCAGCGGTCACCGTGGTGACCCCCATGCCGTCGCCGATGAAGAGGATCACGTTCTTCGCACGTCCGGATGTGGGGCTCTGTGCGCGAACGGCGGCGACGGCCGCTCGGCCACCCTCGAATGTGGTCGGATCCGGAGGCGGATCGCCGGATTCTCCCGCCGCGAGAACCGGCACCGCGCTCAGCAGCAACACCCAGGTCGTAATCTGCCGCTTCATCATCTCGGCCTCCCACTTCGCCCGTTGGACGGGTCCCGCGATTCTAGCCAAAGCGCAGCTACGGGCGGCAGATTCCGAGCTCGACGAGTTGTCTCCGTGCCTGTCCGCCCCAATCGCGTTGCGCGCGTGGGTTCGCGGGGCTCGGGTGGAGGATCCGGCCGATGCGCACTCGGTCACCGAGTGCTTCGAGCGCGCGGCTTTCGGCAAAAACGCCGATTCCCACCAGCCATTCGGGTTCGAGGATTCGGACCAGGCTCCGCAGGTGTCGGTCGCAGGCGTCGAACAGCGGCGTGCGCTCCGCGGTCGGGAGCTTGTCCGGGGTGCGGTTGCGGCCGCTCTCTTCCAGAAATGCCAGCGGGCAGTAATTCGAGATGAAATGCTCGGCGAAGAAGCGCTCGGGCTCGCCGAACTCGTCGGCGATTGCGCCCCACAATCGCGCTCCGCTGACTTCGCTTCGCGGGCAGTCGAAGCCCTGGATCGGGCGCTTCGGGTGGCTGTTTCCGGGATTCGAGACCCGCCCCGCGACCTTCAACCAGCCGCGAACATGGTCGATGTTCCCGAACGGCACGCCGGTCTGCATCATTCCGAATGGCCCCGGGTTCATTCCGAGGAAGACGACCCGCTTGCGGGTCGCGGCGAATTTCTCGAGGTAGTTCTTGTGCGGCGCGCGGGCGTAGTCGAGCGGATTGTAGACGTGGGTGACGGGGGAGCTGAACTGCAATGGCGCGACCTCGCGGCGAAGACGCCAGGTCGCGCGCAGCATCTGCTCGGAGATCGTCGCCGCCATCGGTCCTCCGTTCGGTTCGGCAGCGATCGTTTAACCCACGCGACTGCGGGATGCGAGCCCGGCCGGCGACTCGGCCTAAACGGCGTTTGTGTCTGGTGCCCCGAGTCCTGAGTTCCGCTCGTGGTTTGGTGGCGGGGTGTGGCGCTGGTCACCTTCCCGCATCCGAATGCGGGGGTATCTTCCAGTCCTGCGCTGCTTATCGGTCATCCTGCACTACCATCACGCCGGCTTTGGAGTCGTGCCGCGCGGAGGAATTGGGGGGGAATGAGCACCGAGCCGGGCCAAGAGTTCCGGGTCGCCCTCGACGGGGTCTACCTGAAGCGGGGCGACCGGCAGGTCCTTCGCGGATTGACGTGTGGATTCCCGCGTGGTCAGATCTCCGTCGTGCTCGGAGGCAGTGGTTGCGGCAAGAGCACGCTGATGCGCCTGGTCGGCGGTCTGACGAGACCCGACAGCGGTGTGGTGCGGGTTGCGGGCGAAGACATCAGCCGGATGTCCAATCGCCGCCTGTTCAGCGTCCGCGAGCGGATCGGGATGCTATTCCAGGGCGGAGCGCTGCTCGACTCGATGACGGTCTTCGACAACGTCGCGCTTCCGCTGCGCGAGCACTCCAAGCTCGCGGAGCCCGACATCCGAGCCGAAGTGTCGCGCCGTCTGGTCGCGGTCGGGCTCGAGCAGGTGGGGGAGCTGTATCCGCGCGAGCTTTCGGGCGGGATGAACCGCCGCGCCGCGCTGGCTCGCGCGATCGTGACCGACCCGGAGATCGTGATGGTCGACGAGCCGTTCTCCGGCCTCGATCCGATCAACGTGCGCCGCATCGAGGCGTTGCTCGTGGAGCTGAACCGACGCCTCGGCATCACCCTGGTCGTCACGTCGCACCACCTCGCATCGTCGCTTCGAATGGCCGACCGGATCGTCTTCATGGTCGACGGCCGCGCGATCAGCGGCACCCCCGAAGCCCTGCTCCAGAGCGACGACGAACGAGTCGTGGCGTTCCTCGAGGCGGAAAAGGACCAGAGCACCGAGGACTACGCCGCCAGAACCGATGCGTTTCCGGTGGCTGGAGGCGCGGCATGAGGCTGCCTGCGGTCGAGCGGATCGGATTCAAGAGCCAGCTGTTCGTCGACCACCTCGGGGGGCTCGCGGTCTTCACGCTGAGCGTGTTGCGCTGCGCGTTCGTACCGCCGTTCCGATTCCGGCGCTTCGTCGACGAGGTATTCGACGCCGGTGTGCTCTCGCTCTCGATCGTCTGCCTATCGGGTTTCGCGGTGGGTGCGGTGCTCGGGCTTCAGGGTTACGACACCCTGGTGCGCTTCGGCGCCGAGGCCAACGTCGGCGCAATGGTGGGGCTCTCGCTCGTCAGGGAACTCGGCCCGGTTCTGACCGCGCTGCTCGTGATCGGGCGCGCGGGTTCCGCCGCCGCGGCCCAGATCGCGACGATGGTGACGACCGAGCAGCTCGACGGGCTGCGGATGATGTCGATCGACCCGATCGACTTCGTGGTCGGGCCAAAGGCGCTGGCGCTGTTGGTCGTGATGCCCCTGCTGGCCGCGCTCTTCATTCTCTTCGCACTCTTCGGGGGCTATCTGGTCTCGGTGATGCTGCTCGGGCTCCACGGTGGGACCTACTTCGCGAGCCTCGAGTCGGCCATCACCTTCGCGGACGACATCGTCCCCAGCTTCAGCAAGGCACTCGTATTCGGTGCCCTGGTCGGATTCATCGCGACCTACCGCGGCTACACCAGCGAGCCGACGTCCACCGGCGTGAGCGCCGCGACGACCGGCACGGTCGTGACCGCGTCGGTCTGTGTGCTGCTGTTCGATTACGTGATCACCGCACTCTGGGGCATCTGACGATGCCCGGATCCAACTCGGAGGCATGACGCCATGCAACCCTCACCGATTCGCGATCTGACCGTCGGCTTGTTCGTGCTCGCCGGCCTCGCTGCGATCGCCTATCTCTCGGTCCAGGTCGGGGGGCTACAGGGGGAGCGCGGCTTCCACCTCTACGCGACATTCGACCAGATCGGAGGGCTTCGGCCGCGGGCTCCGGTGGTGGTTTCCGGAGTTCAGGTGGGTCAGGTATCCTCGATAGAACTCGACAAGAACCTCCGAGCTCGGGTTAATATGGACGTCGATCCGAGTCTGGAACTCCCGGTCGACACCATGGCGTCGATCATGACCGAGGGTGTGTTGGGTAACAAGTTTCTGGCACTCGAACCCGGCGCCGAGGACGAGTTGCTGAAGGACGGTGAGGAAATCGCGTTCACGGAGAGTGCGGTGCTGCTCGAACGCCTGATCGGAAAGTTCGTCAACGACGCTGGGTTGGACGAGGAGGATTGAAGATGAGATCGGCGGGGATCCGAACACTCGTCACGGCACTCGCGTTGTTCACGCTGGCGGTCGCGGCCCCCGAGGTCGCGGCGGACACGGTTGCGGCTGAGGCCGAAATCGAAGTTGCCGATTCGAGCGGCGAGCCGAGCGAAGGCTTCGAGATCCAAGGCCCCAACGATCCCTGGGAGGGCTTCAATCGCAAAATCTTCTGGTTCAACGACAAGCTCGACATCTACCTGCTGCGACCGGTCGCGATCGGCTGGGACTTCGTGCTGCCGGATCTGGTGCAGACCGGTATCCGGAACATCTTTCAGAACGTCCGCTTCCCGATCATCTTCCTGAACGACCTGCTCCAGGCCAAGCCCGTCCAAGCGGGCCAGGATCTCGGGCGATTCGTGGTCAACACCACGGTCGGCATCGGCGGCCTCTGGGATCCGGCCAAGCGGATCGGCCTTCGGGGCAACAACGAGGATTTCGGCCAGACGCTCGGCTACTGGGGCGTTCCGCCGGGGCCCTACCTGGTGCTGCCGATCCTGGGTGCCTCCAATCCGCGCGACACCGTCGGGCTCGCAGCCGACGCGGCGACCATGGTGCACCCGTACTTTCTCGCCTGGTACGTCTCCATGGCGATCACCACGACGAATCTGATCAACACCCGCGCCCGCTACATCGAAGAAATCGACGAAAACCGCGCCTCAGCGCTCGACTTCTACGCATTCCAGCGCAACGCCTACATGGCCCTGCGCGAGAATCTGGTCAATGACTACCAGCCGACTGCCGATCCTCAGGACGACCTGTATTACTTCGAAGACGAAGAGGAATCCGATCCAGCCGCGGGCGAAGCCGGCGAGGCTCCCGCCGAGGGCGAGACTGGAGAGGATCCCGGCATCGGGGGCGAGGCGAATGCGGACGGATGAGGCGGTGCGACGCGGGCTGGCGCTCTTTGCGTTGATCGCGACGCTGGCGGGCTCCGCGGGGATCGCGGCAGCCGCGGATCCGCGCGAGACGATGCAGCAGACGATCGACCAGGTGCTCGCGGTGCTGAACGATCCCGAGCGCGACCACGAGCAGCGGTTGGCGGCCATCGAGGAGATCGCCTACGCGCGCTTCGATATGCGGACGATGTCGCGGCTCGTGCTCGGTCGCGACTGGAAGCGCTTCAGCGATGAGCAGAAGGAAGAGTATCTGGCGGCCTTCAAGCTCTACCTCGCGAACAACTACGGCGATCGTATCAACCGCTACGACCAGCAGTCCGTCGAGATCAT
>JAFDEI010000260.1 GCA_019310425.1 Deltaproteobacteria bacterium | reverse complement strand
CGGAGGTGTTCACGCTGCACTGGGAGGGTCCGAACTCGGCGACCGATCCCGAAGAGGTGGAGTTTCCAGGCTCGGACGACGACGCGGCGCGGCGCAAGGCAGCGCTCGAGCGTGAATTGTCGGAACTCCGGCGCAGCGATACCGGCCGTGCGCTCTGGGAACAGATCGAGCGCGAAGCCGCAGGCCGCGGTGACGCAGAGCTCTGGCGACGCAAGCTCCACGCCTACGCCTGGGTGAAGATGTACGCGCAGGGGACCGCGGGCGACTACGCCCGCAACCACCGCGCGAACCACGCCACCGTGCGCAGCTGGATCAGCGACGTCGCCAAGCTCGCCTATCAAGTGGGCTACCGGCTCCACGAGGACAAGCTGCTGCTGGTCGGGCGGGCCCCCGCCGGCCTTCAACGGCTGCGCGAACTCGTAAATCGCGACGCCGCATCGCCCCAGACCTGGCAGGCGCTTCAAGAAGCGGCCTCGTTTCGCGGTGAGGATCCCTACTTCCACCTGAACGAGGGCCACGTGCTGCGGGCCCACCACCGGCTGCGCGAGTCGGACGACACGCTGGCCGAAGGCCTCACCATCGCCGAGGCCCACGCGGTGCGCGCGCTGCTCTGGAACGCGCGCGGCCAGACCCGCTGGGACTGCTTGCCCGACTCCGACTACCCGCTGCGCGACCAGCTCGAGCAAACCGAAAAGTGCTTCCGCCGTGCGGCCGCCCTCGACCCCACCAGCTACTTCCCGTTCGTCAACCTGGCCCAGATGGCGGTCGATGCCGGGGACCTCAAGCGCGCCGAATATTGGATCGGAGAACTCAGCGCAGCTCGCAAACGGATGGATGAAGCGATGCACCAAGGACTCCTTCGATATCTCGAACAGGCAGAGTGGACCGGCCCGGTGGAACAGATGCGATTCTGGCGAAATGGTCCGCGCAAGTGGCTGGGCGAAGCAGTCAAGAAAGGCCTGCTGCCGGTGATCGCCATGGCGTTGATGATCGGCGCGTCGTCACACCCTGCATTCGGGGGGGAGCTGACGATGACCGGAGTCGACACCGTCGCGAACGGCGGCGAGAAGGGGGGCAACAACAGCGGTGCCGGCGGAAACTGAGATCCCGTTCCAACGGACTCGAAAATGCCCGGAAGCCAAGTGCTTCCGGGCATTTTGCGCTTTCCAGCCGGTGTGATCGCGGGTGTTGAATCCGAGCTTGCCACGCCATGTCCAGGGGTGAACGCGGTTCGGAAAGCCAGGAGGTTTCGAGATGACGTCGGTCGATCAAGCGCTTCGGCGACTTTCTTTCGGGGGGAAGAGTGCGGACGGGGCGGCAGACGGTCGGCGCCGGGCCGCGGCTGCATTGGCAGCCGCGGCTCTTCTCGCCTGCTTCGGCGGGGCAATCGCCTGCGAGACACCCGCTGCAGCACCCGGGCGAGGCCCGTCCCACGCGGCCGCGGCCAGGTCGAACCTTTCGGCCGGACTCGGACTGTACGAGTCGGCGGATTTCACACTGGCCGCCCGCCGCTTCGAAGCGGCCGGGCAACGGGCCCGCGCCGCCGGTGACCGCGCGCTCGAGAAGCAGGCGGTCACCGCGGAGTGCACGGCGTGGTTGCGCGCCCGCGAACTGTCCGAGTTCAACGATTGCACGACACACCTCGAGTACCTGCAACGGCACAGCCGCAGTTCCGACCCGGGCGTGAACACGCTGATCGCCATGGGTGCAATCGCGGGCAACCGCCCGCTGCCGCCGTTCCGGTTGCCCACCGCGATCCAGCCGTTGATGCAACAGGCAGCCCAGGAGGCCCCGTGATGTTCCAGCAAGATCCCCGATCGATTCTCACCAACGCCAGACGCTTCACCGCCGGTTGCGCCCTGCTGCTGCTGCTTCCAGGCGCCGCGGGCGCCGGTACGGGTCGCGAGCGCGCGATCGAGCAGATCCCCGAGCTGATGGGGCGCATCCTCGACTCGCAGGAGCAGATCCGCGAGCGCGAGAGCGAGATGGCGCCGATCGTTCAGCGGTACAACGAATCGCTGGTGGCATCGAAGCAGCGTATCGAGGTCGCGAGCAGCGAGGCCGAAGCCGCCGAGGCGCTCGTCGAATATGTCGAGGCCTACGCGGCGCGGCTCGAGGCGCAGGAAACCGGACTGAGTTCGATCGAAGCGTCGGTGGTGCGGATGCGCGCGGACGCGCGCGAACTCGCGCGAGCCGCGAAAACCGCCTCGGGCGACCGCGAGCGCCCGGAAGATCGCCGGCGCTTCTTTCAGGAACACTTCCAGGGCATCGCCACGGCCACCGGCGCACTCGCCGAACGACTCGACCGCGGCGGCGAAGCCGCTACGGCGGGCGCCGTGTTGCACGCCAGCTGGGCGTCCCACGGCTCGCTCGACCTGCCCCTGCCCGAGATGGGACCCGAGGGAGCGGCCAGCTTCGCGCGCAAGGTGGAGGGCCTCTACGCACGCTACCAGGCGCGATCGAACCAGCTATCCGCCGAAAGGCGCTCGGTGCGGCGGCTGCTCGACCTGCTGATCGAGCGGCAACTCGCCCAGCGCCTCGACTCGCTGTTTGCGGGCAACGGCGCGGTCGGCCTCGGAGCGCTCTTCGAAGGCGACAAGTCCCAAGACTGGCAGGACCTCGGAGGCGTCGTCGCGCGCACGTTGGGGCTGCCTTCCGGCGGAATTCGCCCCTCCAGCTACGACACCGCGTCGCTCGAGCGACTCGACTACTTCGCCCGCGGCGACCACCGGACGCCGTAGCGCGGCCATCGGAGAACGACATGACACGAACGATTTCGCTTGCAACCTGCTTCACCGCCACCGTCGCCTTGCTGCTGGGCGCAGCCGACGCCCGCGCCGGGACCGACTCGTGCCGCGAATGGCAGAAGGAACACTGTGAGTGGAAAGCGCGCGCGGTCAAGCGCTACCTCGGAGGCGCGCCCCAGCGCGAACTCGATGAAGCCGTCTTCGAGATCCTCCAGCTCGAGGCCTACCTCACGTCCTGCGACGTGTCGGGGCGAACGTCACGGAGCACGCTGGTGGGCTGGCGGCTCGTCGATCGCGCAACGGACGAATTCAGCAGCGCGGTCATCGAATCGGTGCTCGAACGTTCGGGTTTCGATGTCGGCCTGAGGAGTCGGCTCTCGGGTGTAATCACCGAACCGGAGCGACATCCCACAGCGATCGCCAACACGGCAATGCGTACGTCTCAGGTCGGGCCGGGGGGATCGGGTGCTGCGCGTTAGCCTCGTCGGCATTGCGCTGGCCGGGTTGGCGGCGATTCCGTTCGCAGCCGTTGTCGCGTCAGGCCTGAGTGCGGGCGAGCTGTTGGAAGCGGGATTCAGTGGCCTGTCGGCGGCCGTCGACGCCGTCGGCTGGGTGCTGGTACCGCAGATCGCGCTCGCGATCGCGATCCTGAGCGCCGCAGTCCATCAGATCGCGAATCGCCTGGCGGGGCTGCGCGCAGGCCCCGCTCCACACTGGCTCGACCCCGCCGTCGAGTCCGCACTGCTGCTGGGCCTGCTCGGAACCATCCACGGCATGGTGCGTGGCTTTGCAGGACTGTCTCCCGACGAGCTGCAACCCGGACCGCTGGTCCACTCCCTCGGCATTGCGCTGCGCAGCAGCTTCGTCGGCTTCCTGATTGCGCTCGTCGGCGTCTGGGCCAAAGCGCGGCCTGCGGAGCCCGAACCCGAGAACGTCGAACCAGTGACATCGATGCTCGAGCCCGAGAAGCTGCGGCCCTTGCGCCGAGAAGTAGAGCCCGCGTGAGCGCGCAATCGAGCTCGCTGCTCGGCTACGGCTTGTACTTCATCGACGTGCTGGCCTGTCTGCTCTTCTGCGTCACGCTGGCGCTCGTCGGTGCACGCTTCGGCCACGAACACACGGTGGAGCTCGCGCTACCCGAGCTCGAACGCAGCGCGGGCACCGGCAGCGATCTCACCGGAACCACGATTGCCCTTCGCACGGATGGCGACGCACTCGAGCTCACGCTCGATGGCGAGGTCGTCAGCTGGGAAGAACTCGCCCTGCGCCTCGAACAAGCGCCGGTGCCTTCAGTGGTCGTGCGCACCGAAGCCTCGGCACTCACGCGTGCCATCGCGATCGCCCACACCGCGGGTGTTCACGACATCCAGCTCGCCTACGCGATCGCAGCATCCACCGGAAACCATGAACGGGAGGTTCGATGATCCGGCTGCTCTTCGTGCTCTTGGTAACCCTGGGCGGCTTCGCCGCGGCGGCGCTCTGGAATTCCCGCAGCGACGGCGTGGCAGAGCAGGGCGTCTCGCCCGCGCTGTGGACCGAGATAGCAGCGGAAGTCGACCGGCTCGGGCTGCCGAAGCTCGCGGAGAAGCTGCCGACCTCGAAGCGCGCAAGAGCCGCGGTGCCCGTCGACTCGAAGCCCGAGCCCCGACCAGCCCGCGCGAAAGTGCCCGAACACGCGACACCCGCGCTGATGGCGTCCAACTCGGCCAAGCCGAAAGCGGCCGAAGCGAGGGG
>JAFDEI010000087.1 GCA_019310425.1 Deltaproteobacteria bacterium | reverse complement strand
CCTACATCCAGGGCAGCAACGACGCCCGGCGCGCCGATCTGATGACCGAGGCGGCAGGGCAGGGCGTCGGCTTCGTAACATCGATGAAGCCCGCGCGTCAGATCGTCTTCGATATCGTCGAGGAAGCCCTCGACGCCTTCGAGTCGCTGACGGGCGAGCCGGAATAGACCAGATCTGAACGGGCGGGCAGACGGCCCGCCTGTAGCTTTACGAGGAGACCGGTGTTCCCCCAGACCGACGACGCAAAGCCGGGTTTCGACGGCGAGATCGCCGGCCGCCGCGCTGAATGCGACGGCGGTGGGCTCGTGCCCGGAACTCATTACGTCGCCCGCGAAGAATTCACCGGCACCCTCACGGGTGACTACGTCGACCACGGCGATCCTCCGTGGCGTTGGCTGCTGATGACCGACCTGGTCAACAGGCCCGACGGATTCGAGGCGGATGGGGTCTGGTGTGAGTCGGAGAGCGTATTCCTGGTCGATGAGCGAGTGTCTGATCCGCGGTCGGTCCATTCGAAGTAGGCAAGTAGGGAGATAGAGAACCAATGCGAATCGTCGTATGTGTCAAGGAAGTGCTCGACCCGGATGCGGTCAACAACTACGCGCTGGCCGGTCGCCTGGAAATCGGCGACGACGGAAAATCGCTGACACAGGCCGCCATCCCCCGACTCATGAATGGGTTCGACGAGCAGGCGCTCGAGGCCGCCTTGCGAATCAAGGACACGGGAGTGGAATGCAGCATTACCGTGGTCTCGGCAGGACCGGCGCCCGGCGACATCCTCAAGCACGCGGCCGCGCTCGGCGCGGACGAAGTCGCGTCGATCGAGGTCGATCCCGCGGCGCTCGACGCACACGTGATCGCGAGCCTGTTGGCCGGCTACATCCGGACCACCGGCGGCGCCGACCTGGTTCTGTGCGGTCGCCAGGCGTCGGACGACGACCAGGGCGTGGTTCCGGCGCTGGTCGGCGAAATGCTCGATCTGCCGATCGTCACGATCGCGCGCGCGGTCGAGAGTGGTGACGGCGGCTGGCGCGTGACGCGCGTGACCCCCGATGGAGACGAGGTCGTCGCGGTGACGGGGGGTGCCGTGGTGACCATCAGCAATGAGCTCGGCGATCCGCGATATCCGACTGCGGCGAGCAAGATCAAAGCGCGGCGCGTCAAGCCGACGGTGGTCGCGGTCTCCGACCTCGGCCTGTCCGCTGATGACTCCGAGCCGCGTGTCGCATTCACCAAACAGTTCGTCCCGACGATCCAGGGGAACTGCGAGTTCATCTCGGGCGATTCGCCCGCAGAGCTGGCGGATCGTCTGATCGCGCGCTTGCGCGAAGACAGCGTCATCTAACCGCGAGCCGTTCCGAACGGATCCCATTCGCTCATCAACACAGGAGCATTTCTGTCGTGTCGTCAAATGAAGTCGTAGTCGTTACATGGGGCCGGGGCGGCGAGGCGTTCGCCGGTGAGGTCGATGACATCCTGACCCTCGGGCGTGGGGTTGCGGCCGCCACCGGCGGTGCTCTGAACTGGCTCACGCTCGGTCCGGTCTCGGACACGATCCGGCAAACCGCCGGAACGTACGGTGTCGCGAACATCGACCACATCGAAGACGCCAAACTTGCCGAGTTTTCTGCAGACGCGACCGTTGCGGCACTTGCGCAATACTGCGAGCAGCATTCGCCCCGCGTGGTCCTGATCGCGCAGGGCTTCGATGTCCGCCTGGTTGCGCCGCGCCTGGCTGCAAAGGTGAGGGCGGGCGTGGTGATGAATGCGGCGGCGGTCGAAGTCGACGGCGGCGGAAAGCTGTCCGTCACCGCGTCGGCGTATGGCGGCGACACGCGTGCCGTCTACGAAATTGCCGGGGAGCGCGCTTGCGTGGTCTCGGTGCTCGCGAACGCGGTGCTCCCCGAGGCTGCCGACGCTGCCACGACGCCCGCCGTGCGCGACTTCGCGGTCGACCTCGCTGCGGTCGATGAACGTATTCAGGTACTCGAGAAGCCGAAGGCGGAAGGACCGCGTCTCGACGCGGCCGAAATCATCGTCTCGGGCGGACGCGGTCTTGGCGATGCGGCCAATTACAAGCTGATCGAAGAACTCGCCGAGGCGCTTGGCGGACTGCCGGGCGCTTCCAGGCCGATCGTCGATGACGGCTGGGTCGATTCCTCGCATCAGGTCGGGCTCACCGGCACGATCACGCGGCCGGGCCTCTACCTTGCGGCCGGAATATCGGGCGCAAGCCAGCACATGGCGGGCTGTTCAGCTGCGAAGACGATCGTCGCGATCAACACCGACAGCGACGCTTCGATCTTCCGGTACGCGCGTTTCGGGGTCATCGGGGATTGTCTCGAAATCCTGCCGGAGCTGATCCGCGCGGCGAAGTCCTAGCTGGGATCGAAAGGATCGGATCGATGACGACACGAGTCCACGCAGTCGAAGGACTGATGACCGAGACCGCCGATGGGCCGCGCTTGCTCGGCTCGAAGTGCGGCGGTTGCAGCGCGACGTATTTTCCCCGAGACAGCGTCTGCCACAATCCGGATTGCGACGCGCCCGCGATGGTGGACATGAACTTCGGCCCGACCGGCAAGATCTGGAGTTGCGCGATCCAGAACTACCAGCCGCCCGCACCCGTGATCACTGAAGAACCCTATCAGCCCTACGCGATGGGGATGGTCGACCTCGATGATGGGTTGCGGGTATTGGGCCGGATCGACGTCGACGACCCGATGAGCGCGCAGGTGGGGGGCGACGTCGAGCTCGTGGTGGGCAGACTCGGCGGTGACGCGGACGGCAACGATGTCGTCACCTGGATGTTTCGACCCATCTGATGCCCGCGGCGGCGCGCAGCGGCGAGTTGGAAGCGCGAAGCGATTCACGCGACACGGCGGAAACTTTGGCCGCAACACGGCCAACCTGCAGCTAGGAGTTCGTACGCGATGAGAGAAGTCGCCGTCCTCGGTCTGGGAATGCACCCCTGGGGCAAATTCCCCGAAAAGAGCGTGACGAAGATGTGCCGCGAAGCGGTCGAGGTCGCACTGGCTGACGCGGGCGTCGGCTGGCGCGAGATCGACGCAGTCGCAGCTGCGAGTTCGCGCTTTTCGGGCGGTAAGGGTTGGGGGCTGAACGGCAACGACGTCGTCGAGGAGATGGGGTCGAGCGGTATTCCGGTCTACAACTTGTCGGCGGGTTGTGCGGCCGGCGGCAACGCCTTCAACATCGGCCACACGCTCGTGGCGAGCGGTTTGCACGACACGGTGCTCGTCGTCGGCGGCGAGAAGATGCCCAAGGGTTTCATCCAGACTTCTGGCGTCGAAGACGTCCACGACCCCGAGTTCCTGCGTCAACGCTGTGTCGGAATGCCGGGTCCCGCATTCTGGGCCATGCTCGCGCGGCGTCGAATGGCCGAGTACGGCACGACGCCGGAGCACTTTGCCCAGATCGCAGTGAAGGCGCACAAGAATTCGGTCCACAACGTGAACGCGCGCTTCCGCAAGGAGTTCACGATCGAAGAGGTGCTGAACTCACCACTCGTGAGCTATCCGCTGCATCTGCTCGAGATCTGTCCGGTCTCCGACGGCGCGGCTGCGGTGGTGATCTGCTCGGCCGAAGCCGCGCGCAAGCGCACGACGAACCCGATTACCGTCGCCGCCAGCACGGTTGCCACCGCTCGCTTTGACGACGGCATTACGCGCGGGCTCGGCGGCATCGTCCCGTCCGGGCCGACGCACCACAGCGAAGCCAAGCAAGCGGTCCTGAAGGCGTTCGAAGTCGCCGGGATCGGTCCGCAGGATCTCGATCTCGTCGAACTCCAGGACAACACCGTCTATTACGAGCTCGCGTTCCCGGAGGAGTGGGGCCTGTGTGAACCCGGCGAGGCGGAGCGATTGGTCGAAAAGGGCGAAACGACGCCGACCGGCAAGCTGCCCATCAACCCGAGCGGTGGCTTCCAGTCGTTCGGCGAGGCGACTACCGCACAGGGGCTGTTCCAGATCTGCGAACTCGGCTGGCAACTCCGAGGCGAAGCCGGCGAGCGCCAGGTACCGAACGCCAAGGTCGGCCTCGCGCAGACGTTGGGCCTGGGTGGCAACGCCACGGCGGCGGTTCTCAAGCGCTAGCCGTGGGGCCTGAGTGCTGTCGTCGCTGGCGATTACCCGGCGAATGAACTCGGTGTGTCGGGTTGTGCGTCACTCGAGGTAGTGCTCGGCGATCTTGTCTGCCACTACGTTTGCGGTGAGGCGGCAGCCGGCGGGATTGAAGTGGATGCCGTCCTTTGCGATCAGCCGGCGCGGCTTTTGCAGCTCGAACATCGTCTCCAGATCGAGCAGCCCAGTCCCGGTCTCGGCTGCGACTGCTCGCACGATGTCGTTGTAGCGGCTGTGCAGTGCGACGAGTTCCCGGGTCGACAACGGCTGAAGATCGGGGTTGTCCCAGTCGCGCAGGTCTTGCGGTGCGGTAATGAAGAGCACTTGAATGCCGGCGGCGCGCGCGACCGAGACGATTTCACGCAGATTCGAGTCGTAACTCTCGAGGTCGACGCGCGGGACCGGTTTGGCGTGTGGCCCGGTTGTCGTGTCGCTGCGCCCGGCTCGCGCGCGCGCGAGTAGCCAGCTACCGGCCTGATAGAGGCGCAGGTGATCGAGTACGTTTACGAGTCGCGTCTCCCACTCGCTGCGGAGCACGACCTCCCGGTCCGGCGTGCCGGTGATCCAGTGGTCGTTCCAGCCGAAGTACACCGTGATCAGATCCGGGCGATAGGGCAGGACCGCGTGCTTCAGGCGCTCGAGCCCCTGGAACGACGAGTACGAAGCGACGCCGGCGTTCATCACCTCGACGAGGCGGTTGCTCTGTTCGTTCAGGTAGCGCTCCGCAAGTTCCGGAAACGAATCGCGGGTATTCACGCAGTAGGCGGTACAGGAGTCGCCGAGTGTCGCGATACGAAAACTGCCCTCTGCGGCTTCGAGGTCGTGTCGTTCGAGGGGGGAGGTCATGGGAACCCACAGCTGATGGGCGTCCTTCTTGAATCGCTCGACGCCGTCGCGGTTATGCCACGCGAGCTCGCGGTCGACGACTCCCTGCGGGTCTTCGGTGAAACGTCGGACCTCGAGCGGTATCTCGGAGTACTGAAAGCCCGCGATGCGCAGCGCGATTTCGAGTGAGCCGAACAGTGCAACGGTCGGCAGTAGCGCGAACAGCAGCAGCTTCCAGCGCGGCATCGGCTGCTCGGGCGCGGTCATTCCGTGCCGCCGGGTCGCGCGGCGCCGGCCGGGCGCTCGATGACGTCGAGCAGTAGAAACGTCGCGCCCGAGAAGATTGCGAAGATCGGCAGGACGGTCCGGCCTGCGCTGGTCTCGAGGTGCCAGGCGAGTTCGTACGGTGTTGCGAGATAGACCCCGATGATTCCGGCCAGGTAGAGCGCCGCGGTCGTGAACGCCAGCCAGAATGCGGTCGGAATGCGGACGCGAAAGAGTGTCGCCGCGACCAACGCCAGCGCAAGCGGGACGATTGCACCGACGAGCTCGAAGGTCTGGAATAGCGCATTCAGGATCGATGTGAGCGCATCGGGTTCACTGAGTCGGCCCCATATGATTGCGATGGTCTCGTCCGAAAGGCCCAGATCGTTCGTGAGCCCCCAGGCCCGCTTCGTGATCCCCCACGTCAGCGGTCCCGCCAACGACACCGCCGCGATCCACGCGACAGCCGGGAGCCCGGAGGGTCGCGAGTCGGTATGGGCCCCCGAATTCCCGCGTGCGGTAGTCGCTGCGATCGCACTTCCAACCGCGGCACAGAGCAGGAAGTACAAGCCTTCGTTCTTGAGCGATGCGGCGATTCCGAGTGCAGCGAGGCCAAGCAACAGATCGCCGGGATTGCGTTGTTCGATCCAGCGCCCGAGCGCGAGCACGCAGAGCACGGAGTACAACGCTAGGTAGCCGTCCGCGTATCCGTTCCAGAGCACGCTATAGGTCGGGAAGAAGAGCATGGCGATCAGGAACGCCGCGCTCACCGGTCGATTGGCGAAGGAGATGGCGCCGAGAGCGGCGGGGACGAGCAAGGCGAGCAGCGCGGACTTCGGTAGGGTTTCGTTCCAGAAGCCGGCGACGGCGGCGACTTGTGCGGCGAGGGTCGGAAGCAGTTTGGGGTAATCGCCGTGCGCAAATTCCAGTGTGCTCCACGGTGAGTCACTCGTGAGCGCGCCCGCGAAGTAGATGATCTTCGCCTGGAAGAACCAGATCGACCGTGCGTCCCAGTGTGTCAAGGGAAGCGTGAGGATCAGCACTGCGTAAAGGAAGACGATCGTCGCGACCAGCAGGGCGAAGACCCAGAGCCACGACTCAGATGTGTTACCAGGCGATCTTTCCGCTGCGCGGGAGCGTATTCGCGTACGGACGCCGAGGGCGAGGCCGACGACCGCGAGGATGCTTCCGACCGCGAGCGCGACAGGCAACGACCCCAGCAACAGGACGAGCAGGTAGTTGGTGAGGATTCCGATCGCGAACAGGCCGGCGATGTTCGCCCATCGCTGCGCGGGTTCTCGCGCGCCGGGCGCGGTGGCGAGCGCCTCGAGTAGCGGAGCCGCGGCGACGAGGCCGATCCCAAACAAGTAGAGCGGTGCAAGGCTAATGGCAGCGGGCAAGCTGAACTCCACGTCTTCCCGCGAAGATCGGTGCTTGCCGCCGCGGGATTCGCCAGCCCGGGTCGAACTCGAATCGGTCGACGACCGTGCAGCCCGTGCGCTCGCCCAGGTAGGCGACCAGGAAGCCGGACGATTCATCGAAGCGGATCGGCCACGCGCCTTCGATCAGGCGTTGCCTGATGAACGCTTCTTCGCTCACCGCCGGCGACAGTCGAAAGCTGTCGATGTCGTTTGCGCGCAGCATTTCGACCGTGTGCAAGATCGGCTCGGTGAGCGCAATTTCGCCCGACCGCGGCGCCGTGAGGTTGATGCGGTGGGTCGCTTCGCTCTGAAGCTGCGCGGTCGCAGCTCTATAGAGCCGGCTGGCGCCGTCGCGAACGCCCTGATTCATCGCGATCGCAACGGCCAGGATCGAGACCACCGCTGCGAGGTGCAGCCAAGGCGCGTGAGTGGATTCCGACTCTGGCTTGGTCGCGATTTCAGGCTCGTCCATCGGCCCCATTATACGGCGAACCGGCCGATCACTCGAAGCCGCGCTGGTCGCGCGCGAGAACGTGCCCACTCTGCGGATACTGCTGCAGGGGCTGCATGGGGATGCGTTCGATCTCGGGGTCGGTCGAATCCTGCAGGTAGAAGTAGAAATCGTGCGCACGTTCGAAGTCGCTGCGGGTCATCGGCGCGAGCCAATCGAGGCCGTCGCGTTCGCGGTAGAAGTCGACCGCGGGCTGATGAAGCCATTCGGCGCCAAGGCTGAGTGGGTGCGGCGGAGCAGGGCCCTCAGCCACGAAGGCGCCCAGGTCGTTCAGCATCCGCTTTGTGTCTGAATCGTAGGCCCACGTGAGTGTGTGGCTGGTGTTGAGCGCCAGGGCGGTGTGGAGCGCGGCCAGCGCGGCGAACACACCCGCCGCGATATTGCCGGCACGTCGCAGTGAGGGATGGCCGTCCAGCGCATCACAGCTGAAAATCATGAGCAAGGCGAATACCGGCACGAGAAATAGCGCGGTTCGGTCGACCAGGAACTTCGTCCCCATCAGCTGGTGTTGGAGCTGGCTGCTCACGGCGCAGGCGATGAGGATTCCCAGCAATGCGAGCGCGGTCTCCCGACTCGAACCCGGGACGACCCGTGCGGCACCCGCAAGGACGATGCCGGTGGCGGTGACCAGCGCGACCGCGACCCCGACCGCCAGCGGGCCCAGCGCGGAGAGTGTGTAGGGCTGTGCATACAGCGTGCTCTCGATCAGTGAGCCCACGGTATCGCTCCAGAAGCCGGTGTCGCCGCCGAAGTAGAGGGCCTGCTCGGCGCGCAACTTCGTCACGACCGGGAGCAGGACTGCAATCAGCGTGATCGCCGTCGCGAGTTGCGGCAGCACCCAGTCTCGGAAGAAAGAGCCCGCGGTGGGATCTCGGCGCGTGCGGACGAATTGGATCGTGCCCACCACGAAGGCCAGCGCGAGAGTGAAGTTCAGCCAGGCGAGGTTCGAGAGTGTTGCCAAGGCCGCACACACGCCGGCGCTAACAGAGTTCGCCTTTCTCGACGCGAGTGTGCGTCGGCTCGGATCCTCCAGCGACGACACCGAAAATTCGAGCGCGAGCAGAGTGAACGCGAGTGCGAGCCCGTAGCCTCGGCACAGCGCAAAGAAGTCGAGCTGAAAGGGATTGCAGACGATGAGCAGCAGTCCCGGGACGACCAGCGAGGGTCGGAGGCGGCGGGACATCAGCCGGTACGCGGCGAAAACGAAGACCCCGAACGCGAGAACGTTGGGAAGACGAAGCGCCCATTCGGCGTTGCCGAACATCCGATACGAACACCAGCTTAGTGCGCTGTTGAGCAGGTGGTTGTTCGCGTTCGGGTAGCCGAACGCGAACAGGCGTCCGATTCCCGGTCGAATCGCGTGCAGATAGGTCAGCGCTTCGTCGTGGGTGAAGGAGAGCGCCTGTGCGCGGAATAGCAGAAAGCCCGTTCCTGTGATGCCGATCGCGATGGCTGCGGCGAGGTTCGCCCTGTGTATCGCGTTCGAAGGCATAGTCCTTCCAGAACTGCCGGTTTCTAGCTGTCGGGGGTTTGCACAGCAACGTCGGAGCGTTCGCCCAGGCGCTGGAAAACTACGAAGAAGACCGGGACGAGCACGACTGCGATCACCGTCGCGGACAACTGCCCGCCGAGTACGACGGTTCCGAGTGAGCGGCGGCTCGCGGCACCTGCGCCGCTCGCGGCGACGAGCGGCAGCACGCCGAGTACGAAAGAGAATGATGTCATCAGAATGGGCCGGAAACGCAGGCGTGAGGCCTCGATCGCGGCTTCGAGGATACCGAGCCCCTGGGCGCGCTTCTCACGCGCGAACTCGACGATCAGGATCGCGTTCTTGCTGGCGAGTGCGACCAGGAGAATCACGCCGATCTGCATGTAGACGTCGTTCGTGTAGCCGCGCGCGGCGACCGCGACCACCGCACCGAGCAGGCCGAGTGGGACTGCGAAGATCACCGCTGCCGGCGCCGACCAGCTCTCGTACTGCGCCGCCAACACGAGAAATACCAGTACGATCGCGAGGCCGAAGATCACCATCGTCTCGCCGCCGGCCTGTTTTTCTTGATAGGACATGCCCGTCCACTGGTAGCCCATCGACAGTGGCAGCTTTTCGTCGGCCATCTGCTCCATCAGCTGCAGCGCCTGCCCTGAGCTGAAGCCGAGTGCGGCTTCGCCGTTGATCGCTGCGGAAGGGTAGAGATTGTAGCGCTGGACGAGTTGCGGCCCGAAGGCGTCGTCGACGCGGATGAGCGTTCCGAGCGGCAGCATCTCACCGTTCAGGTTGCGGACCTGGAGCTTTCGGATGTCCTCGCGTTCCTGTCGGAATCGCGAGTCGGCCTGTATCGTCACCTGGTAGGTGCGGCCGAATTTGTTGAAGTCATTCACGTAGGCGGAGCCGAGCGCCGCCTGAAGCGTTCCGAACAACGTGTCGAGCGGAACACCCAGGGTCTTGGCCTTGGTGCGGTCGACGTCGGCGAAGAGCTGGGGAACGCGCGCGCGAAAGCTGGTGTTGAGTGCCTGGAGGCCACTCTGGGCGTTGCCGTCGTCCACGATTTCCATCGCGATCTGCTGCAGCATGTCGAATCCAACCCCGCTGCGGTCCTGGAGCTGCATCTGAAAGCCGCCGCTCACCCCGAGGCCGTTGATGGCGGGCGGGGCGAAGCTGAATGCGATGGCTGCCTCGATCGAATGGAAGCGGCGGCGCACGTCGGCCATGATGGCTTCGAGGCTGAGGGACGAGTCACTCCGCTCGCCCCAGGGAGTCATCACGACGAAAGCCGTCACGGCATTCGACAGGCTCGCGCCGTCGAGCAGCGAATATCCCGCGATCGTGATCGCATCGCTGATGCCGGGCGTCTCGAGGAACGCCTCCGTCATGCGTGTGGCAACCTCATTGGTGCGTTCGAGGGACGCGGCTTCGGGCAGCTGCGCGGCTGCGAAGAAATATCCCTGATCCTCGATGGGCAGGAAGCCGGTCCGAAGCGATGTGAAGCCCCATCCGGCTGCGACGACGAGAGCGAGGAAGCACAGCATCGAAGTCGCCGTATGCTCGACTGCCCGTTTCACGAGCGCGACGTAGCGGCGGCCGACGCGGTCGAACATGCTGTTGAAAGCGCCGAAGAATCCCGTGGTCTTCGCTTCGGACGGCCGCAGCAGGATCGCAGCGAGCGCGGGGCTGAGCGTCAACGCGTTGATGGAGCTGATCACGGTTGCTGCGGCGATCGTGAGAGCGAACTGTTGGTTCAGCCGACCGGTGATTCCACCCATGAAGGCGGCCGGGATGAAGACGGCGAGCAGTACCAGGGTGGTTGCAACGACGGGTCCACCGACTTCCTTCATCGCGCGTAGCGCGGCATCTCGCGAGGATAGTCCCTCCTCGTCGATCAGGCGGGTCACGTTCTCGACCACCACGATGGCATCGTCGACCACGATGCCGATCGCGAGTACCAGTCCGAACAGCGTCAACATGTTGATCGAGAATCCCATCGCACCCATCACTGCAAAGGTTCCGATGAGTGAAACTGGAATCGCTACGGCCGGAATCAGGGTCGCGCGCCAATCCTGCAGGAAGACGAAGATCGTCAGGAAGACGAGCAGGATCGCGATGAAGAGGGTCTCGTAGACCTCCTCGATCGAAGCTTCGACGGCCTTGGTGGTGTCGAACGGGATGCTCCACTCGAGGCCTTCGGGAAGCGACCTCGTGAGTTCATCCATTACCGATCGGACGTTGGCGGCGACTTCGAGTGCGTTGGCGCCCGGGAGCTGGTAGATCGAGATTGCAGCCGTCGGGTTGCCGTTCAGCTCGGCGGCCTGATTGTAGTTCTGGCTCCCGAGTTCCACTCGAGCGACGTCGTGGACCCGGGTGATGCGTCCGCCTTCGCCGGTCTTGACGATGATCTGCTCGAATTGCTCGATGCTCTCGAGCCGACCGAGGCTGTTGATTGCGTATTGGAAGCTCTGGCCGGCCGGCGCGGGCGGCTGCCCGATCTGACCCGCCGCGACCTGGACATTCTGCTCGCGGATTGCGGCGATGACGTCGCCCGTGGTGAGTTCGCGGGCCAGCAGTCGCTCGGGGTCGAGCCAGACGCGCATGCTGTAGTCGCCGCCACCGAAGATCGATACATCGCCGACGCCGTTGATGCGCTTGAGTTCATCGACGATCCGTAGCGTGCCGAAATTGGTCAGGTAGAGGGAGTCGTAACGACCGTCCTGCGACGTCAGCGTGATGATCAGCACGATGCTCGTGGACTGCTTCTTGGTCGTGACGCCCTGGCGCTTGACCTCCTCGGGTAGACGGGCTTCAGCGATCGCGACGCGGTTCTGTACCAGCACCTGCGCCATGTCGAGGTCGCTGCCCACCTCGAAGGTGACGGTGAGGGCGTAGGAGCCGTCGTTGGCGCTGGTCGAGGACATGTAGATCATGCCCTCGACACCGTTCACCTGTTGCTCGATCGGGGCGGCGACGGTGTCCGCAACGATCTGTGCGTTCGCGCCGGGATAACTGGTGGACACCTTGACGGTCGGCGGGGTGATGTCGGGATATTGCGCGACCGGCAGATTCGGAACCGTAATCCCGCCCGCGATCACGATCACGAGTGCGATCACGGTGGCCATGATCGGCCGCTCGATGAAGATTCGGGAGAACACCGATCGTCTACTTCTCGCCGGTGGCAGCGGGTTCGGCGTCGTGTGTACTGGTTTCGACCAGCGCTGTGGCCTTCTCCTTGCCGTCGTCGAGCGTCGCGGTGACGGGCGCGCCGGGGCGGGCCCGCTGGAGGCCGTTGACGATCACCTGGTCTTCGGGCCCCAACCCCTTCTCGATCAACCGGAGGTTGTCGATGATCGGACCGACTTCGACGACTCGTTGCTCGACCACGCCCTCGTTGTTCACGACCAGCACGAAGCGCCCGCTCTGGTCCGAGCCGAGTGCGCGTTCGGTGATCAGGAGGGCGTCCTTCTGCTCGCCGATCGGCACCCGGACCCGCAGAAAGGTGCCCGGAAGGACGATCTCGTCGAGCGCGCCTTCGTTCGGGAGAACGCCGCGGATCTCGAGTGTGCCCGTGCCCGGGTCGACCTGGAGTCCGGTGAAGTCGATGACTCCCTCGTGGGGGTAGCCCTCGTCGTCGGCCTGGCCCACTTGAACGGCCGTCTTTTCACGGTCGTCGTAATTCGCATCCCGCACTTCGCGCTGCTGCAGGCTCATTCGCTGCAGCGCGAGCAAGTCGAGCTCGCTCATGTGGAAGTACACGTAGACCGGCGAGTAGCGGATCATGTTCGTGAGCAGCGTCGTGCCCTCGGCGCCGACCAGGTTTCCGACGTCGACCCGGTGGCGTCCGACCCGACCTGTGATCGGTGCCTTGACGTGTGCCCATTCGATGTTGAGCTCTGCGGTATGGATCTTGGTCTTCGAGGATTGCGCGGCGGCCCTGGCCTGGTCGCGCTTGGCGCCCGCCTGGATGAGGTTCAGCTCGCTGATCGCCTTCTTCTCGAACATCAGCCGCGCGCGGTCGTACTCGGTCTGGGCGAGGTCCAACTCGGCGGTATTCGCCGCCAGGTTGGCTCGTGCCGCTGCGAGTTCGATCTCGAACGGCTCCGGGTCGATCACGAACAGCAGCTCGCCCTTCTTTACCCGATCGCCGGGATCGAAATGCATACTCCGAAGGAAGCCTGTGACGCGCGCCCGTACCTCGACGGATTCGATTGCCTCGGCGGTACCGGTGTACTCGACGTAGCGTGTCACGTCCCGGACGACCGGGTGCTGGGTGGTCACCGCCGGCGGAGGTGGCGCCGCGTACTCGTTGCTCCCGCAGGCTGCGGCGCAGACTGTGAGGATCCAGACGGCCAGGAAACGGCGGGGGCGGATCGGACGGGGGCGCATGCAAGGCCTCGATTGTCTGTACCCGGCCGACCCGGGTGGTGTCTCCGCGTTCGTGTCTAGGGTAGACGTTCGAGGTGAGGGAAGTCTATAAAGATGTGTTCCTCACGGCTGGATGAGCGGCGCGTTCACGAAAGTGATGCAGAGCAATGGCGCCGGCAGTCGCGACGTTGATCGAGTCGATGCCCTCCGCCATCGGGATCCGAATCCTCAGATCGCACTCTGCGAGCGCTGCCTCGCTGATCCCGGAGCCTTCCGTGCCAACCACCAGCGCGAGCGGGCCGGGGCCGATGCGCGCCCCGCTCTCGGCGAGTGGAACGGCGCGCGTGTCCGGATGAAGCGCCGCGACCGTGAAGCCGAGTTCGCGCAGCCGCGCGAGCGGTGCGGGCCAGGAATCGGTGCGAACGAACGGAACACAGAGGGTGGCCCCCATCGAGGTGCGGATGGCCTTGCGGTAGAGCGGGTCGCAGGTGCGCGGGCAGAGAGCAATCGCGGGAACTCCGAATGCCTGTGCGTTGCGGAAGATCGCACCGACATTGTCGTGGTTTGCGAGCGCTTCGAGCACGATGACGGGTGCGCGCGCGGGCGCTGCGAGGCGATCCGGGTCGAAAGTCACGTCGAAGGCGGGCTCGGAATTGCGGCGGCAGAGTGCGAGGACGCCGCGATACATGTCGAAGCCCACGATCCCGGCCATGAGCGAGCGCGAGGCGACGTAGACCGGGAGCGGATCCGGCAATTTGGTGATTCGGTCTGCGAGCGAGCGACAGGCGCGATCGGAGAGCAGCAGCGACTCGGGCTCGAACGGCGACCGGTCGAACAGCATATCGAGCGAACCCCGGCCCTCGACGATGAACGCTTCATGGCGTTCGCGTAGATCGCGATCCTTCAGGTTGCGATAGAGAGAAATGCGCGGGTCGTCGAGGCTCTCGACTCGTTCGTATTGGTCGCTATGCGACCATGCTTCCGCGTCGTCACGGGAAACACTTCGTGTTTCACACTCCTAGCTGCGTTTTGGCCGCTATGCGGCCAAAGCTTCCGCGTCGTCGTGCAAAACACTTCGTGTTTCACACTCCTAGCTGCGTTTTGGCCGCTATGCGGCCAAAGCTTCCGCGTCGTCGTGCAAAACACTTCGTGTTTCACACTCCTAGTGCCCCTTGAACTCGGGCTTTCGCTTTTCTACGAAGGCGCTCGTGCCTTCCTTCGCATCGGCGGTGTGCGCCGAGAGCACCGCCGCGACAGCCTCGTAGTCGAGCATTTCGTCGAGGTTCGAGGTCAGCGATTTGTGGATGAAGCGCCGCGCCAGGTCGATCGCGACGTTCGGGCCGCCGGCGAGTGTCTTGGCGTATTCCATGGCCGCCGCGAGCGACTCGCCCTTCGGCGCCATCTCGTCGATCAGCCCTTCCTTGAAACACTCCTCCGACTCGAGGATGCGGCCGGTCTCGACCATCATCAGCGCGGTCGAGAGTCGGGTCACGCGGGGCAGGAAGTAGGTTATGCCACAGTCCGGGGCGAAGCCCAGTCGCACCATCGCGGCGCTCATGCGCACCGTCTCGTCGCCGAAGCGGCGGTCGCACGCGAGCGCATACGCCAGGCCGGCACCCATCACCGGACCGTGCAGAGCGGCGATGACCGGCTTCTCGACGTCGACGATCATCTTGGTGAGTTCCGCGAGCGGCCCCGCCGGAGTCTTGCGCTGATAACGCTCGAGGGGATTGTCGGACAGGCCGGGGATGCCGCGGTCGGCCGAGCCGCTCAACCACTCGGCATCTCCGCCCGAGCAGAAGCCGCGTCCGGAGCCGGTCAGCACGATCGATCGCACTTCGTCGTTCATGCGCAGATCGCGTAGGAGTTGGACGAGGTCCGTAGACAGGGCCCAGTTCATGGCGTTCATGCGCTTGGGGCGGTTGAGCGTGATCACGCCGACGCCGTCTTCGATTTCGAAGAGGTAGTGGTTTTCTTCGGCCATATTGGGGGAGCTCCTGTCCTGGTCTAAGCCTGTTGCAGTGTGTGAACGGTTTCCTTGACCCAGTCCTCGTTCTGCCAGAGCTTCGGAGGGAGGTCGAGCAGAACGGTGTCGTAGATGTCGCAACAGCGGTCGGCAAGCACGCCGGCGAATTCGTCGCAGGTTGCGACGATCGCCCACTCATGCAGCATCTCATCGGTTATTTGCTTCGGCATCTCGGTCCACTCGCCAGCGCGCGAGAGCTTGTGGAGCGCGCCCGCGACGTCCATCCAGTCGTGGAACTCGAGTACCGAGTGATAGGTGGGAGTCGAGGCATAGAACGCGATGTGCTGCTTCAGATCCTGCTTTGCCTTCTCGACGTCCTCTTCGTTCTCGCCGATCGCGAGAAACGGCGCACCGATGATGTCGATGTCGCTCAGCGCTCGTCCGGACTTCTTGGCACCGGCTTCGACGTTCGGAAGTACTTCCGCCCGAGTATGGGCGAAGGTCGAGATCGGGTGAAGTCGCAGGCCGTCGCAGAGTTCTCCAGACAACCGCGCCATGTAGTTGTTGACCGCGGCGATGTAGATCGGCACGTGCGGGTGCTCGATCGGACCCGGGTTGAAGAACGGTGCCGTCAACGTGTATTGGTAATAATCGCCCTGGTAGTCGGGCTTGCCGCCGTTCTGGAACGAATCGAACATCGCCTTCATGCAGAGCAAGTAGTCGCGCAAGCGCGGTCCGGGCGGAGCGATCCACGGGGCCGAGTAGCGCCGCTCGTTGTGGGCCTTCACCTGGGTGCCGAGGCCGAGGTTGAAGCGACCGCCTGAGAGGGCCTGCAGATCCCATGCGACCTGGGCGGTCGCCATCGGGCTGCGCGGGAAGGCGACCGCGACATTGGTGCCCAGCGCGACCCTCTCAGTGTGCTCCGCCGCGATCGCGAGCGGCAGGAACGGATCGTGGCCGGCTTCCGGCGCGGTCGTCCCGTCGAAGCCGAGCGACTCGACCCTGCGTGCGGCTGCAGCGACGCGTGCGATCGACAGCGACTCCTGGCCCTTGCCCGCGTACTGGTCGGTGTCGGGGCCCAGCATCACCGTTTCGACTCGGAAGGCCATGCTCGTCTCCCTCTCGGTGGCGTCTGCGCGCCGTGCCGAATCCTCGTGGGTCGGCAATGTAGCCGAACGTCGTCGGTGGACCCAATACCGTCGGAAAGACTCGGGGGGTCACGGGCCAGGACGGAAGGGAGGGTGGGAGAGAGGCGGCACCCGGCGGCTCCGCGTTATTGGATCGATTCCTGCTGCTCGACGTGACGCGTCCACTGCGCGGCGGCGGTTCGTGATTTTTCGTAATTGCCCGCTTTGGCGAATGCGTCACGGGCCGGTCCGAAGCGCTTTTCGGTCGAGTGGGCGATGCCGACCAGCAGGTAGGCGTTACCCGGATCGTCGAGCCCGCCCTTGGCGAGCCCCTTCTGCAGCGCCGCAACGGCTTTGGAGTTTTCACCGCGTTCGAGGTGTACCTGGGCGATCCGAACGAAGAGGTTGCCGTCACCGGACTTTGCCGCGGATTGCTTCAGTGGGTCGAGCGCCTTCTCGAGCTCGCGCGCGTGCAACCAGGCGTCTCCGAGACTCTGGAGATTCTTCGCGTTCGCCTCGATCTGCTTGTTCTCGATTCCCTTCTCGAGGACGTGCGCGGCTTTGTAGGGGATCTCGTGGTAGAGGTAGGCCTGCGAGAGGCGCACGAGTTCGTTCTCGGTCGTCAGCATGTCCTGCAGGTAGGCGAGCTCCATCGCGGACAGCGATTTCTTGTCTTTACCGAGCTGTGCGTAGACGCTCGAGAGCTGCAGGTAGTACGACTTCTTCGGGAAGTAGGTGATCAGGACCTCGAGCAGCCGCGCCACATGCTTGAAGTTCTTGTTCTCGAACTCGAGTGCGAGTGCCATCTGGAGGTAGCTCTGTCTCGGCTTTTTCGACTTCTTGACCGCCATGCGGGCGAACGGGAGGGCTGTCTTGGCATCTTCGAGCTGAACGTGCGCCATGCCGACCAGGTAGTAGGCGCTCGCGCTGGGATTGTCGGCCTTCTTGAGCCAGGGCTCGAGGATCTTCAACGCATCGCGATAACGCTCCTGGCTCATGTAGAGCTGACCGAGGTTGTACTCGGTCTGGCGGGCGGCGGCTTCGGGCATCGAATCTTGCGCCAGGCATTTCTCGAAGTACGGGATGGCCTGCTTGTACTTGCCCTGGCTGGAGTAGACGAACGCGAAGGTCTGGTACATCGATGCCTTCTCGAACTTGCTCAGGCTCTTGCGCTTCGTCATATCGTTCAAGACGTCGAGTGCGTCGGCGTACCGCTCCTCATCCATCGCTTCCAGCGCTGCGTTGAGCTTCTTGTACGCCCACTCGCCGGCAGCGAAGTTCTTGCGCTCCTCCTTTTCTTTTTTCTTCTGCTTCGCGGATTTCTTCTCCTGTGCGTGGGCGTCGTCGAACGCTGCCGTGACGCCTCCGAGCGCGACGAGGAGGCCGAGCGCGAGCGTTCCCGCGAGCCGAAGCCCGTGGCACCGCTTCTTGATCGTATTCCTCGAGCGCTTCATCATTCGTCCATCTCGAAGTTCTGACGTACCCGGACGCCGGTTCGTTCCACCGCGATCCCATCCTCGATCTTGGGCTTGTATTTCCACTTGCGGATTGCGCGCAACATCGCGCGGTTGAAGATGCCGGGCGGGTCTGCGTCGATGACGACCGGGTCCTTCACGGTGCCGGCGGCGGTGATGGTGAACTCGACGACCACCCAGCCCTCGATTCCGCGTGCGGAAGCCCGAGGCGGGTACTGCGGCAACACGCGCACGAGCGGGATGACGTCCGCGTCGCTTGCCGGCCCACCCAAATGGGGGCCGCCGCTGATGTCGAGGTCGAAGTCGGCCCTGGGGGCCGCGATCGCGAGCATCTCCTGGCCCGGCTTCGGGGTCGCGGACAGGTTCATGTCCGGCGGCGGCGGCTGCTCCTCTTGTTTCTTCTTTTCGGGGAGCCGACGATCCTTGAGTTCGAGATCGGAATCCCGCTTCAGGCGCACGAACTCGATCAACCGGCCGCGCTTGGCGTCGTCGGGTCCCGCGCCCTCCATCGAAATCAGGAACTGCATCAGCCAGAACAGGCCGAAGGTAATTCCGGCGGCGATGACGGTCGTGATGAGCGTGCGGCCCTTCATCCTTCGAGTCCAATCATCCCGAGCTTCTCAGTCGATCACGTCGGCGGCGATCGAGACCTCGTAGACGCCGGCCAGACGCGCCGCGTCCATCACCTGCACGAGCAGGCCGTTCTCCGAGTGCTCGTCGGCCTGGAT
>JAFDEI010000086.1 GCA_019310425.1 Deltaproteobacteria bacterium | reverse complement strand
CGCATCGGCCTCGCTCTCGGTGTAGAAGTGCGGGGTGAATTCGATGTCGGCATCGGGCGCATCGATTCGCGTGCAGCCGGCCGCCGCGCCCCGAGTCAACGTGGTTCCCACGGATAGCGGTCTTCACGAACCGCGACCCAGTAGAGTGCTCCGGACTCACGCCATGGGTCCAGCACGATTCCGCTCGCGAACGACTCGCCACGCGCTGTCACGACCAGGCTGTTGTGCTCGCGAAAGAGCCTGCCGCGGTGGGCGATGCCCCAGTGCAACTCGTAGCTCGAGAGTGGCAATCGTCGCAGCGCCGCGAACAAGTCTTCGGTCCAATGCCAGCACAGTCCGCGCTCTTTCAGGCCGACGTTGACGAGGACGTTGTTGAAGAGTGCCGGGCGTGCCATGCGGTATTCGACCGCAAGTCGCGCCGACTCGGCCATCGCGGCTTCAGCGAGCAGATGGGCCTCGCCGGGGGCGCCGCCGCCGGCCAACTCGTCGAGGTCGCTCTGTAATGATGCGGCGCGGTCGGGCGGCGGTGCAGGCACGGGCGCCTGTTCGACGTTTCGGCCCGCACATCCGATCGTGAGCGCGCACAACAGCGCGAGCGGAAGCCCTGCTCGCAATGCGGAGGTCCGGGTTCGCCGGAATTCGTTCATGCCCGAAGCGTACACATCCAGGCCGCCGCCGACGATCACGCGCCCGGAGGGGCTGGTTGCTCCTCGCGCCAGTGTCGGAGCGTCTGGTCGATCTCGGAACGCGCACGTTCCAGGATCTGCATGCCGTTTGCACCTTCGCTGCGGCGGATCGGGTCGGCAAAGTGGATCCGGATCCGTGAGCCGAACGGAACCGGCAGCAGATTGTCTCGCAGCAGGCGCCAAGAGCCGTCGATCGCGACGGGCACCACGTCGAGGTCGGGCGCGGCCTCGAGCAGGGCCAGGGTTCCGGCAGGCCGAAAATTCGCCAGCTCGCCGGCGCGGGCTCGCGTCCCCTCCGGGTAGATCACCACCGAAACACCGCGCTTCTGTGAGTGCGCACCGAGCTCCCGAATTGCGCGTTCCGCCGAGGAGCGGTCTCCGCGGTCGATCAGCGCGTTGCCGCCTCGACGCAGGTTGTACGAGATGCTCGGAATCCAGCGCGCGAGTTCGCGCTTCGCCACGTACTTCGGATAGTTGCTGAACAGCAGCGCGCCGAATATCGGGATGTCGAACATGCTCTGGTGGTTTGCGATCAGAATGTAGGGGGTCCGCGGGGCGACGTTCGGCGAGCGTTCGACCCAGATCCTCGTCCCGCACAGAACCAGCGAGGCCATCAGCGAAGTCTGCATGGCCCCCACGACGATCTCGTGGGGGCGTTGCCCGAACAATCGCGCCAGACGCTGGAGCGGATCGAAGACCAGCAGGGTCAGCCCGAAGGTGAGCAGGAACGGCAGGGTCAGCGCCCAGTCCAGCACGCGCACTGCGGCAGACCGCGCGTGCTCCGCTGTGGACTTCGCCCCTTTACCGGCCCCCTCGGAGATCTCATCCCCCTACTAAATGGCCGCAAGCGGCCGTGCGGCCCCTCGCGGCTACATCGCAGGGACTGTATAGCCGTCCGTGACGGGCTCCCGCTTCTCGAAGAACGGCCCGAGCGCATGGTGGAGCGAATCCGTGTTCCACTGCGCGTCGCTCTCGAAGATCTCCTCGTACCCGGGTCGGCTCACGACCTTCACCTCGCGGTTCCAGACGACGAAGACGTGGCCCGAGACTCGTTCGGCACGCGGCGACGCCAGGTAGCCGATCAGCGGCGAGGTGTTCTCCGGCGCAAAGGCGTCGAAGCCCTCTTCGGGCTTGGCGAACATCGCAGCCACAGGGCCCGAGTCGGTCATCCGAGTGCGGGCACGCGGGACGAAGACGTTCGCAGTCACGCCGTACTTCCGCAGCAGCTGGGCGGCTCCCATCGTGAGCGTCACGATGCCGGCCTTCGCGGCCGAATAGTTGGGCTGGCCGGGAGGGCAGAAGAGGTAGGACTCGGACGCGGTGCTGATCAGCCGGCCGTAGATCTGACCCTTCGCCTTGAACTGCTCGCGCCAGTATTGCGCCGCATGCCGCATCGGGCAGAAATGCCCCTTCAGGTGGACGCGGACCACCGAGTCGAAGTCCTCCTCACTCATGTTGAATAGGGTCGAGTCGCGCAGGAAGCCGGCGTTGTTCACCAGGATGTTGAACTCGCCGAACTCGTCGATCGCGGTCTGGATCAGGGACTTGGCGTCGTTCCAGTCCGCCACGTCGCCGAAGTGCGGGACGGCTTCGCCCCCCATCGCCTTGATCTCCTCGCAGACCGATCGCGCGGGATCTTCGTCGCGCCCCTTGCCGTCCGCCGCCCCGCCGAGGTCGTTGATGACGATGCGCGCTCCCTGCTCGGCGAGCTGGAGCGCGTGGCAGCGTCCTAGACCCCGCGCGGCGCCGGTGATGACTGCGACTCTTCCGTCCAGATCTCCCATCTTGCTGATTCTCCTTCGCCTACAGGCGCTCGATGATGGTACCGGTGCCAACCGAGGCGCCGCAGCACATGGTGATGAAGGCAGTGCTCTTGTCCTGCCGTTCGAGTTCGTTCAGTGCGGTGATGATGAGCCGCGATCCGGTCGCACCCACCGGGTGTCCCAGCGCGATTGCGCCGCCGTTCACATTCACCTTGTCCACGTCGGGCTCGCAAACCTTGAGCCAGGACATCACGACTGCGGCAAACGCCTCGTTGATTTCGAAGAGATCGATGTTATTGAGCTTCATTCCGCTCTTCTTCAGGATCTCCTGCGTAGCGTCGATCGGCCCATCGAGCAGGTAGTAGGGGTCGGTTCCCACCACGACCTGGTGCAGGATGCGCGCGCGCGGCTTCAGGCCGAGCTCCTTGGCCTTGTCGGCCGACATCCACAGCACCGCGGCGGCGCCGTCGCTGATCTGCGACGAATTACCCGCGGTGTGGAGGCCGCCCTCGGTCACCGGCTTGAGTGATGCGAGGCCTTCCGCGGTGCTCGGTCGAATGCCCTGGTCGCTGTCGACCAGGCGCGTTTCGCCAGTGGGTTGGCCGTCGTCTCCGAGCACCGGCGCGTCGACTGGATGGATCTCGTTCTTGAACCGGCCTTCGTCGCGCGCGACGATGGCGTTCACCTGCGAACGCAGCGCCCAGGCGTCGACCTCTTCGCGCGTGATGCCCCGGTTCTTCGCGATTCGTTCGGCGGCTTGAAACTGGTCGGGCGTGGAGTCCCACGGCCAGTCCGACGGCTGGAAGAAGCCGGGGCCGCTCATCACGTTTGCACCGAGGCCGACATGGCTCATCTGCTCGACGCCGCAGGCGATGCCGATGTCCATCGTGCCCGCCTTCACGAAGGCGTTCACGATGTGGTTGGCCTGCTGGCCGGAGCCGCACTGGGTGTCGACGGTGGTGCCGCCGGTTCTCCAGCCCTTGCCGCGGTTGAGCCACGCATTGCGTGCGAGGTTGCCCGCCTGCTCACCGGCCTGGGTCACGCAGCCGCCGACGACCTGTTCGACATCGGCGGGGTCGACGCCCGCCTTCTCGACGACGGCCTGTTGGATCAGGCCCAACAGCTGGGCCGGGTGGAACGCAGACAGGTCGCCCTTGATGGGCTTGCCGCGCGCAATGGGGGTGCGAAGCGCTTCGACGATGACGGCTTCCGACATGGGATCTCCTATTCCTGGTTGCTTCCGATTCAGGGTCGACTGAGGCGCGGCTGCGACTCAGTCGGGTTTCCCGAGGATCATGCCGCTCGTCGGCACACCGATTCCGGCAGTGACGAGCACGTGATCACTCTTCGGCGGTTGGTTGATGGAGTCGCCTCGGATCAGGCGGACACCTTCGATTACACCGTTGACACCGTGGATGTAGGCCTCCGAGAGCTGGCCGCCATGCGTGTTGATCGGCAGTCGGCCTCCGAGGCCGACGTTGCCGTCCTGCACGAAGTCCTTGGCCTCGCCGGTCTTGCAGAAGCCGAACGACTCGAGCTGCATCAGCACGATCGACGAGAAGGCGTCGTACACGATCGCCGCATCGATGTCGTCCGGTCCGAGGCCCGAGACGCGATAACACTCGCGGGCCACCACGTCCATTTCGCGAATTTCGCTGATGCTATCGCGATAGAAGCTCGTCATGACCTCCTGCTCGGAACCTGCGCCCTGGGCGATGCCGCGAATCACGGCGCTACCCGCGTCGAGGTCGCGCGCCCGCTCAGGGGTGGTGACGATCACTGCGGATGCGCCGTCGGTCTCCTGGCAGCAATCGTACAGCCGCAACGGGTCGACGATCATTCGCGCGTTCATGTAGTCGTCGAGCGAGAGCGGTTTCTGGTAGAAGAACGCCGCGGGGTTCTTCACCGCGTGGTCGCGCTGGGTGATGCAGACCTGGGCGAGATCCTCGGGCTTGCTGCCGGTTTCGTGCATGTAGCGCTGCGTGATCAACGCAACCCAGCTCGCGGGCGTCATCAGCCCGAACGGCATGTAGTAACTCCAGTGGATCAGATCGGAGGTTACGATGTTGCCCGAGACGCCTTCGCTGTAGCGCTGGCCCGAGCGCCCGTTGAGCGCGCGGTAGCAGACGACGTACTTGGCGGCGCCCGTCGCGACCGCCATCGCGGCCTGGTGGACGATGCCGACCGCCGCGCCGCCGCCGTGCGGCGTGCGGCTGAAGAAGGTCAGCTCGCCGATTCCGACCGCACGCGCGATTTCGATGTCGTCGGTGGTGTCGAGTGTGAAGGTCACCATCCCGTCGACGTCGCTCGGTGCGATGCCGGCGTCCATGATTGCGGCCTTCGTCGCCTCGCAGGCGAGTTGCACCTCGGATCGGCCGGAGTTCTTCGAGTATTCCGTCTGGCCTACACCGACGATGGCGGCTTCGTTCTTCAGTGTCGTGGGCATCTCTAGGCTCCCATCGGAAGGGCAACGGTCACCGTTCCGGTGACGTGATCGCCCCACGCGTTCTTGCCGGTGACCTCGACCTCGACGGTTCCGGCAGCGTCGTCCTTGGCCTTGACCGCACCGGTCATCGTCATCGTGTCGCCGGGCAGATTCGGTGTGCCGAGCTTGATCGACACCGCGGTGATGCGCGCGTCCGAGCCCGCCCAATCGGTGACATAGCGGCCTACCAGCCCGTTGGTCGTGAGGATGTTCATGAAGACATCCTGCATGCCGGCATCCTGGGCGGCCTTCTTGGAGTGGTGGACCTGCGTGAAGTCGCGCGAAACCAGCGCGCCACCGACGATCAGGCTCACAGTGAGGTCGATCGGCAGGTCGGGAAGCGAGTCGCCGATGTCGACCGACTGGAAGTCCAGGGTGTTGTGGCTCATTGCAGCTCCTGCGGACCCGTCTGGGCCATGTCACGCCCCAGCCTCGCGAGTTGCGGCATCGCAGCTCCGAGCGTGAGTTCGAGGTATTTCGACCAGAGGAAGTAACGGTGCAGCGGGTAGTCGCGGTCGACGCCCGCGCCGCCGTGTAGATGCTGTGAGCCGGTCGCGATCCGGCTGCCCGCTTCGGCGGCCCAGAACTTGGCGACGCCGGCGTCGCGCGACGCAGCCTGGTGGTCGGAGATCTTCCAGGCGGAGCGCCAGGTAGTCCAGCGCAACGCGTCGAGGTCGATGTACATGTCGGCACAGCGGTGTTGCACCGGCGGGAAGGATCCGATGGGTGCGCCGAACTGCTCGCGCTGCGACACGTAGCCCACGGTGATGTCGATCGCTTTCTCCGAGACACCGAGCTGCGTTGCGGCGAGCGCAGTGAGGGCGCAGTCGAATGCGCGCCCGATCTTCGCGGCGCCCGACTTCGCGTCGCCGCCTAGAAGGTCGTCGGTTCCGACCGACACCCCGCTGAGCCTCATTTCGAAGACCGGTTCGCAATGCGTGATTTCCTGGCGCGTGAGCTCGACGCCGTCCGCCTTCGGGTCGACGAGGAACAGGCACGGGCCGTCGGGCGTCGCTGCGGGCACCAGGATCCGCTCGGCGACGTGGGCCGCCGGAACGAGTCGCTTTACGCCGTTGAGGCTCCAGCCGGCGCCGTCACCGGCCGCGGTCGTGGCGGGATCGGCGACGTTCGTAGAGCCTGCGTCCAGGTACGCGCCCGACAGGAACGTCTTGCCGGCCGCCATCGGCTCGAGCCAGCGCTTCTGTTGTTCGGGGGTACCGTGCTCCGCGATCGGCAGCCCGGCGAGCACGAGCGTCGCATAGGCGGGAATCGGTGCCACCGTGCGCCCGACCTCCTGCAGCAACAGGCACAGCTCGATGATTCCGAAGCCCATGCCTCCGAGTTCCTCCGGGACGGCAAGGCCGAGCAGGTTGGCTTCGGCCAGTTTCCGCCACACTTCGTGGCCGAGCCAGTCCGGATCCTTTTCGATCTTGCGCAGGAATTCCTGGGTGACTTCCTGCTCGAGGATCTCTCGCGCGAGGTCCCGGAGCATGATCTGTTCTTCGCTGAAGCTGAAGTCCATGGGCCCCTCCTACTGCGCGGGCTTGAAGAGAGGAAGCTTCATTTCGTCGTCGACATTCTCGATCGACAGCGAGACCTTCATGCCGATGTGGACCTCATCGAGGTCGCAACCGACGACGTTCGAGATGATGCGCGTGCCCTCTTCGAGGTCGATGAGCGCGCACGCGATCGGGAAGCCGTAACCGGGGATCGGTGGGTGGTGCATGATCACATAGCTGTTGATCACGCCCTTGCCCGTCGAGATGATGCTCGTCCACTCGATCGACCGGCATTCACCGCACATCGGCCGCGGCGGATGCCGCAGCACACCGCACTCCCCGCACTTCTGGATGTGCAGCTCTCCTTCATCGATCTTGTTCCACCACCAGCCGTTGTCGTGGGTGCGCGGAGCGCGCAGACGGACCGGTGCGGCGGGCGCGCCGTCGTCGCCCGCGGGTGCTGCGGCGGGCTGCGCGCTCGGCTTGAATTTGAGCACCCGGAAGACCATCCAACCGACCTGCTCGCCGTCCTGATTGCGGAAGGTCGTGCGGGTCTCGATGAAGTAGCCGATGCCGATCGCGGTTGCCTTCTCTTCCGAGATCGTCTCGATCACCGTCGTGCCGCTCACCTGCTCGCCGGGGGTCAGGTAGCGGTCGTAGCTCTGGTCGCAGTTCGTTGCGACGACGCCGGTGTAGCCCTGCTCGTTGAACACCGCGTGGAGTTCGCGCTGTTTGTTCATCGGCTGCTTTTCCGGTGTCGCCATGTCGAAGCCGTCGAGGATCCACGTCTGGAGCATCGTGGGCGGAGCGACGATTCCGCCGTGCACCGAGTCCTTGGCCGCTGCGGGGTCGGTGTAGACCGGGTTGCGGTCCTCCATCACCTCACACCAGTGGCGGATCATCGGCTCGTTTACGAGGTCGGCACCCACTTCGGGGGCGCCGATCTCGAGGCCGACGAACTCCTGGAGTCTCGCTTCGAATTCTTCCTTGGAAGTCGCCATTTCGTCCTCGTTCTCGCCGGCTGTGCGATGGTCGTGATGCGGCCGGTGCTGAGTTTCTCTTCGCGATGGCCGCCCCGCGGCCAACATGCTGCTAGCGCTTTCTGCGGGGGAGCCCGAGGCCCGCCGCCGCGATGATGTCTCGCTGCACTTCGTTTACTCCGCCACCAAAGGTGTAGGTGCCTGCGGTTCGGTAGGAACTCTCGAGCAGGCCACCCAGCATCGCGCCGGGTTCGCCCTCTTTGATGAGGCCCGCATCTCCGATGATCTCGAGCAGCAGGTTGTAGGCCTCTTGGAGGAACTCGGTGCCGAAGACCTTGAGCGCCGACGCTTCGGCCATGTTGGGAACACCGTTCGTGATCGTCCACGCCGAACGCCAGTTCAGCACCTTCAGCGCTTCCAGCTTGGCGTAGACCTTGGCGAGCTGGATCTGGACCCAGCCTTCGTCGAGCATGCGGCCGCCGTCGGGCGAGGGCGTGTCGGCCGCCCATTGCCACACCTCGTCGAGTAGGCGGTCCGCGACGCCGGGTGCGGCGAGCGTGATGCGTTCGTGGTTGAGCTGCGAAGTGATCAGCATCCAGCCGCTGTTTTCTTCGCCGACGAGGTTGGATATCGGCACGCGGACGTCTTCGAAGAAGGTCGCGTTGGTACGCTCGCGACCGAGGGTGTAGATCGGAGTCAGCGAGAAGCCGGGCGAGTCAGTGGGGACGAGGATGATCGAGATGCCCTTGTGCTTCGGGGCGTCGGGGTCGGTGCGCGCGGCCAGCCAGATGTACTCGCAATCCTGGGCGTGGGTGGTGAAGATCTTCTGCCCGTTGATGACGTACTCGTCACCGTCGCGCTCCGCGCGTGTCTGGAGAGCGGCGAGGTCGGTGCCCGCAGACGGCTCCGTGTAGCCGACGCCGAAGAACATCTCACCGGAGGTGATCTTCGGCAGCAACTCCGCCTTCTGCGCGTCGGTGCCGAACTGCATGATGGTCGGGCCGATGGTGTTGACCGAGATGATCGGCAGCGGCGCGCGCGCGCGATAGGTCTCGTCCCAGAAGATGAATTGCTCGACCGCGGTGAAGCCCTTGCCGCCGTACTCCGTCGGCCAGCCGATGCCGAGCCAGCCGTCCTTGCCCATCCGCCCGACGATTTCACGGAAGACCGGCCCCCCCATCTCTTCATGCTCGGCTTCGAAGGCGGCTCGAAGCTCCGGCGTGAACAGCTCGCGGTAGTAGTTGCGAAGTTCTTTGCGGAGAGCCCGGTGCTCCGGGGTGAAGTCGATGTGCATGAATCGCCTCAGCCGCCCCGGCTTCGCGTCGAAACCCTGCTGCGCGGGAACCCTGCTGCGGGCGTTTGCGCATGGGTGGCGAGGAATGGGGGGGGTCGTGCTCGTTCTGTCCGCAATACCGGCGGGTTTGGCTTCTTTGAGCCGGCCGCAAGCACCGGTCTCAAGCTGGAACATGTTACAGAATTTCTTGGCTGACTGCGGGTCCGCGGCTACGAATCCCCCGCGGGGCCGTGCGGCTCGGGGTGTTGTCGACTACTCCACTGGGTCCGACACTGCCGACCAGATCCATGCGCGGTGCGAGGAGGCTTCGAGGACGTGACCCAAACGAATACACCCGGCGAAGCAGACGGGCTTCACATCGGCGTTACGCCGTGGGGGGAAGATCGGAGTGGCAGTGCGCAGTCGCTCGCCCGGCAGGCCGAGCGCGCTGAAGCGCTCGGCTTTCGATCGTTCTGGCTGCCGGAGAGCCACTTCGCAGGTCGTCGTTCGATGCCCGCGCCTTTGTTGCTGCTGGCCGCGGCCGCGGTGCGAACGACCCGCTTGCAGCTTGCGACGACTTCCTACCTGTTGCCCGTGCGCCACCCGCTGCACGTCGCCGCTGAGATCGCCGAGCTCGATCGTCTGTCGGGCGGGCGCGTGATCCTCGGCGTCGGCCGCGGCTTCCGCTCGGCCTTGTTCCGCGCCTTCGACGTGCCCGTGAAGGAGAAACGCGACCGCTTCGAGGCCTCGCTCGAGATCATCCGCTCGGCCTGGCGCGGTGAACCGGTGGCGGTCGACGCCGATGAGCAACCGGTCGTGCTCGCACCCCTGCCGGTGCAACAGCCCCACCCGCCGGTCTGGGTGGCGGGCTTCGGACCGAAGGCGGTCGCGCAGGCCGGTCGCCTCGGTCTGCCCTATCTCGCTTCGCCGATGGAGTCGCTCACTGTGCTCGCGGAGAACTATGCGCTCCATCGCGACGCGCGCGAACCGGCCGCCGCGGACGAACCGCTCGCGGTGCCGATCCTGCGGACCGTATTCATCAGCCGCAACCAGGCGTTGCTCGGACGCGTGCGCGAGTCGCTCGCACGACAGTCGGCTGCGCTCGCGGCCGCGCCGGTTGCGAGCCTGCGTCGCCACGCCGACGCGGAGGTGGACGACTGGGCACTGGTCGGCGAGCCCGAAGCGGTCAGAGAAGGGGTTCAGCGTTACCGCGAGACGCTCGGCATGACGCACCTGCTGGCGCTGCCGCACGTCGCCGGCGCGGAACCGGACGAGGTATCCGCGTCTCTGGAGCAGATTCCGCGCATTGCGGAGTGATTCGGGAATTCTCAAGCGGCCTGCGTGGGAAATGGCGCGGTGGGGTTTCGGCTGCTCTCCGGGCGGGTCAGCCCGAGTACGACCGCAACCAGACGATCGCGATCGTCACCAATATCAACAGCACGATGAGCGAACCGATGCGGCGCATTTCGCCTCCGAGCGGCCTGCGGCTCGGAGCCGCGGCTGAGCTCCTTCATACCATCCTCGGGGCCCGGCTGTAAATGCAGGCTAGGCTGGGCCCGATGAAGGATTCGCGCACTGCTCGCCGCACTCCGGTGTTGGTGGTCTCGGGGTTCCTCGGCTCCGGCAAGACGACGTTGGTACGGGCGCTGCTCGACGATGCGCAGCGCCGCGGTGTGCGGGTCGCGGTGGTGTCGAACGAATTCGGCGAGCTCGGGATCGATCAGGCACTGCTCGGCAAGCTCGGCGACGGATACGTCGAGCTCGAAGGTGGTTGCATCTGTTGCCGCCTGTCGGACGAGCTGGTCGGGACGCTGCAAGAGATTCACGAGAGCGTTGCCCCGGACCGGATCATCGTCGAGACCTCCGGTGTGGCGTTGCCGTTCGATGTCCAGATCAACTTCTGGCGTGAGCCGGTTTCGGACTGGGCGGGGGAAGACATCGCGGTGGTGGTCGTGAACGCGGAGCAGCTCGCCCAGGGGCGAGACCTCGACGCGACCTTCGAACAACAGGTGACATCGGCGGACTTCCTGGTGCTGAACCAGATCGACCGCGTCGACCCCGGCGAGCTGCCGCGCCTCGAGGCGTTGTTGCGCGAGCTGGAACCCGAGGCGCCGATGGTGCGGAGCGTTCACGGCGATGTCGACCCGCTGCTGTTGTTTCCGCCGGAGTCGTTGCGAGACGGTTCGCGTCGTCGCAGCGCGGACGTACCCGAGCATCACCACGAGCAGTTCGTTAGTGAGGAACTCGCGGTCGAGGCCGGTGTCGAACTCGAACAGCTCGCCGAGCGGTTGCGCGACGCGGGCGCCTTGCGGATCAAGGGTTTCGTCGAGACCGCCGCGGGGGTTCGCGTGGTCCAGGGGGTCGGTCCGCGCATCGAGATCAACGAGCCGACGGAGCCGCCCGCGGCCGAACTGCTCGGGCGGCTGGTGGTGATCCGCCGCGCGTGATTCGATCGAATGGTCGTATCACGCGGTGGCATTTCAGCCGAAGATCCGCTCGTAGAGCTCCTCGTTGAAGCCGACGATCACGGTCTTGCCTACGCGCAGGCAGGGAGCGCGCAGGTTGCCGGTCGGCCCGAGCATTGCGGCAACCGTGGCTGCATCGGCCTTCCCGGCGGGCGCGAATTCGTCGAGCTTCTTGCCCTTGGCGACGTATACCTTCGACGCCGCCTTCGCGATGGCGGCCGCATCCTTCTTGCCTAGCTTGCGACTCGCGGGAATCATCTCTTTGGATTCGATCTTCCTGGCGTCCAAGAACTTGGACGCTCGGGTGCAGCTCGTTCAGCCTTTGCGGTCGTAATGCCAGTCGATGCGCTTCGCCATGGGGCTTCCTCCGAATGGGAATTCGAGTCTAGCTGCTCGTTGGCTGCTTTGCGGCCATAGCTCTCGCCCGGCGTATGATCCGCTGGCCCGGGTCCTCGCCTCGCTTCGCGAGCAACGCTTCCGCGTCGTCCCATGAAACGCGTCGCCGCTCTCACCAACGCCTCGAAATGTCCCAGAGCGTAGAACGTGGCCCCTCCACCGCATCGGCCGAGAAGTAGATCTGTCGTCATTTCACTAGGCTATGTGGTCGCAGTGGCTGGATCCGAACCAGCGACCTGCGGCTCATGATGCGTATAATCCCCAGCATGTCTCGCAGCGCCGGGTTCCAGAGGCGCAGAACGAAGCGATGCGCAAACGGGGGGAGCCCAATGGAGACGGGCATCGACGGCCGCACCATCGTGATCGAGGGAGCGGTCTTCTGGAACGAGGCGGCCCGCGCGTTGATGGACCCGGAAAACCCGGCACCGGACTTCCGGCGGGACGTCTCCGGCACATGAGAGGCCTCGCCATTGGGGTCGCCCTGCTGGCGTGCGCCTGCACGGGCGACGAGCCGCCCCTCGTCTTGGATCGCCAGGCGCGCAGCATCCTGCTCGTCACACTCGATACGACCCGGGCCGATCGTATCGGCGCGTACGGCTATGGGCGCGCAACCACGCCGACGCTCGATCGCCTGGCCAGCGAAGGCATCCTGTTCGAGCAGGTGCTCGCACCGACGCCCATCACACTCCCGTCGCATGTCTCGATCCTCACCGGCGTCATGCCGCCCGCTCACGGGGTGCGGGACAACGGGTTTCGGCTCGGCGACGAGGCCGTCACCATCGCAGAGCTACTGGCAGCCCGTGGCTTCCGCACGGGAGCCTTCGTGGGCAGCTACGTGCTCGATGCGGAATTCGGGGTCAGCCAGGGGTTCGAGGTGTTCGACGGACCGGTGGCGCGCGATATGGTGGCCCAAAGGGTCGAGCGGCGCGCGTCCGCAGTCGTGAACTCGACGCTCGAGTGGCTGGACGGCCTGGCATCCGAGGAGCGCTTCTTCGCGTGGGTACACTTCTACGACCCACATCACCCTTACGCACCCCCCCCGATGTATGCGGACGGAGGCGATCCCTACGACGGAGAGATCGCCTACTGCGACGCGCAGATCAGGCGGTTGCTCATTGAAATCGAGCGTCGCGGCCTCGGCGACGAACTCCTCGTCGCCGTGACGTCCGACCACGGCGAGGCATTCGGTGACCGCGGCGAGAAGACCCACGGAATCTTCCTCTACCAGAGCACGGTGCGGGTTCCGTTGATCCTCTCCGGTAAGCCCGTGGCCGCGCTCGCGGGAACTCGGGTCGGGCGTACGGTGTCGACGGCGGATCTGGCCGCAACCCTCCTCGAACTGGCCGGCGGTTCGACCGGGGAGCTGGCCGGCTCGGCCACGCCTTCGCTGCTCGGTGCGGCCGCGGCTGCAGATCGGGATCGCGCCGTCTACATCGAGACTCTACTGCCCTACTACTCGCACCGCTGGCGCGGATCGCGCGGCATCGTCTGGCAAGGGCAGAAGTGGATCGACGGGGGTGAGGGAGGCGAGCGTTTCGATCTCGCGAACGACCCACACGATGGAATCAACCTGGCGGGCACCGACCCGGAGCGCGACGACGCCCTCGAGGCGCGGCTCGAGCGTGAGATCGCCGCGCAAGCCGACCTCGGCTGGACTGCTGAGCGCGAGCTCGACGCGGTGGCCCGGCGACGACTCGAAGCGCTCGGCTACGCGGTCGCCGACGTCGCCGATGATCCCTTCGATGCGAGTCTGCCCGACGCGGCCAGGCGTATCGGCGACCTCGACTTGTTCGACCGCTCCGCCACGCTGGTAACCGAATGGCTGGCGACTCAGAACAGTGTCGCCGGTACGACAGCCACTGCGGGCCGCTGGCGGCTCGACGAAGCGCGCAGGCTGCTGCTGCAGATTCGCAGCGTGAACGCCGACGATCCGCAGCTCCCAGCGCCACTCGGCCTGGTCGAGGCCGCGCTCGGCAATATCGACGTCGCCATCCCTCTGCTCGAGGCCGCTGCGAACGATCGTTCGGCGGACGCCGTCCTGCACACGAACCTGGCGCGGGCCTATGCGGCCGCGGGTCGCGGCGAGGACGGGGCCCGTCATCTGCGCGAGCAGGTCGAGCGCGACCCGCGACATCCCCGCTATTACATCTGGCTCGCTGAGCACTATCTGGATGTGGGGGAGCCCGTGCGCGCGGCCTGGTGGCTCGCGCGGTTCGAAGCCAACGAGGAGGCTCGGGGCGCCGCGCAAGGACTTTTCGACGACTGGACGAGAAGATTCGAGGCGCGCATCCGCGAGCGCGGAGCCGAGCCGCTCTCGCGCGGCGAGGTGTCGGACCGCGAGCCTCGGGGAAGCTGACGCCGGGGCTTCGGCAGCGCCCTGCTAGCCTGCCCGCATGTCGGATGCCGCGCCCCAGGAGTCGTCCCGCGAACGTGAGCCGGGTCGGCCGTCGCTCGCGGACCGCATCCCGTCCGGCGGCACTACGGACCCCGACCGGATCCTCGGCCTCTTCCTCGAATGGGTCGAAGACATCGGCCTCGAGCCGTACCCGGCCCAGGAAGAGGCGCTGCTCGAGATCATGTCGGACCGACACGTGATCCTCGGGACGCCGACCGGATCCGGCAAGTCGTTGATCGCGACCGCGCTGCACTTCCGCGCGATGTG
>JAFDEI010000259.1 GCA_019310425.1 Deltaproteobacteria bacterium | reverse complement strand
GTAGAGCGGCGTGGGTCTGCGGTAGCGAATCGTCAGGGTCCCCGTCATGCCGGGCTCACCGCTCATCCCCTGCACGAAGCCGAGTACTTCGTCGAATGCCGCCGCGATATAGCCGCCGTGCACACAGCCCGGCGGACCCTCGTAGGCCGCGTCGTAGCTGACCCGACCTACCACGCACCAATCCGCCTCCGGGGTGAGGGTGATGGGTGGGGCGAGGGGATTCGCGAGGCCGGTGATTGGACTCTGGTCGACGAAGGTCCCGACGTCGGGCTCGGCGGGCGCGGGCGTGTCGCGGTCGCCGTGGCGCAGCGGGGGGTGGCCCGCGAGGCGATCGGCGTACCGCTCGAGCCCGATCGCCGCACTCCGCAGCTGATCTTCGGGCGCATTGCTCTGGACCAGCCGGTTGATGACGCACCGCATCGCGGTGGCGAGTCGGCGTTTTTGTTCCCAGGCACCGTTGCTCGGGGGCTTGAAGGCCTCCCAGCGCTCGACGAACTGCCGCTGCTGCTCGACGCGGTCGCTCACGATTCGCGCTCGGCCTCCATCCTTCGGCGCTGCTCGAGCAACGCCTCGAACTTCTCCGGCGTCGCGGAGATGAAGATTGCTTCGGCCTCCGCGCAGAGTGTCTCGCCCGCGAAGACTCGGCCGTTCGCAAAAGTCTTGCGGCCTTCACGGCCGCTCAGTTCGCAGCGGAACTCCAATTCGGTATGGAGTGGCGTGGGGCTGCGGTAGCGAATCGTGAGGGTACCCGTGAAGCCGGGCGCGCCCGACATCGATTGCACGTAGCCGAGTACCTCGTCGAACGCCGCTGCGACGAAGCCGCCATGGACGCTGCCGGGCGGTCCCTCGTAGGCGGCGCCGAATACCACCCGGCCGATCGCACTGCTTTCGTCGATGTCTTCGAGCCGGATCGGCGGTGCGAGCGGGTTGGCGAGACCGATCATCGGGCTCTGGTCGAAGAAGGCGCCGACATCGCCCGCGTTCGCGGCCTCGCCGAAGCCCTCGTAGCGCCGCAATCGCTCGTGACTCTCGAGCTGCGCTGCGTAGGCCTCGAGCGCGTCGGCAGCCGCAGAAAGCTCGTTTTCGGGAGCGTTGCTCTGGACCAGCCGGCCGATCACGATTCGCATGGCGTCGGCGAGACGGCGCTTCTGGACCCAGGCGCCCATCGCCTCCTTCTCGGGCGAGAGCTCCCAGTGGCGCTTTCGATCGAACGTCAGTGTCGGCTCGTCGGCCACGCTTCCTCCGGGGCCCGCCTTGCTACCGGGCCGAAGCGGGATTGTAGTCCCCCGGTTCCCGTCGCCAAATTTCTCCCGGGTGTGACCCGATTCGACACAGCCGCGGGCTTTCATGGTGGCATCGCGGGTCGGACCCGCGCCTGGTGGGGATAGGAGAGCACTGATGCAAACTGAATTTCGCAAATCGACGCGCTGTCTCGTCTGCGGTTTTGCCGAGGTCCGCACCGATGAAGCGGTCGACCGCAGCCCGGTCTTCCTGGCCGAGTGCCCACGCTGCGACCACCGCTGGACCGAATCGCCCCAGCCCCTGCTGCAAGCCCGGGTACGTCCGGTTCGGCACGCTTCATTCCGGGAGGTCGTCACCGCGGCGTGATAACGTCGCGATGTGAGGCTGATTCTCTACACGGGCAAGGGCGGTGTGGGCAAGACCACTACCGCGGCCGCGACTGCGGCGTGCGCGGCCGCTCGCGGCCGCCGTACTCTGGTCGCGTCTGCGGACGCGGCTCACAGCCTCGGTGACGTCCTCGAACAACGCCTCGAGCCTACGCCGACCCGTGTTGCCCCGAATCTCGATGCGATCGAGATCGACGCGCGGGTCGAGATGCTGCGACGTTGGGGGCGAATCCGGGAGTTTCTGGTTTCGATGTTCGAGTACCGGGGCATCGACGCAGTCGTGGCCGAAGAGCTCGCGATGCTTCCGGGAGCCGAAGAGATCACGACCCTGCTCGCCGTCGAGGAGTATGCGCACGCGGGCGGTTACGAATTCGTGGTCGTCGACTGTGCGCCCACCGACTCGACCCTGCGACTCGTGACGCTTCCCGATGTCGCGAGCCGATTCTTCCGGATCCTGCTGCCGATCGCCGCGACGATTTCCGGCGTCGCCGTACCGCTAGCGCGCCGGTTGGTGGCGGCTCCGCTGCCGGATTCCGGGGTCTTCCGCGAAGCGGACGAGCTGATCTATCGCCATCTGGCGGCCTTGCAAAAACGCATTACCCATCGTGATACCAGCGTGCGCATGGTCGTGACACCCGAACGCATGGTGATCGACGAGGCGCAGCGTGCGTACACCGACCTCGCGCTCTTCGAGGTCGGCTGCGACGCAGTCATCATGAACCGCATGCTTCCCGAAGCCGCAGCGGACGAGGAATTCTTCGCGGACTGGTGCCGCCTCCAGGGCGAGCGCTTCCTCGATGTGGCGCGACTGTTCGCGCCATTGCCGGTCCTGGCCGCGCCGCTGGCGGAAGACGAGGTGTGCGGAGTCGAGGCGTTGCGTGCGCATGGTGAGGCGATCTTCGGCGACATCGCGCCGGAAGCGCGACTCTGCAATGCGCCACGCGTGCAATTCGTTCGCGAAGGGCCGGAGTACATCGCAATCGTCCCGCTGCCGAACGCCAACCCCGGCGATATCGACGTCGTCAAAGTCGACGATGAACTCAGTATCACCACAGGCTCGCGGCGGCGATCGCTCAAGCTACCGCGCCGGTTCGTGCCCCTCTCGCTGGTCTCGGCTCGGCTCGAAGGACGTGCGATGCGGATATCGTTCGCACCCGAGGCCGCACTGCCGGAGGTCGTCTGAATGCGCGTCCTGCTCCACACCGGCAAGGGCGGCGTCGGCAAGACCAGCCTCGCAGTTGCTACCGCACTCGGTGCGGCCGAACACGGTCACCGGGTGTTCGTGCTGTCGACCGACTCGGCCCATAGCGTCGGTGACGCTCTGGGCCGGCCGGTCGGGCCGCGCCCCGTCGAGATTGCGCCGAACGTGGTTGCGCAGGAGGTGTCGGCACTCGCGGAGCTCGATCGCTCGTGGTCCGAGATCCAGCAATTCCTCCAGGAAATGTTGCGCGACGATGCGGACGAGCTGGTGGCGGAGGAGCTGCTGGTATTCCCCGGCATGGAGGAGTTCGTCGCGCTGCGTGCGGTGAAGGAGATCGAAGAGACAGGCGAGTTCGACGTCTGTGTCGTCGACTGCGCGCCGACGGGTTCGACACTGCGGATGCTGCGGCTGCCGGACTTGCTGCGCTTCTTCATGGAAAATTTCTTCGAAACGAAACGTGCGGCCGCGCGCGCAGTACGGCCGTTCGCGAACCGCCTCGGTGTGGGTCGCTTCATCGCGCCCGACGCGGTCTTCGATGCGTTCGATCGTCTCTGCGGCGACATCGAGGACGTCCACCAGATCTTGCTCGACGTCGACCGTACCAGTGCGCGTCTGGTCGTGAACCCAGCGCGCGTCGTCGTCGAAGAGACGCGTCGTTCGTTCGCCTACCTGAGCTTGTACGGCGTTGCGACCGACGCGGTACTGATCAATCGGGTGCTACCCGAGAACGCGGCGGGCGGCTATTTCGCGCGCTGGGCGGAGCGTGAGCGTACGGAGCTGTCGGAGATCGAGCAGTCGTTTCCGGTGCCGCGGTTCAGCGCAGCACTGCAACCCATCGAACCAATCGGCGTTCCCGCGCTGCGCTCGCTCGCGCGCGAACTCTACGGCACGCGTGATCCGGCCGACCTGTTCAGCCGCTCACGTCCGATCCGGCTCGAAAAGCGCGATGGCCGCACCGTACTCGAGGTCGACCTCCCCAACGCGACCCCGGGCGAAATCGACGTGGCAGCCCATGGCAGCGAGCTGCTGATCCGGGTGCGGGATTTCCAGCGCCGCATCAGCCTGCCGGCTTCGCTCATCGGTCTGCCCCTCGCGGGGGTCATGCTCGAGAAAGGAGTGCTCGAGATCACTTTTTCGCCGAGCTGAGAGGATCGTCGATTTCCGGGTTGAAAAACCCCCATATCAAAGAAAATCCCCGATCCGAGTTCAAGCGTTGCCGACAAACGCCCGATCAGTTCCGGTGCAGCGACTGCGTCCACCGATCGGCTTCGGTTGACGCTGTCGATCACCACGGGGACCATCAGAGCCTTGGCAGATCGAACACCCCATCCCGACGACACCGCCCGCCGCTCGCGAGTCGGCGTCCGTCTGTTCCTCGGCTGCTTCGCTCTTGCGCTGTTGTTCGCGCTGCCGGCCTGGTCGGCGAACCTGGTTCAGGTTCGCGTCGGCAACCATCCGACCTACACACGCGTGGTTTTCGAATTCGACGCTCCGAGCGGCTATCGCATCGAGCGTCGAGCCGCGGGTGAGCCCGATAACACCATCCGGGTAACGCTCGACGCCACTTCCCGCACGCGCAACATCGTATCGAAGAGCAAGGGCGTGGAATCGATCGACGTCGACGCCGGAAGCGGCCGATCGGTCGCCCACATCAGGACTCGTCACGCGGGGATACCGATCCGCGAGATGATCCTCACG
>JAFDEI010000258.1 GCA_019310425.1 Deltaproteobacteria bacterium | reverse complement strand
GAGCCCGGCCGCCACGGTCTGCGCGGTCGAACCACCACCAGCGATCACGACCTGCCCGAGGCGCCGAGCATGGCCACTCACGCGGCGCTCCACTTCGTCTATCACGTCGCTCGTCCCGACCATGATCGCGTCGTCACCGGGGGCGGCTCGGTCCTCGGCTTTAGGAACGCGCAACTCGTTGCCCGTGACGAAGGCGACCACGAGGCTCCCGCGCGGTAGATCGACATCGGCCAGGCGCGTGGTGTTGAGCAGGGAACCCGCCTCGACATGGGTCCGGCGTACCTGGATCGCGCCACCGGCCAGGTACTCGACGTCGAGAGTGTTGTACCCGAGCACGAAGTTCAGGATGCGCGTCGTCGTGAGCAGCTGGGTCGACAGCAGCAGGTCCGCTTCGAACGCCGATTCGTAGATCCGACGATACTTCGTGACCCCCTCCGCGGTCGCCACCCGGACTATGGTTCGCGGTACCCCAACCCGCTTTGCGAGCAATGAGGCCGCGAGATTCGCCTCGTCGGAGGAACTCACCGCGACGAAGATTTCACACTGGCCCACCTCGGCCGCCTCGAGCGTGGCCATGTGCGTGCCGTTCCCGAGGACGAACCCGACATCGAGCTGGTCTTCGACCATTCGCTGTTTCTTCGGGTCGGAGTCGATCAGAGTCACCTGGTGACCCTCTTCCGACAGGGACCGTGCCAGATAGCAACCGACCTCCCCGGCCCCCATCACTGCGTAGCGCTTGCTATCCATCGCCTCCAGACTCCGCTCGGCATTGGGAGCATCGGCAAACCGACGGCCCTTGTCCAGCAAACCGGCCTTCAGCCCGACTCGCTGGCCTTGCGTACCCGGCGCGCAATCCGGAGCAGCAACACCATCGCGAGTATCGCGGCGAACGGAACCGCTTCGGCGGATTCCGACACGCGCGGGAAGTAGCTGAACGCGAAGATGAGCCAGATATAATACGAGCCGGCCGTATGGAGACCGCGCCAGCGCCGCGCGCCGAGCTTCCGCAACGCCACATCCGGAGGTCGCGGCCATCGCGAACAGGAATGCATACGCGAGCCCGCCGCCCATCAGCGTTGGCGAATCCAGGTCATCGAAGAACGGGTCCGGAAACCAGATCGCGAGCGCCACCAGCGACAACAGGACGGTGCACAATCCGCGTCTGTGGCTCCGAACCGTTTCCTGCGACCACTCACGCCTCGCCCGTGATCGCGGCCGCAACCAGCGTGAGCGGTGAGAACGGGCCGCCTGCACCCAGCACAGGATGCCTCAGTCTCACCGCACAGCAGCCCCCCGCGGGGAAGCCTTCCGGCTCCGCGCCCGCGCCTCGTTCGATCGCCGCCTTCACCCCTCCCATCCCCCGAGAGCCTGATACTCTACCGCCCCCGTGATCTCGGTATCGAATCTCTCCAAACATTTCGGTGACCAGACCCTCTTCGAGGGTGCGACGCTCCAGTTCAATTCGGGCGAACGCTACGGCATCGTCGGCGCCAACGGTTCCGGAAAGTCCACGCTGCTGAAGATCCTGAGCGGCACGGAGAGCGCGAGCGATGGTGATATCGCGATTCAGCGGCGAGCGCGTCTCGGGGTGCTCGAGCAAGACCATTTCCAGTACGAGGAGCAGCGGATTCTCGATGTCGTGATGATGGGTCACGCCGAACTCTGGGAGGCGATGGTCGAGAAGGAGCGCATCCTTGCGAATGCCGAAGAACATTTCGACGGCGATCGCTATGCCGAACTCGAGGATCTGATCATTCAGCGCGACGGCTACACGCTCGAGTCACGCGCCGGCGAGATTCTCGAGGGGTTGGGCATTCCGAGTGAGACGCACGAGCAGCCCTTGTCCACCCTGTCGGGCGGCTTCAAGCTGCGGGTACTACTCGCCCAGGTGCTTGCGTCCGAGCCCGATGTCTTGATCCTCGACGAGCCGACGAACCACCTCGACATCCTGTCGATTCGTTGGCTCGAGCGCTTCCTCGAGGATTTCAAGGGCACTGCGCTGCTGGTCTCTCACGACCACCGTTTTCTCGACAACGTCGCGACGACGATCGTCGATGTCGACTATCAGACCGCGAAGGCCTACCCGGGAAACTACGAGGCCTTCACCCACGCGAAACGCGAAGACCGGGAGCGCCGAGAGCGGGAGATCGCCAAGCGCGAATCCAAGATCGCGGAGCAGAGAGCCTTCGTCGAACGCTTCCGCGCAAAGGCCACCAAGGCACGTCAGGCGCAGAGCAAGCTCAAGGCAATCGACCGCATCGATGTCGAAGAACTCCCCCAATCATCACGCCGCTACCCGCACTTCCGCTTCAAGCACCGCCGCCCGAGCGGACGCCAGGTACTCGCGATCGAGAATGTCGACAAGTCCTACGGCGACAACCGCGTGCTGGAGAACGTCTCGCTGACCGTCATGCGCGGTGAGCGCGTCGCAATCATCGGACCCAACGGAATCGGAAAGTCGACACTTCTCAAAGTCGCGATGGGCGAGGTAGCCGCAGACGCGGGAAGCATCGAGTGGGGCTACGAAACTCACCCCGGATACATCGCACAGGACCACAAGGAACAGCTCGAAAACGAGCGGCAGACTCTCGAATCCTGGCTGTCGAACGTCTGCCCGTCTGAATCGATCGGCTTCGTCCGCGGCCACCTCGGCGCCGTGCTGTTCAGCGGCGACGAGGTCGAGAAGAAGATCGCCGCACTGAGCGGAGGCGAAGCCGCCCGGCTGATCTTCGCCCGCCAGGTCGTTGAACAACCCAATGTCCTGGTCCTCGACGAACCAACCAACCACCTGGATCTCGAAGCCATCGAAGCACTCGTGAAGGGCCTCGAAGCCTACGCGGGCAGCCTGATCTTCGTCTCACACGACCGCTGGTTCGTCGGCGAACTGGCAACCCGAGTGATCGAAATAACTCCGAGTGGAATCAGGGACTTCCGGGGCACCTACGAAGAATACCTCGAACGTTGTGGGGACGACCACCTCGATGCGCGGGCGGTGCTCCGAAAAGCCCGCGACACGAAACGTGAGGAAAGGGCCACGAGAAGGCAACCCCGCAAGCCGCCGATCAATCCGAAGCGCGAACGCAAGCGCCTCGAAGCTGAACTCGAGCGAATAACGGCTGAGCTACAGACTGCCGAGACCCGCCTCGAAGCCCTCAATGCGGAGTTCTGCCACCCCGAATTCTTCAATCGGACACCGCGCGCGGAGATCACGGCACTCGAGGCCGAGCACCGGCTTCTCGGTGAGAGCGTGCAGTCGAAGATGCAGGAGTGGGAAGCCGCCGAGAGCAGTCTCGCCGAGCTTCCGGAAGCGTAACTCGCTGAACCCCGCAGAAGTGACTGGTGCGTCCGCGTTGCACTCCGAACGGATGGAAAGGCCCTCTCTCCGAGCCCACTGAGGCCGCGAGCCGCGAGCCGAAGTGTTAGGGTCTCGTGACGCCCACGGAGCCTCTTCGATTGACCTTGGACCTCCTCATCACCGCATTCGGGCTGTTCCTTCTCGTTGGCGGTGGCGACGTCATGGTGCGTGGCTCGGCCGCGCTCGCTAGCCGGATCGGAGTCTCGCCGCTCGTGATCGGACTCACCGTGGTGGCCTTCGGTACCAGCGCACCCGAACTCTCGGTGAACGTGGTTGCGGCTTTCCGCGGCAACTCCTCGATGTCCTTCGGCAATATCTTCGGCTCGAACATGGCGAATATCGGCCTGATCGTCGCGGTGACCGCATTCTTCGGCCCGATGAAGATCCAGAGCATCGTGGTATCGCGCGAAGTCCCGATGATGCTGCTCGTCACAGTGGTGGCCGCGACCCTCGGAGCCGACAGCCTATGGGGTGACGGCGTCAGTCGATTCAGCCGCGGCGACGGCATCGTGCTACTGCTGCTCTTCACCGTGTTCGGCTACTACACGCTGCGCGACCTGGTCCGGCAACGCGCCGGCGAGGCGGTCGACCTGCCGGGTGTTCCCGACGACGCCCAAGAGATCGGACTTCGGAGTGCGATCGCTTTGACGGCAGCGGGGCTCACCGCACTGGCAGTAGGGGGTGCCGTGACGGTTCACGGAGCCGAGGGTGTCGCGCGGGCAATGGGGGTCTCGGAAACCATCATCGGGCTCACACTCGTTGCGATTGGAACCAGTCTTCCGGAACTCGTCACGTCGGTCGTCGCAACCATGCGCGGACAACCCGACATCGCGATAGGCAACGTTGTCGGTTCGAACATCTTCAACCTGGTGATCGTCCTCGGCACCACCTCGGTGCTGCGCCCGGTTCCGGTTCCGGCCGGCGGCCTACTGGACATGGTCGTCGTGATTGGACTCTCGACCCTGCTCTGGCTGACCTCTGCGAGCGGGGGACAGAAGATCATCCGGGCGGAGGCTGTGCTGCTGCTGACCGTCTATCTCGGCTACATGGTCACCCGAACCGTCCTGATCTAGTCCGTTGTGGCTCGAAGATTGGGTCTACCCGCCGCAATCCCACCGTCGGACCTCACGATTCCCGCTAGACCGCGTAAATGAGCCGATGCGCCCGCGCGTTCGGGATCGCGCGGGTCGGAATCCGAGCGTGGTAGCAGTCTGCGAGCCAGCCACC
>JAFDEI010000257.1 GCA_019310425.1 Deltaproteobacteria bacterium | reverse complement strand
TGTCTGCTCGTCGCCGTCGCGGCGGCGGTCTGCTACGCGATGCTTGTCGCCATGCCCACCGCGCGGTCCTCGCAGCTGGCCGACATGCTGCCGCAGGCGGTGAGCGCTGCCCTCATCGCTCTCAGCGTCGCTGGCCTGGCTGCCGGATGGCTCGTTGGTCCCCTGCTGGCGACCAATGCCGCGGCGGGTCCGGCTTTCGTCGCGGCCGGCCGGACTGCGATCATCGCCGTGCTGGCCGTGGCGCTGGCCTGGGCGGCCCGCCGCTGGTCGCTGCAGGAGCTCGGCTGGCTCGTCTACCCGCTGCTCGTCGGCGGAGGAATCAAGCTGCTCTGGGAGGACTTCGGCTACGCCCACCCCGTTGCACTCTTCATCACACTCGCATTCTACGGGAGCGCACTCGTCGTGACGCCGCGGCTGATGAGAAAGGCCCAATAGCCCAGCCAACCATGGCCAGCCGCGGCAGGATGGCCCGGGCAGCGTCAGCGCCGCTCGGCCTGGTTGCTCGTCATGTTCTTCTTCCGCTCGCGCAACTCGCCCCTCTTCTCACGGAGCAACGCCAACGCCTCGTCGGTTCCCTTCTCGATCTCGTCGAGATCGAAGGTGTGCCAGGTGATGGAGAGGGCGTAGAGCCGCGGGTCCACGACGGCGAAGAACGCCTGCGCCTCCTCGGACTCCGCGTTGTTCAAGATGTAGCGGTAGAGGCGGTGGATCGAGAGGAAGCGGTTCAGGATGAGTTCCGCCTTCTCTGGATTTTCCGGGTAGTTGTCCTTCTCCTCGTTGTGGCAGCGGGCGCACGATTCGCGCACCGAGCTCACGTTGAGGACCTCGACGTTCATCGACTGGTGGCACGTCACACAGGTCGGCCCCTGCTTCTCCTGCTTCTTGGAGACGATGTGCTCGAAGTGCACACTATTGCTGAATCCCTCGAGGATGTCTTCGTGGCACTCGCCACATGTCTGCGCGATGTTGCGGAAATTGACGGGGCTGGCCTCGTTTTCGGCCGAAATCGCTGATCCGTGCGCTGCAGCCTTTTCGGCCTGTTCGGGGTTGCCGGCGTGGCAGTCCTCGCAGCTGACGTCCTCCTGGCTGTGCACCGAGGAACGCCAGTTCTGGAAGTACTCGTGCAGGTGCTTGTTCTGAACCATGAAGTCCGGGTTCTTGTGGCAGGCGACGCAGGATCCCTCCGGCTCACCGTCAGCCAGCACCGGCCCATGCAGCAGCGGCAGGAGTACGGCCGCCATCCCCAGAGCAGCCGCGGCCGACCGCACGCCGATCTTGCCCGCGAGGCTCACGATCCATCGCCCGCTCGTCGCCCGCTCACCCATCGATCTTTTCCCCTCGTCCCTCTTCCGTCATCCGAGCCGATCTGCAAGTTCCAGCATCCGCGCCCGTCGCAGGAGCCGTTGGCGTGTGGATACGGGTAAATCGCCCGCCAATGCTTGCGCATCCTCCCATACCCCGCCATGACCGACGTCATGCGGTGGCGGGGTAATCCGGGTGACGCTGAATAGAGTCATGCATAACGAAGAGAAGCGCTTCGATGATGTGGCGCGGGACAACGCCGTCCATAGCGAGCCGCCCAAACGCACAATCCTCGACACACTGCGCAAAAAGGGGCAGGTGCGCTTCGCGAATCGGGGCAAGCTGGGGCACGGCATTTCGTAGGGCTCCACCATCAGGTCCGACGAGGTCCTCGTTCGTGCCGACGACTAACGAGAGGCTTCTTCGGTGGGCATCGAATTTCGCGCCCGCCGACAACGTCAAACCGCAGGAGGCGATCTGAAACCAGGGGCCTCGTGTGAAATTGAGGTGCCGCGAAGCCGCGCTGCGGCTAGTGTATGTGGGCCTCGCCGCGCCCAAGCAGCATGTGGGCGGCCGCCTCGCGAGGCCGGAATTCGAAATGATCGGCCCTTGACTGGCCGACAGGGGGAGAAGAAGAATGCGCTGTGGAATCGTTTCGATGGTGGCTGGCTTTGCCTTGGTACTGCTGATGGGGAGCGTCGACAGTTCGGCGGCCGAACACCAGTACATCGGTGCAGCGAAATGCAAGACCTGCCACAAGAAAGAGCTGATGGGTAATCAGTACGGCGAGTGGGAGAAGGGCAAGCACGCAGAGGCCTTCGAGGTGTTGAAGAGCGACGACGCGGCCAAGATCGCCAAGGAGAAGGGACTCAGCGCCCCCGCCTACGAGAGCGATGAATGCCTGAAATGCCACATGACCGGGCACGGCCTGCCCGCCACCGCCTTCAAGAAGAAGCCCCTCAAGGCCAAGGATGGCATCCAGTGCGAGTCCTGCCACGGACCGGGCAGCGACTACAAGAAGAAGAAGACCATGTCGGACCGCGACAAGTCGATCGCAGCGGGCATGTGGGAGCCTGGCAAGGACGAGAAGATCTGCCAGAAATGCCACAACGACGAGAGCCCGACCTGGGATGTGGCCAAGGGCTTCGACTACGAGGAGCGGAAGAAAGAGATCGCTCATCCGATCCCCGAAGATGTGAAGGGGAATTACATCGCGATGGAGAAGAAGCTCAAAGCCGAGAAGGGCGAGAGCGGCGACGACGACGAGGAAGAAGAATAGAAGCGACCCGGCGGCCCCCGCCCGCATTCCCAGCGGTGCGGGGGCCGTTCGTTCCCCAGCCTCCGACCTGGCGAGCCGTTTCGGCCCGGGGCGATGGTTGGAGCACCTCCCCCCCACCCCCTCTAGTATGTGAACAACGGCAGGTTCAACCCCAGAGGCCATACCTGTGACGAACGAACGAGAAGCAGTGGAAACGAACGGCTACTTCAGGAACTGGATCACGGCATTCGGGCTGGTTCTGATGGCTTCTTCGGCCCTGGGTGGACTGCTCATCACCATCCAGGAGATGATTGGAGGCACCAGTCCCTACTCCGGAATCCTTTACGTCATCGCCACCACGCTGGTTGTCGCCGGGTTCCTTCTCGTTCCCGTCGGCATGTTGTGGGAACGCCGCCGCAGGAAGTATGGCGGAAAGCGCTCCCGAGCCCTGTCCGAGTTCCACATCGATCTGACCAATCCCGAGCACCGGATGGGCGCGGCGACCCTGCTTGCGAGTGGCGTGATCGTGGTCGTTCTCGTCACCGTCGGTTCGTACCAGACGTTTCACGCCACTGAATCCGCCGAGTTCTGCGGACAGCTTTGCCACACGGTCATGGAGCCCGAGTGGGTGCGGTACAACGACTCGCCCCACGCCAAGGTTTCGTGCGCGGAATGCCACATCGGAACGGGTGCCGGCTGGTTCGTCAAGTCGAAGATCTCGGGCCTGCGCCAGATCTGGGCCGTGGCGGTCGGCAGCTACGCCCGCCCGATCCCGACGCCGATTCACGATCTGCGTCCCGCGCGCGAAACCTGCGAACAGTGCCACTGGCGCCGGAAGTTCACCGGCTACAAGGAGATCGTGCGCTCCTACTACCTCTCGGATGAAGAGAATTCCCTGCACAAGCTCCGCATGCTGGTGAAGATCGGTGGCGAGAAGAGCGGCCTGCTGAAGGGATCGGGTATCCATTACCACATGCTGATCGCAAACAAGATCGAGTACATCGCTACGGACGACACGAGGCAGGAGATCGCCTGGATTCGCGTCAGCCGCGCCGATGGGAGCGTCACCGAGTTCAACAACCAGGACGCCGAGCTGAGCGCCGAGGAGCGTGCGAACGCCGAGGTCCGGACGATGGACTGCATGGACTGTCACAACCGCCCCGCGCACCAGTTCCCGACGGCCATGCACAGCGTAAACACGGCCCTCGAAGAAGGTACGGTCTCGCTGGCACTCCCGAGTATCAAATTGCAGGCGGTCAACGCGATCGACGGCGACTACGCCAACGTCGAAGAGGCCAGAACCCGCATCGCCAGCGAGCTTCGGAACTTCTACCGCGAGGAGTATCCCGAGGTCTTCGAGGCCGTGAACAGCGACCTGGAACGGAGCATCACGAAGATCCAGGATATCTACCAGACGACGGTCTTCCCGGAGATGAAGGCCAAGTGGTCGGCCTACCCCAACAACATCGGCCATCGCGACTCACCGGGTTGTTTCCGGTGCCACAACGATCAGATGGAGTCGGCGACCGGAGAGATCGTCTTCACCGACTGCAGTCGCTGCCACCTGATTCTCGCGCAAGGGGAAGACATCGAGACGGTCAATGTCAACTTCGACACGGGGCTACCGTTCGAGCACCCGGAAGACGGTGAGGATATCGAAGATTACACGGAGTGCGTCGACTGCCACACCGGCGGAGCGGAGACCTACGAGTAGCGAGGATACGTAGAGAGCTGCGAAGTTCCCAGCCTGGAGTCACGCGCCCTGTTACATCGTGCTGAAGCGCGGGGAATGCTCCCGCATTGGAATTGGAAACCGTTTCGATTCAGTCGTCTACTCGACGCTGGCCTTGGCATTCTCGACCAGGATTTCATAGGAGTAACCGCTACCGAAGTCCTGGTTCATCTTCAATGTGCCCCGAATGACGACCAGATCACCTACCTGTACCGTGTCCTCGGTCGTAACCGTCAGATCATTGGACCCTTCAGACCCGGATCCGTCCTGAATGTGAATCCAGTTTCGGCCCATGATTCCAGTGTTGAATTTGACCACCCG
>JAFDEI010000256.1 GCA_019310425.1 Deltaproteobacteria bacterium | reverse complement strand
AATCTCTACACCAGAGAGTACTTCGAGCTGGTATATGGGCGCCTGGCCGAGGGCGGAATCAACACGTATTGGCTGCCGGTTCATTCACTGGTTCCGGGTGATTCGCTCGCGATCATCCGCGCCTACTGCGATGTCTTCGAGGACTGCACGCTGTGGTCGGGGGCGGGGCTGAATTGGATGCTCGTTGGCACTCGCAACGCGCGCTGGCCCGTCTCGCTCGAAGCCTTTACTCGGCAATGGCGCGATCCCGTGGTGGCTCCGGAGTTGCGCGCGCTGGGTTTCGAGCGGCCCGAGCAGCTCGGGGCGACCTTCATCGCAGATGCCCCGGTGTTGCGGGCGCTCACGGACAAGGTGCTGCCTCTCGTCGACGACTTCCCGAAGCGCTTGTCCGACGACATCGACTCCGGGCGATTGGCTCGGGTGCACCTGGCTTGGATGGACGTGGACGCTTCGCGGGATCGCTTCGCGGCCAGCAGGTTCATTCGCGCGGCCTGGCCCGAGGCGTTGCGCGAAGCCACGCTCGGGGCGTTCAACTTCCAGAAGCTGATCGACAGAGCGCGCCGAGTTCGCGGGGGGCGGAAGATCCATCGCCTCGAGCGCGTCCGAAATCTCCACGCCGCGCTTGCCAGCGGGGACCTCCACACCCTGCCGATCTGGTGGCTCGAGATCGACGACAGCCAGCTCGACGCGATGGCGCGGGGCCTCGCGAGCGGCGCTCCCAGACGCGCTCATCGCTACCGGCTCGCAGCGGTCGCGCTCGCGGACCGGGACTTCGCGAAGGCGGCCGATCACCTCGGCGATGTGCACGGCTCCGGCGTCGATCCGAAGCTCGTCAGCTACCTGCGGCTGTATGCGCTCTGCAGGGCCGAAGAACTCGAGGCCGCGGCTGCGTTGGCGCACGAACGTTTCGGCGGCACGCGGCTGGCTGAGGAAGATCGCGCCTATCTCGAGTGGCTGTCGGCGACCGTGGGCTTTGTTGCTGATTTCTAGTCCGGGCCGTGTGGCTGGCAGCGCAGCAGGTCGACGTCGAAGAGTCGGGCTACCTGGCGGCCGCGGTGGCGCCCGGCGGGAACGCAGCGGGCGCCGGGCCGCTGCCCGAGCCGGCGGTGCGCGCCCTGGACGAACAGGAATTCGTCGATGTGCTCGCGTTCGAGAGCTCGCGCCACATCGGCGAAGCCGGCTGCGTCGCTCACGAGCAGCAGCGGCCGTTCGTGCCACAGACCCGGCAGCTGCTGGCCGAGCGCGGGGAAGTTCGTGACGACGACCTCCGCGTCGACTGCTTCGATGCGCTGCTGCAGCGCGCGGGATTCGCGTTTCTGATCGTCGAGTAGACGGATCGAGAGGGCGCTCGAGATCAGGCCGGCGGCGACCAGCGCGAACCAGACGCCGCGCGAAACGGCTCGACTCCGCGCGGGGTTGCCGGGCGAGACGTCGACTGCGACGAGAGCGAGCGCGACCAATGCGGGGGCGGCCGGCAACAGCATTCGCGGGCCCCAGTGACCGCCGGACGAAAAGTCGCTGAAGGCGACGCGGAACGGCAGCGCGAAGGCGAGAAATGCCATGCCGGCCAGCACGCCGATACGCAGCGGTGCGTATTTCGGGGTGCGTTGCAGGCGTGCGAAACCGACGCCTGCGAGGCAGACGAGCGGGAACTGCACCGCGAATCCGTTGAAGCGCATCATTTCGACGAACGGAATCGTCGCGCTCGAAATCGCGCTTGCGCCGCGCAACCAGGCGGCGAGGCCGAGGGCTGTTGCTGCAAGGATCGCGAGCGGGAGTCGACGGTCGTCACGCAGCACGAGCACGGCGAGGCCGAGGGCCGCGACCGCGCTCGTCGCCAGCAGTGCCCCTTCGGTCGGGTTCACTCCGAGGCCGCTGGCGAGTGCGCCGAGGTCACGCAGGATCTCCCTGAGCGGCGGACTCGCGTGCACGTTGTAGCTGACGTGGAGGCCGAGCGGGTGCCCGTAGACGACGGTGTTGAAGAGCGCGAGACCCGCGCCCGGAACTGCGGCTCCGAGGCTGAGCCATGCAACCTCGCGCCAGGTTCGGTCGCATAGCAGGCACGCGGCGGCGAGCGCGGGCAGCATGAAGACCAGCTCTTCGCGATACCAGCATGCGACGCCCGCGAGCAGCCCGGCGAGCAGCGCTCTGGCGCCATTTGGCCGCGAGAGTGCCGCCACCGACGCGAGCGGTAGTGCAACGGTAATCGAATGCTCCCATATCGTGACGCCGTAGAAGAACAGCGGCGTCGCGAGCGCGAGTGCGAGGCCGCCCGCGAAGGCCCGTCGCTCCCCGAATACCGGTGTTGCCCAGAAGGCGAAGAAGAACGCGCAGGCAGCTACGCCGAGCGCGGCGGGCAAGCGCAAGCCAGCGGGTCCGAGCAGGGAGTAGAAGGGCGCGGCGGTTGCGGGGTAGGCGGGTGGGTACTGCGAGACGAATGCGTCACCCAGCCGGATCGCGAACGGGCTGGGGATCGGAAACGCGCGACCGAGCGGGTCGTAGGTCGCCGCGGGATAGTCGAACGAAAGCCGGGAATAGCCCGTTTCGACCAACTGCTCCGCCAGCAGCGCTTTCGCGCCGCAGTCGACGGTCCAGACCGCGTCGTTCGGTGTGGCGTAGATTGTGATCAGACAAGCGACCAGGGCCACGCAAGCGCACGCCGCTCCGGAGCGGAAGTCGCCCGGCCGACCCGGGTGGGTCACGCATCATCTCGAGGTGCCGGCGTCTCGGGGCTCGTGTTATTCGGCTCGCCGCGGTTGCCGCCGCGCCGCCGCCGCCTTCGTCGCCGTCGCGGTTTCGCGGGCGCATCCGAGTCCGCTGCGCTCGCAGCACCGTTGCTCGGGCTCGCGGCGGCCGTCTTTTTTCGCCGGCCGCGCCCACGCCGTCGCCGCCGCGGCTTGTCGGGTGAGTCCGATTTTTCGGAGTCAGCGGGCTTCGCCCGGCGTGTGCGGCGGCCGCTGCGCTTCTTCTTCCTCCCCTTCTTCTTGCGACTCGGCGGAGGCGCCAGCGGTGCAAAGAATTCGTCCGGTCGATCGGGGCGCCCTCGGCAGACGTCGCACAGGCCGCAGGGTTCGTCCTCGTCCTCTTCCTCGCCGAAATAGCCGCGCAAGTAGACTGCGCGACAGATGTTCTCGTGCGCGTACTCGGCGATTGCATCGAGACGTCGACCATCCTGCGTCTTCAGCGTCTCGAACTGACCAGCGAGACTGTTGACGTCGGCCTCGATCGTCGCGCGATCGGAGATCACGTGGACCTCTTTGTCCTCGATCTCGACCAGGCCGGCTTCTTCGACCTTGGTTAGCAGCGCTGAGCTGGTGCGTGGACCGAGGTCTGCGGATAGCGCCAGCGCTTCCATCGACGGGTTGCGGTCTTCGTCACTCCAGGCGGCGATCGCCATGCCGAGCTGGTAGAGCTGTTCCGGGCGCACTCGGCTACGCGCGAGCAGGGCTTCGTGAATCTTTCGGTCGGCCGAGTCGTTCAGCAGGATGCAGTTCGCCTTCTTGCCGTCGCGCCCTCCGCGCCCGGCCTCCTGCACGTATTGTTCGAGTGACGCCGGGGCCTGGTAGTGCAGGATGTAGCGAATGTCCTTCTTGTCGATTCCGAGGCCGAAGGCACTGGTCGCGGCCATCACCGAGCGGTTCCGCGAGTTCATGAATTTCTTCTGCTCGGTATTGCGCTCGCTGGCGGTCATCGCGCCGTGGTAGCGATGGCTTGGAATGTTGAAGCGGCGCAGGACCGCGTAGACGGTATCGACTTCGCGGCGAGTCGAGCAGTAGACGATGCCCGGGCGACGCAGCCGCTTGAGCAGTCGGATCAGCGCACGCAACCGCATGTCGCCCTCGCAGTGGATGACTTCGAATGCGAGGTTGGAACGGTGCGGCGAACTCGAGATCAGATGCGGCTCGCGCAGGCCGAGCGATTGCACGATGGTCTCGCGCACGCGCGGAGTCGCGGTCGCCGTGAGCGCGAGGATCGGCGGGCCGCCCAGCGAGCGCAGTCGCTTGCCGAGCCGCCGGTAGGCAGGTCGGAAGTCATGCCCCCATTCCGAGATGCAGTGGGCCTCGTCGACTGCGGCCAGCCCGACGCCGGTCTTCTCGAGCGCCTGGCTGACGTCATCGACCGCGAGTGTTTCGGGCGTGGTCATGATGAGCAGCGGCCCGCCTTCGGTGATCCGCTCGAGCGCTTCGCGCCGAGCGCGCGCGCGGACTGAACCGTCGATGCGTACGCAGTCGATCCCGCGGCGGATGAGGATGTCGTGCTGGTCCTTCAACAGCGCGAGCAGGGGCGAGATCATCACCACCGGCTTCTTCATCACCATCGACGGGATCTGGTAGCAGGCCGACTTGCCGAAGCCCGTGGGCAGGATCATCAGCACATCACGGCCGTCGAGTACGTTCGCGATCGCCTCTTCCTGTTCGGGGTGCAGCTGCTCGATGCCGAGGCGTGCGGCGGCCTGCGCGACCGGGTCGTTGCTCACGGCCTTGATTCGTTGCGGCGCCTCGACTGCGGCCGTCTCTGCCGCCGCATTCGTCGCAGGCGTCTTCTTTCGCCGCGGTGCGCGTTTCGTCGTTCGCTTCGGGCGCGTCGTTTCGCTCACCAGAGTTCTCGCTTCCGATTCACGG
>JAFDEI010000005.1 GCA_019310425.1 Deltaproteobacteria bacterium | reverse complement strand
GCCGCGCGGCAGCAGGCCGACCGCATGCGGCAGGCCGAGCAGCACCGGCCCGATCACGTCGCCCTCGCCGAACGCACGCAGCATGCGAAACGTGATGTTGGCAGACGACAGGTTCGGGAAGATCAGCACGTTCGCGGACCGCGCGAGACTTTTTTCGGCCGGGATCAGGTCGCCAAATTCCTCCGGGTTCACGGCCCAGTCAGCCTGGATCTCGCCGATGATCGGGAGATCGGGCTCGCGGGTTCGCACGATGCGCACCGCGTCGGCCACCTTGCGCGCTTCGGGGTGTGCCGAGTCGCCGAAGTTGGAGAACGACAGCATGCCCACGACCGGGTCGACTTCGAAACGGCGTGCGGCCGCCGCCGCGTCGATCGCGATTCCGGCGAGGGTCTCGGCGTCGGGTGAGATATTGAGCGTGGTGTCGGCGAGCAGCAGCGTGCGATCGCGCAGACGCACGAGGTGCATGCCGGATGCCCGGTGGGCGTCGTGCTTCGTCTCGAGCACCTTGAGCAGCTTTCTCGCGGCCTGCGGGTACGGCGTATCGGTACCCGCGATCAATGCGTCGACGCCACCGTCCTGGAGCATCAGGGTGGCGCACACCATGGGGTCATCGAGGATCTCCTGGCGCGCGGCGTCGTCGTCCTTGCCGCGGCCGAGCAGACTCTTCTGATAGAGCTTCACCAGCGCGTCGAGGTTGGGCAAGCCCTTGGGTTCGATCACCTCGGCGGCGCCGAGCTTCGCGCCGATCTCGTCTGCGCGGCATGCAACCGTCTCGGGATTTCCGAGCAGCTTTACGTTCGCAATCCGCTCTTCGTCGATCAGCTGCACCGCGCGCAGGATCTCGTCGTTCATCGACTCGGGGAAGACCACCGTCGGCCGGTGAATCCGCGTCTTCGCTGTCGCAAGCAGAACGAACGCGCGCTTCGGATCGACGCGATGCGCGAGCTCGTCGCGATACTCGTCGAGGTCGATCTCGCGCCGCGCTACGCCACTCTCGATCGCCGCTCGGGCCACCGCGTGCGCCTCCCAGGTCAGCACCCGCGAATCGAACGGCTTCGGAATCAGGTAGTCCCTGCCGAACCGGAATCGCTCACCCGCGTAGGCGCGACTCACAGCCTCCGGCACGGTCTCCTTCGCGAGGTCGGCCAGCGCGTGGGTCGCGGCGACCTTCATCTCGATCGTGATCGCCTTCGCCCGGGTGTCGAGCGCACCGCGGAAGATGAAGGGGAAGCCGAGCACGTTGTTGATCTGGTTCGGGAAGTCCGACCGCCCGGTGCCCATGATCAGGTCGTCTCGGACCGCATTCGCCTCCGCGGGCATGATCTCGGGCCACGGGTTCGCCATCGCGAACACGATCGGGTCGCGCGCCATGCCGCGAATCATGTCCTGCGTGAATGCACCTGCAGCCGACAGGCCGATCAGGATGTCGCAGTCCTCGGTGATTTCGGCGAGGGTGTGCCGGCCGATATCGGGATGGGCGTAGCGCTCCTTGTAGGGATTCAGACGATCGCGCCCCTGGTAGATCACGCCCTGGGAATCGCACATCCAGATATTTTCGTGCGTGAAGCCGAGTGCCTCATAGAGCTTTGCGCCCGAGATCGCCGCCGCCCCAGCGCCGTTGATCACCACCCGACAATTCGCCGGATCCTTGTCGACGAGCTCGCAGGCATTCAGCAGTGCAGCCCCGGAAATGATCGCGGTACCGTGCTGGTCGTCGTGAAAGACCGGAATGTCCATCTCGCGCTCGAGTGTCTCCTCGATCTCGAAGCACTCGGGTGCCCGCACGTCTTCGATGTTGATCCCGCCGAAGGTCGGCTCGAGCCGACGCACGGTGTCGATGAACTCCTCGGCCGTCGGGGCATCGATCTCGATGTCGAACACATCGACATCCGCAAAACGCTTGAAGAGGACCGCCTTGCCCTCCATCACGGGCTTGCTCGCGCGCGGGCCGATGTTGCCCAGCCCGAGCACGGCCGAGCCGTTGCTCACGACCGCGACCAGGTTCGCACGCGCGGTGTACTCGTCGACCATCTCCGGGTTCTTTGCAATGTCGAGGCAGGGCTCCGCGACTCCGGGTGTGTACGCCAGGGAGAGGTCTCGCTGCGTCAGAGTGGGCTTGGTGCAGCGGATCTCGATCTTGCCGGCGCGACCGTCCCGGTGATAATCGAGGGCATCCTTACGGTTGATCATCGTTCGTTCCTTCCTTCCGCTTTCTTCCAGAAATAGGCGGCCAGAGGCCGGAAATCGTCGTCGGCCTCCGGCGGCTGGAAGCCGGAGACCCGCTTCCCGCGGACGGCCACCCGACCCGGCAATGCGGGATCGGGAGAGGGACCGTATCGCTGTCTACCGGCTGCGGCTACCGGACTCGGAAGATGCCACTTCCAGCGATCTTCCTCTGGCCCGACAGCCCGCTGTTGGGGTATCGAATAGCGATGGCGTTCGAACTCGACGAATCGCGGCTGATCGAGGCCCCGATCGACCTTGTCTGGTCCGTGATCACCGATCTGCCCGCCTACCCGGAGTGGAATCCGTTCGTGGTGGCTGCCCGCTCGACTCTCATCGTCGGTGATCCCATCCAGATGCGGGTACGGCTCGTGCCGCCGCTCGTGCAGCCACAGCGAGAAATCATCTTCGAGTGCGTTCCCGAGCAGCGCCTGGTGTACGGACTCGACGGAGCAGCCATCCGCAGCCGGCGAGCGCACGAACTCGCGAGCGCAGGCGAGACCGCAACCCGCTACCGCTCGCACTTCCGGCTCGACGGCCGGCTCGAGCCTCCGACCCGCTGGCTGCTCGGCCGGCGCCTCACGATCGGGTTCCAGTCGATGACGCGCGCACTCGCGCTGCGCGCCGAGGAGTTGCACCGCGCAGCCTCAGCCCCTCCGGCATCACTCACCTGAAAAGTTTCGCAAAATCAGCAATTTACAAGTAGTCCCGAAAGTACTTTCGAGGCGCGGCCGAGCACTTCACTCCTCGATGTATCCCAACGCACGCAAGCCCTCGCGGTCGCGTTCTGGAATCTCTGGAGAGTGAACGGCCGAATCCCCGGCCATCCACGCATCCAGCAACCGCTTCAACTCCTGGACCCGACCCGGAAACTCTCGACTCAGATCACGCGTTTCGTCCGGATCCACTTCGATGTCATATAGCTGGAACTCGCGCTCCGGAGTCTGCCCCGGAGCCCAGATCAACTTCCAGCTGCCCGAAACCACGGTCCGGAAACGGCCACGGACGTCGAACGAGGCCCGCCCGCGAATCATTTTCGGGAAATAGCTGCGCCCGGATTCCGCGAAGACCGGGCGGTCCGGCAGCGACTCACCGCGCAGGTACGGCACCAGCGAGCGTCCCTCGAATTGCTCTGCAGCGACTTCCGGGGGAAGCAGCTCGAGCAGTTCAACCAGGGTCGGCGCGACGTCCACGAGCGAGACCGGCGAATCGACCGTGTGCCGGTCGCTCGATCGGCGCGGTGCGGGCGGAACGAACGCGAGCGGAACACGCGTACCGGCGTTGTAGACGTAATCGCCATGGTCGTAGAAGAACTCGTGCTCTCCCAGCGACTCGCCGTGGTCCGATGAAAACACGATCAACCAGTCTCCACCGAACCGCTCCTCGAGACCCGCCACGAGGCGCTCGATCTCGCCGTCGGTGTAGCGAACGTCCGCCGCATACAGCCGCCGGACGTGCGCGTTCACCGCATCGGGAAGGGGGTTCGCAAACACGGCCCGACGCTTGCCGAGCCCGCGCGGATAGGCGTGATTGCCAGCCGCGCCCTGAATCGGCCCGAAGTAGTGCTTGTAGATTCCGTGGTATTCAGGATCGAAGCGCTCTGCGAGTTCGGGCGGTGGGTGGTAGGGCACGTGTGGGTCGATGTAATGGACCCACATGAGCAGCTTCTCCGCGGGATCCACCTCGCGGGCGTGAGCCAACGCCGCGTCGGTCGTCTGTGTAGCTCCGCGGATGTCGCCCGCGTTGTCGTAGACATCGAAACCACGATCGAGTCCACGCGCAGTCGTTAGCACGTGATTCGACACGACCGCGATGGTTCGGTAACCGGCCCGTTGCGCGAGAGCGCCGAGAGTCTCGACCTCGTCATCGAGCCGGTCGGTGAGAAACCGCACTCCGGTGCGGTGGGGGTAGCGGCCGGTCAACAGACTGGCGAGCGCGGGAGTGGTTCGCGGGACCGGGGTCAGTGCCCACGTAAAGCGGGTCCCCTGCGAAATCAGCGAGTCGACGAACGGCATCGGCGGCTCGGGCAAGTGGCCCGCGTCGGCGACGTGATCGGCGCGGAGCGTGTCGACCGTGATCAGCAGCACCCGCTTGGGCGCCGGTCGAGGCTCCTCCTGTCGACCGCAAGCGACCATTGCAGCGAGCACCGCGCAGGCGATGATCCTGAGCAGCCGGTTCGCGCAGCGGCGCGACATCAGCGGTAATCCTTCAAGCTGGAATGCTCCCCCGACCCGCGATGCTCGACCTGCATCGCGGTCGTCATCGCAGCTCCCGATCGCAGGTTCTCGAGACCGGTCGCAACCAGCAAAGCGCACAGCACAAGGGTCAACAAGTTCGACGAGGATGGGAACGCGCTGTAGAGCCCCGCGAGCAGCACCATCAGCGCCATCTGCCAGTGTTGCGAATAAAGGATCAAGTCGACGCCCCAGACCGAGTGGAGTCCCCAGTTGAACACCAGGATCGCGAGGGAAGCACCGCAGAGCCAGCGTGCAGGCGGCGGCGCCCGGCGGTATCCGAAAGCCCCGATCGCGAACAACCCGATGAAGATGGCGCCCAGCCAGTGATCGAAGCAGAAGCGCTGCTCGCGATGCGCAGTGAGGAAGCGGTACTGGTACCTCGACCCCCCGAGCCGGGCCGGCAGGTTCCGCCCGAGGCCCGGCTCGGGCGCGGCGAATGTGTGAGCGAGGGCGCTGGGCATGGAAGTGGCTCGGTCGACGGTCCGGTGGAGTTTCATCCAGCGCTGCGTGTACTCGCTGCCACCCGCGATATCGACACCTTTCAGCTGATAGCCGGCTCCGAAAATTGCAGTCACCGCGATTGTCGGCAGCAGCACGAGTACGACGACCCCGCCTGTGCGCCCGAATACGATCCTCAGGCGCTCGCCTGCCGCGAGCCCCACGACCCCGAACAGGATTGCAACAGCCACGAGATTCGAAACGGTGACTCCCGTGGCGAGAACGCCGATCGCGACCCATGGCCACAGACGCCGGTCGCGTACACGCATGCAGCGGAGTGCGAGCAGATAGGCGGCCGCGAGTAACGCGCCGGACAGCGCAAACGACTCGGGGATGCTGCCGAACGCGAGCTGACTGAACGAGACCGCGCTCAGCAACGCGAGCAGCCCCGCCTGCGAAAGCGCGAGACCGAGGCCGAGCAGCACATAGAAGACGATCGGCGCCTTCACCGCTGAGGCGAGCGGGCTCACGCAGAGCGCGACCATGCGACGCGCGCGCGCGGGCGGGGTTCCGGTCGCGCCGCCGAGCGAGATCGCGAACGCCGCCACCCGAATCGGCGGGTTCACGAACGAGGCGAGGTTGGGATGCGAGAACGAGGACCGCCCACCGCAGCGATTCTCAACCATGCAGTGCAAGCGTGCAGACGCATCGGCATTGAAGAACAGGTCGAGCTGATTGAAACCCTTCAGGCCTTCGAAGTGGAACGCGATCGCGAGGTTCACGATGCCAGCGGTCACCGCCAGCGCAGCCGCAATCGCGCGCCTACGCGCGCGCGACGTGCCGGCACGCTGCGAGCTTGCGACACCTTCCGCTTCCGCCGCACCCATCGCCCCTCCCCGCTGCCGCAGACACCGTCGGTCTCCAGCAAACCCTCCGGCACCCCGCGCACCACGGGGGCGCCGCACGCCACGCCGGCGCGCCGCCAGTGTACTAGCCACCCCCCCCGGGCCGCACACACCGAGAAAATCCCGTACTGCCTTGGATTTACCTCCCGCACCTGACCTAATGTCTTTACCTGCTTCCGGTATCCCGCCAGGACGGACTCCGGACGCGGAACACTCCCACTGATGGGAGCATCCGGGTGGGAGGACGGGCACAGTGACGGAATCGGGTAACAACATGGGCGAAAGCTGGGACCACAGCGTCGATTTGCTGGTCGTCGGTTCGGGTGCGGGGGCGATGACGGCGGGGCTCGTCGCCCATGATGCCGGCGCGAATGTGCTGTTGATCGAAAAGGGCGAGCAGTACGGCGGCTCCTCGGCGATGTCGGGCGGCGGACTCTGGATCCCGTGCAACCACCTCGCCCGCGAAGCCGGCATGCAGGACACACCCGAAGCCGCCTGGAAGTACTTCAAGGGCTGCGTCGGCGACGCGACTCCCGACGATCGGCTGCACGCCTACCTCGATAATGCCCCGAAGCTGCTCGAATACCTCTGCGAGAAGACGCGCGCGGAATTCATCCCGCTGCTGGAGTACGCGGACTACTACCCGCGCGTCGAAGGCAGTACACCGGGCGGCCGCTGCCTCGACCCGGTGAACATCAACGGCAAGGAACTCGGCGACGAATTCGTGAAGATGCGCGAGAGCGCTCCGCAGCAGCAGATCCTCGGGCGCATTTCGATGACGATTCCGGAGGCGCGCATCTCGCTGGCCCGCACCAAGGGCTGGATGTGGACCATCGCGCGGCTCTTCTTCCGCTACCTGCTCGACATTCCGTGGCGCTTCAAATCGGGGCGCGATCGCAACCTCGCGATGGGAAACGCGCTCGTCGCCATGCTGCGGCGCTCGCTGATGGACCGCGATATCCCGCTCTGGCTCGAGACACCTGCGACGGAGTTGATCTTCGAGGGCGACCGCGTGGTCGGTGTCGAAGCCGAACGCAACGGCAAGCGCATCCGCATCCGCGCTGAGAAGGCCGTCATCCTCGCAGCGGGCGGCTTCGAGGCCAACCAGGCCATGCGCGATAAATACCTGCCGCAACCGTCGAAGGCCGAGTGGACCTCTGCCAACCCGAACAACACCGGTGACATCATCAACATGGGCATCGACGCGGGCGCGGCCATCGGCCTGATGGACGAGGCCTGGTGGGGACCGGCCGTGAAGTTCCCGGCCGACGATCGCGCACGCTTCTTCGTGATCGAGCTCTCGCTTCCGGGCAGCGTGCTCGTGAACAAGAAGGGGCAACGCTTCGTGAACGAGGCCTCGCCGTACGGCGACAAGGTCGCCGCGATGTACGCGAAAAACTCTCCCGAGGCCGAGACGATTCCGAGTTACCTGATATTCGACTCGAACTTCCGCAACAAGTACCCAGTCGGGCCGCTGCTTCCAGGCCAGCAGCAGCCGGACTGGGCCGCGCCGAAGGACGTGATGAACCTGATCGTGAAGGCCGACAACCTGCGCGAACTCGCCGAGAAACTCGGCATCGACGCGGATGGCGTCGAAGAGACGGTCGCGAAGATGAACGAGTACGCGAAGACCGGCGTCGACACGGAGTATGGCCGCGGCGATACCATTTTCGACCAGTACTACGGCGACCTGAATCAGAAGCCGAACCCGAACCTCGGCCCGATCGACAAGGCGCCCTTCTACGCGATGCGCACCTGGCCGGGTGAACTCGGCACCAAGGGCGGCTTGCTCGTCGACGCGAAGGCACGTGTGTTGAACGAGAGCGGCAACGTCATTCCGGGCCTCTACGCGACCGGAAACTGTTCGGCATCGGTGATGGGGCGCACCTACCCCGGGCCGGGTGCGACACTCGGCCCCGCCACCACCTTCGGCTACGTCGCCGCACGCGACGCGCTCGGCGTCGAATGAACTGAGAGTGGGAAACACGGAGATTCCCCCGCGGCGTCTCAGAAGCAATGGCCGCGGTCGGCCAACCGCGCAGAGAGGCGAAGACCCGCACGGCACATCAGACGCCGGGCGGAAGCGTTGGCCGCAGAGCGCCAACGCGCAGCGAGGCGAAGACCCGCACGGCACATCAGACGCCGGGCGGAAGCGTTGGCCGCAGAGCGGCCAACGCGCAGCTAGCCCTGGATCTCGAGCGCGCTCAAGCGCCGTTCGACGAGGTGGTCGATCGCGCAGGCGGCAATCGCGTCGACGCGGTCGAAGCGGAGCGCGACGCCCGCAGGCAGATCGGGGTACGCGGGCGCGTTCACCCGATTCACGAACATCACCCGTCCGGATGCGCGCGGGTGGTTGGCACCGCCTACCGGTACTTCGAGATAAACGCGACGACCCGGACGCAACGGTCGGTCCAGCAGCAGGAACGCACCCCGCGACGACAGCGTGTAGACACGCGACATCCGTGAGCGCATGCCGATCTTCAGGAGTACTTCCAGCTCGATCGGAGCGCGGTGAGCGCCGCGATCGGGCGCTGCGATCGGAGCAATGGCGCGATTCACCTGGAATCGCAATGCGCTCGGATCGAGTGGCTCGTAGATCGGCAGCGCGACGTCACCGTCGCGAAGATGCAGACGCTCGGGGTGCGGGAGCGGTGCGCCGTACGGCAACAGGCTGAGCGGCCGGCCCGCGGCCAGACGACAGACCACATCCAGCGCTTCCTCGAATGCGTCGGGATCGAGCTCGGTCGACAATACCGCGGCGGGTCGATTCAGGACGCCGCGATCGAGCCACAGTGCAGGCAATCCCGTCGAGGACTCGAGTTCCGCGACCGGAATCCCCATGGCCTGCAAGCGTCCCGAAAGCCGAGCCATCTCGCGCATGGCGGCGAGGGTGCGCACGGGAGTGAATTCAGAAGGCGTCGACAGGATCTCTCGCGGCATCGTTCTGCGCATCGGAAGACCGATGCCGTACGAATGTGACGCTGCGCACACTCTCGCCCCTGAGTTCCCACACGATTTTCCGCGATGGTAATTGCGCGGTCGATCTCGAAGACATCCGGCTGAAGGATCGGGAGGATCGGCCCGCATCGATGATGCTTCGCATTCGCCTGAGCCTACTTCGCCTTTCCTCTGCTCGGCTGGGGCCGGTACTGGATCGGCGAGGTGTAGGCACGCTCTTGTATCGAGACTGGGTGGCCCGTCTCCTTCGGATCGATGCCGAGTGCTATGGCGTCGCGGAGGGAGTGACGCGGCGTTGGGATCTCGAGAACACGCAGGTAATAGAAGCAGCGAATCTGGGGATCAAAATCTGGATCGGTCCACACGGTTGCGAACGTCGCCGCGCCGTACTCGTTCGAGTAGGTCGCAGTCGCGGGATCGACGGTATCGGGAATGCTTGCCGGGCGACCTTGCGAATCCATTGTTCGCACACCCGACCAGGCGACGTCATGAACTGTCTCATGCGTGACACCCGCTTCGATCCATCCTTTGACCATCTGAACGCGATCGAGATTCGCTCCCTCTGGATCCTTCGCCACATGAATCAAGAAACCCGGCGGGCTCGTGAGCGAAGAGAGTTCCCCGCCCATCGGCACGCCCCCTGCCCTGCCGACTCCGGCGACATCCTGGGCAGCCTCGTCGCCGGGCTTGATGCCCGGACCTCCGAAGAGCCGAACTGCGATGCGCGGTCCCGTCGTGGCATACACCTCGCGGCGCTTGAATGCGCGAAGAATTGCGTCGCGTGTATTCTCCTCGGCCCATACGGCGGCAAGGCCCGATGCGGACATGGACCAGCCATTCGGGCCCTTCGCACGGCTCCGATCGCCCGTCTTCTTCTCGGGCGTCGAGTCCCGAGCGAACTTTCCCCAGAAGTTCGGTTCCTCCGCGGTTGCGAGTCCGGTGTGCGAATCCGTCGAGCCGATCAACCCGAAGCGATAGGGGTTGAAGCCAATTCGCTCCTCGATCGCGAGCCCCATCAGCAGCGCCGAGCGAATGAAATCGCCGGGCCTTGGATCGTACTCAGGCGCATGCTGTTGAATATAGTGAGGATAGGTTTCGAAATCTGCAAAGGGGTCGTCGGGAGAGACGCTTGGGTGCGTCTCCGAATCCCCCTTGTACTGGGTCACCTCGGCAACCGTCTCCCATTTCGCGCGCTGCTTCACCCAAGCTTCGTCGATCGGTGTACCCCGAAGCCGATCATTCGAAGGAAACATGTACCCCTTCGAGATATTCGAATTGTGCGGAATCGAAGTGAAGTCGGCACCTGTCTCGGCGGCGGTCTCGTCGAGCCACTTCCAGAGATCTTCCGGGTATTTACTGATCGTCGACGCGTAGGGGAGAAACTTTCCCGCGACACCGGCGTCCGCACTCGTAAAGACAACCCGGTGGAGGTTCGCTCCAGCCGGGATCGAACTCCACTCCCATCCAATGAGCGTCGTAAAGCGGCCTGGTTCGTTGTGGATATCAGCGGTCTCGATCATTTCTTCCCAGATCGTGCGGGTCATTGCCTCCGCCGCCGGAACCGGCACTCGGATCGGCTCCGCCGCTTCCGTCGAGACGTCGTTCGTCTTCGGGAGAAGTGAAGAAAACGCTGCCCTCCCTTCGTCGTTGTCGATTACCCGGTCGAGCCACCACTCCCCGGCCCATGCCCCGAGCGATTCAAGGATCCCGAGTTCGTCTCGGGGGATTCCCCTTTCGCGGATGTAGCGAACCACCCCGAGATATTCCGCGTGGTCGGCCACCACCAGAAAATCGAGCGGTGTTTCGAGCTGAACGCGAGCGCGGTTCCCCGGATGAACGACCGGCAGGCCCTTCGCAAAACGATACGCGGTATCCGGGTCCGCAGTCATGTTCAGGTTCAAGTACGCATCGAAGGAGTTCGAAGTGTGAACGTGCGTGTCTCCCCAGAGCAACTGCTTCTCAGCGGCGGCAGGAGTCGCGATGCTCAGGGCATACCCGATCACGAGTGCAAGGAAGGCGCGTGCCACCGAAGGACCGACTTCCCCGTTGAACGACATCGAAATTCTCCTCGTCCCTGGTCCACAGGCAACTCTACATCGTGACTCTCGTTTCCGGGCAGGTTGACGTTCGGCTACCTTTCCGTCCGACGCGCGAGAAATCAGGGCCGCGCGAGCTGAAGTCGGGACGAGAGGAGTGCGAGACGATGCGGGTGTTGGTGACCGGAGCCTTCGGAAACGTGGGCTGGAGCACGCTCGTCGAGCTGCTGGCGCAGGGGCATCGGGTGAGGGCCTTCGACCTGCGCAGCCGCGCGGCCCGGCGGGCGGCCCGGCGATGCGGCGACCGCGTCGAGGTCCTCTGGGGCGACATCCGCAATCCCCCTGATCTGGCGCGTGCCGTGGCGGGTGTGGACGCCGTCGCGCATATCGCCTTCGTAATTCCGCCGGAGAGCGAGCGCCGGCCGGAGTGGGCCCGCGAGATCAACGTGGGCGGGACACAGAACCTGATCGCCGCCATGCGAGCCCTCCCCTCCCCTCCGCGGCTGATCTACACCTCGTCGGTCACGGTCGCCGGGCCGCGCGGCCCGGAAGACGATCCGCCCGTCACCGCGGCCCACCCGGTGAAGGCGAGCGATACCTACACCGCACACAAGATCGAGACCGAGGAGTTGGTGCGCGAATCCGGCCTCGACTGGACCATCCTGCGACTGGGCGGCGTGCTCCCCCTCGAGCTGCCGAAACGCTTCGACCCGATGACCTTCGACATTCCCGAAGACCAGCGGGTCGAGATAGTGCATACCCGCGACGTGGGGTTGGCCGTGGCCAACGCCGTGAGCTGCGATGAGGCTCTGGGGCGAACTCTGCTGATCGCGGGCGGGGAGAGCTGTCGCCTGCGATTCGGCGAAATGCGGGCGCGCTTCGCCGAGCTGCTGGGGATGCCCGCGTTTCCGGAGTCGGCCTACAGCCGGCAGCCGTATTACACGGACTTCATGGACACCGCGGAGGCCCAGCGCCTGCTGCGCTTCCAACGCCACAGCTTCGCCGATTATCTCGAGGAGCTTCGAGCGACGGTTCCCCGCCTGTACCCCCTCGTGCTGCGCCCCTTCGGCGGGCTGATCATGCGCCGGCTCCTCAAGCGCTCGCCCCATCATCGCGCCTCGCTGGAATAGCGACACGCAGAACCGGCAGGCGCCTCAGTCCTGTAACACGAGCATCCCGAGATCGGGGTTGCCGTCTGCGACCCGGTTCGAGTCCAATGCCTCCTGCGGCGGAACGCGCAGGTCCCAGACCAGGCCGACCCAGTTCAACAGCTTGAGGATGTAGTAGGAGATATCGATTTCCCACCAGTAGAAGCCCATGTTCGCCGAGGCCTGATAGTGATGATGGTTGTTGTGCCAACCCTCACCGAAGGTGAGCAAGGCCATCACCAGCGAATTGCGGCTCGTGTCCGTCAGCGCGTAGCGCCGCCTTCCAAACAGGTGGGTCGCAGAGTTGATCAAGAAAGTCGCGTGATAGGTCAGGACGGTCGACAGGAAGAATCCGATCCACAGGCCGCTCCAGCCGCCGGCCAGAAAGCAGATGATCGCGAGTGTGGTCGGCGGGACCCAGTGATACTCGTTCAGGAAGCGAAGCTCGGGGTAGCGCGCGAGGTCCTTGATGGCCTCGTAGTCGGTGTCGTTGTACCGGTCGCAGGTGATCCATGCGATGTGACTCCACCAGAACCCCTTCATGGGCGAGTGGATGTCTTCGGGCTGATCCGAATAGACGTGGTGGTGCCGGTGGTGTGCTCCCCACCAGAGTGCACCCTTCTGCGCGGCCATCCCGCCGCCGAAAGCCAGCACGAACTGCATGAAGCGGCTCGTCTTGAAGGCGCGGTGCGAGAAGTAGCGGTGATAGCCGGCGGTGATGAAGAACATCTTCAGCACGAACAACCAGGCGCAGAGCACGACATCGAAGCGCGTAACACCGGTCCAGATCGCCGCGAGGGGCGCCAGATGGATGAGAATGAAGGGCGTGCTCCAGAACCAGTTGATTCGCTCGTCGGGTTCACGCTCGTAGCGAGTGATGATCGTCTTTAGCAGGGTCGTTCTCCTGGCAAGAATATCGCCGGATGCGGCGACTTCCGCGGTCCAGCTTGAGAACCCCGGGCGGCTACATCAAGTGGCACTGCCCAATCGCAACAGAACTTTCACAGTCGAAAGCCGCCCGGGCTGGCGGATCAGGCTCCTAGCTGCGCAGCACGGCTTCGGCGGTCCGCTCGACGAACGCGATCAGTTCATCCGCACTGCCCCCCATCCCGATCACCACCAGCCGGTCCACCCCCAGCTCGGCGAAGCGGGCCACTGCGTCGGTGTCGAGCGGGGCCGCGGGCGTCACGCTGATCTCGAGCCGCCCGAGTACCGACCGCCGCTCCACTTCCCGCTCGGCCGCGCGCAGACCCGCGACCGCGGCCTCGGTACCGGCGTGGTCGAGCGCGAAGCCATACCAGCCATTGCCGTGGCGTGCCGCGCGCCGCAGCGCGGGCGCGCTCAGCCCGCCAATGACGATCGGCGGTTGCGGTTTCTGGACCGGGCGCGGCTGGGCGTCGAGATCTCCGAACGAGAAGAAGCGACCGCGGTACTCGGGCTTTTCGGCGGTCCACATCACTCGAATCGCCTCGATGCATTCGTCCATCCGCGCACCGCGGTCGTCGAACGACGACCCGAGTGCGTCGAATTCGGCACGGAGATAGCCCGTGCCCACGCCGAAGATCAGTCGACCGCCCGAAACGACGTCCAGACTCGCCATTTCCTTTGCGAGCACCAGCGGATTGCGCTGCGGCAGGATGATGATGCCGGTCGCTAGCCGGATCGAGTGGGTGTGCGCGGCGACGTACGCCAGCGCGACCGCCGGATCCAGCAACGGCGTCTGCGCAGGAATCGGCGAATCCGGTGTCTGCGGGTGGGGCAGTACCACGTGTTCCGCGGTCCATACACTATCGAAGCCGGCTGCTTCGGCTGCACGTGCGACACGCGCGGAAGCCTCCGGGTCGACACACGGTCCAAAGTTGATGCCGTAGAGTCCCAGCTTCATCGTCTTTCTCGCACGCCTTTGTCCGAATTCACGCGTCGGCCGAGTGGCGTTCCACCACGACGCGCTCCTGCATGACGAGAACCTTGATGGTATCGGAGTCCATGAAGTTCTTCTCGTCGTCGCGCATCGGCGCCGCGGCATCGCTCATGAAGAACGCGAGCCAGCGCTGAAATGCGTCCATGTCGTCCAACACGAACTCCACCAGTCCGTCGAATTCAGGCTCCTGGTCGCCCGGGTTGCGAATGCTGTAGTTCTGCACGTAGCCACGGACGTGGATGTCGTCGGGAAGCAGATCGAAGCCGAGTGGCGCGTGCTCCTCGAACCAGTAGCGGGCGAACTCCTCGGGCGTGATCCCGGGCTTGCGCTTCATCATCGCCATGACCTTGATCATCTCCGGGCTCCTTCATCGCCGATACTCGATCCGTGAGCGGCGCGATTTTAACAGATCGAAGTTACTGACTTGAGTAGAATGAGCCGGGACGACTGGCGGAGGCGACATGTCCGAATATCAGACTGAAGGCGATTTCGACCTTTCCGCGGAAGCGCTCTGGACCGCGATCCGCGATTTCGGAGAAGTTTCGTGGCTCCCCGGAAACCCGGTCTTCAGCTCCGAGGGCGATGGGCCCGGGATGATCCGCACCATCGACGCATCGCCGATTCCGACGGTTCGTGAACAGCTCGATGCAATCGACGATGCCGAACACACGATTCACTACCGGGTCATCCAGGGTCTCCCGATGCCCGTGACCGACTACAGCGCGTCGATGCGGGTCATCGATGCCGGCACCGGCCACTGCCGCCTGCGGTGGAGCTGCCGATTCGAGCCGGACGGCGTATCGGAAGAAGAGGCGCAATCGCGAGTCGCGGGGATGTACCGCTCCGTTCTCCGCGCCATGAAGAAGAACTTGGAAGAGCGCTGAGTCTCCCGCCGCTATCTCGGCGGCGTTACGAGCTCTGGCCGCGATACGGTCGAAGCACGTCACACTCGCCAACGATCCATTTCCCGGAGGAACGCAGTGAGCACGAAAGAACGATTCGACCCCGATCGCAGCTGGGCGCCCCTCGAACGACGAATGGCCGAGGAACGCGACCCGCGCTGTCGCGCCGCCGTCGAGCAGGTGCGCGACCACATGCGGACCGAGATCGGCGGCGACCTCGCGCAGCTGATGGCAACCCTCGTCGACGAACCTCGATACCACTTCTGGGGTGTGCCGGTCGAAGGCGGACCGAAGGGCCGTGCCGCGGTCGAGGAATTCTACAGCCAGATGATCGCGGGCGGCGGTCACCGCTTCGAGTTCTCGATCGAACGCATCGTGGCGGATCACGATGCCGTCGTCACCGAGGGACTGATGCGACAACGGGTTCCCGGCGCAGCGATCGCCGCTTCCGGTGTCGAACAGGTCGAGGGCGAAGCCGTTGACGCCGCGGCCGACTATCTCGCCGAGACACAGATCCTCACGGTCTGGCCGATCGCGGCCGACGGACGGATCATGGGCGAGGACATCTACTTCGGGAGCCCGCCGCTGGAACGTCTCAGTCGACTCTGAATCTCGCGATTCGACATCGACACGCCATGGTTTCGACACAGCCGAGACCATGGCTGCCGGAGACAGCCTATACGGCTTGCCGGAACCCGACGGCGCTGCCATCATGCCGTCGTGCAGCTCGCCGAAGTCAACGCACTCTCGCCCGAGAACGTAGAGAACCCCTACGCGCTCTATCAGTTGTTGCGAGACGAATCGCCCGTCCACTGGGATGCGAATCTCGAAGTCCTGCTCGTGAGTCGCTACGACGACGTCGCCAGCGTGCTTCGGGATCCGGCGACTTTCTCGTCGGCGGTCGGCGCAATGACGAAGGCACCTCCGATCGAGGCCATCGAGATCATCGCGAACGGGCATCCGCCCGCGAATACCCTGATCACCGCCGATCCGCCGGTTCACGGCGGCTACCGCTCGCTGGTCGCGCGTGCGTTCACGCCGCGCCGGGTGGAGAAGCTGCGAGAACACGTCAGAGAGGTCGCACACGAACTCATCGACGCCTTCGTCGCCTCAGGGCGAGTCGAGCTGGTACATGAATTTTCCGCCCCTCTGCCACTCACCATCATCGCCGAGCAGCTCGGCGTTCCGCGGTCGCGAGTCAGTGACTTCAAGAAGTGGTCCGACGCATTCATGGACTTCATCGGCGGGCTCGCGTCGGAGGAGCGCAGCATCCAGTGCGCTCACGAAATCATCGAATGTCAGAGCTACTTCGACAGCCGGATCGAGGAGTACCGCTCGGACCCGCAGGACGACATACTCGGCGTGCTGCTGCGCGCCAAACTCAGAGGCGAACGGCCGCTCGACAACCCCGAAGTGTGCAGCATCCTGCAGCAGTTCATGCTGGCCGGCAACGAGACCAGCACCGCAGCCATCGCTGCGACTTGGAGATTCCTGCTCGAGCAGAGCGACATTCTCGACGCCGTGAAGCGCGACCGTTCGCTGATCCCCGCCGTCTGCGAGGAAATCTTCCGGCTCGAGTCTCCGGTTCAGAACATGTTCCGACTGAGCACGCGCGATTGCGAGATCGCAGGTGTTCCGGTTCCCGCCGGAACCAAGATCGCGGTGATGTTCGGCGCCGCGAACCGCGACCCGCGCGCCTTTCCCGATCCGGACCGCATCGACCCGCACCGCTCCAACGTGCGCGAACACATGGCCTTCGGGCACGGCAACCACTTCTGCATCGGCGCCGGACTCGCGCGGCTAGAAGCCTGCGTCGCGCTCGACACACTGCTCGACCGGCTCGAGAACGTTCGTTTCGCACCCGGCTCGAATGACTTTTCCCACAACCCGATGTTCATCGCACGCGGCCTTCGATACCTCCACCTCGAATTCGACGCCCGATAGCCGTCCCCCCTCGAACGAGGCACCCGACGCCGGGATCCAACCAGGAGCACAATATGGCAATCGATCGCAACGCTTTCGGATTCGAATCCACCACCGATGAAGTTCTCGACGGCATCTCCCTCGAAGGCCGGCGCGCGGTGATTACCGGCACCTCCGGGGGACTCGGCGCGGAAACTGCGCGAGCGATGGCCGCGCGCGGGGCGGCCATCACACTGGCTGCCCGAGACCTCGAGAAGCTGGAGGCTGTGGCTGCATCGATCCGCGAATCCACCGGCAACCCGAATGTCGACATCGGCGAATTGGACCTGACCGTGCCCGACAGTGTTCGCCGCTTCGCGACGAACTGGCTCGAGTCGCACGACTCGCTCAACCTGCTGATCAACAACGCGGGCATCATGGCCTGTCCGCTCGCGCGCACACCCGAGGGTTGGGAGCTGCAGTTCGCGACCAACCACCTCGGCCATTTCCTGCTGACCGCACTGCTCGCACCCGCGCTCGTGGCCGGTGCACCCGCACGCATCGTGAACCTCAGCTCCGGCGGCCACCGCTTCGGTGGCATCGACTTCGACGACCTCCATTACGAGCGCCGCGACTACGACAAATGGCAGGCCTACGGCCAGTCGAAATCCGCCAACGTGCTGTTCACCGTCGAACTCGATCGCCGGCTGCAGGGCAATGGCGTGCGGAGCTTCGCAGTGCATCCCGGCGTCATCATGACCGAGCTCGCGCGCCACCTGACACCCGACGACATCAAGGATCTGATGAACCGGGCGCCGAGCGACAAGGGCATGGTTTTCAAGCCGGTCGAAGCCGGTGCGGCGACCTCCTGCTGGGCCGCCACCGCGCCGGAACTCGACGGCCGCGGCGGCCTCTATCTCGAGGATTGCGGCATCGCCGAGCCCGTGACATCCGACGAGAGCGACCACGGCTTCATGCCGCACGCGGTCGACCCCGAGGCCGCGAAACGGCTCTGGGCGATTTCGGAAGAGCTACAGGGGGTTCGTTTCGACACCTGAAGTGACTGCCGCTACCGGAGAACGCCCTGCTCGCCGAGCTTCGCGATGCGCTCACCGGAGTAGCCGAGCAACTCGGAGAGGACGCGCGTATTGTCGCGCCCGAGCGACAACGCACGCTCCGGGACCCGCTCCGGACTCTGCGACAATTTCAAGCGCGAACTTTCGATCGTAGTGGTGGGAAAGACGTCGTGCGCTATCTCGATGAAATGCCCTCGATGCCGGAGCTGTGGGTCGGCAAACAGGCCGGGCATGTCGAGCGCCTCGTGAGCGGCGATGCCCGCCGCTTGAAGCATCGCTTCGATCTCCGGGGCCGTGCGCTCGCGGGTAAAGGACGCAATCGCCGCGTCGACGACGTCGCGCTCATCGCGCCGTTCGACCAGATCCGCGCGCCCAATGACTTCACACAACGCCAACCAGTCGTCTTCGCGCCGAACCGAAATCGCGACCCAGCAGTCCTCTCCGGCCGTGGAAAACAGCCCGTGCGGAAAACAGTCCGGATCGTCGTTGCCGACCGGGCCCTGCACGTTCCCGTTGACGGTCCAGTCCAGGAAGGCCGGCGTGAGAAAGTGCAGTGCGGCTTCAGTCTGCGACAGGTCGATCGTCTGGGCTTCTCCGGTGCGGTCGCGATGTTCGAGTGCGGCGAGGATCGCGAGGGCGTTGTAGCGCGACGAAATCGCGTCCGTGTAGGCGCCATACGGCCCGGCGGGCGGGCGACCCGGCCAACTCGCGAGCTGCTGGAAGCCCGCGATCCCAACCGCCAGGCGACCAAAGCCCGTGAAGTCGCGCCACGGTCCGCTCTGGCCCATCAGGCAGCTCGAAACCAGGATCGCGTTCGGGTTGATGCCGCGGAGTACCTCCCAGCCGATCCCGAGTGAATCCATCACGCCGGGCGCGAACGATTCAGTGACGACATCGGCCCAACGGACCAGATCGAAGATCACCTCGCGGCACTCGTCGCTCGCGAGGTCGAGCGTGATGCCGAGCTTGTTGGCGTTCGCGGACTGAAAGCCCGCGGCGCCTTCGAGATTGGGTTGCGTGAATTGCCACGGCGGACTTACCCGCAAGGTGTCGAGATGGCTGCGCGACTCGACGCGCACGACCGTCGCTCCGTAGTCGGCGAGCATCCGCGTGCCGGTGGGCCCCGCGAGCACCCAGAACAGGTCGAGCACCTTCACGCCATCGAGCGGAATTCGGCCGGGAGGTTCCGCAGATGTCGCGGCCGGAACCCGCTGCGACTCAGCCCGCAACGCCTGTGCGTGCTCGTCGAGGCGCGGCGCTGGAATCCGATAGCGGATCGGAGTCGCGGAGAACTTTGCAAACGGCCCCGGATAGCGGGTGGCCAATCCTGCCCCGCCCACGACCGTCGCAACGTAGTCGCGCGCTGCCAACTGCTCGCTCTCGATGATCTCATCGATCCCGAAGACCGGAGCGATCAGGAGCTTGCGCTCGACAGCCGCCGCCATCACCTCGGCGTTGGTCTTCGTCGCGAAGAAGGCGTCGAGCGCTCGCTCGGTGGGGTCGTAGGCGTCCGGCGGCAATTTCCCCGAGCCAACCCGAACCGCGAACTTCCCCCATTCTTCCTGCGCGAGTGCGGAATCGCAGAAGCCGGCTTCTGCAACCCACTCGAGCAGGCGAGTCATGAAGTGGCCGGTCGAGGGAATGACGGATGGGCCGAGCACCACCCAGCCATCGCGAGTGCGATGTCGCGTCGGCAGCAACACGCCACCCGCCTGGAGACCACCCGCGACGCGCTGCGCCGGAGCCATCTCGATCGCTGCATCGACTGTGCGGAACATGTTCGCCAACGTCAGCGACTGCTGTTGCGAGATGTCTACGTGCTGGCCTCGCCCGCTGCGCTTGCGCTCGAAATGCGCAAGCAGCGCACCCACCGCGGCATCCACGCCTGCATGAGCGTGCGCCTGCGGCACGCAGACCCGCGTCGGTGGACCATCCGCATCTCCCGTCAGATAGCCGAAGCCGGAGGCCGCAACCTGGGTGAGATCGCTTCCATGCCAGTGGGCCTTCGGTCCCGTTTCGCCGAAGGGCGTGATCGACACGCTGACGATCCCGGGCTGGACCCGCGCGAGCGAGTCATGGTCGAGGCCGAGTTCACGCATGCGACCAGGGCGCGCGGATTCGATCAGGAAGTCCGCTCCCGCTACGAGCCGCAGCAACGTTGCGCGGTCTCCGTCCGATTCGAGGTCGAGCGCGATCCCGCGCTTGTTGCGGGTGAAGGCGGCCCAGAACAGTGACCCCTCGACCCCGTTCTCGTCGCCCGCGCGCCTGGGGCCCACTCGACGCGCACTCGAACCCTCCCGCGGCTCCACCTGGATCACGTCGGCCCCGAGGTCGGCGAGGATCTGCCCGCACAGCAGACCGTCTTCGTCGGTCAGATCGAGAACGCGATACGGAGAAAGCATCGGCGCCTTTGGACGGGATCAGCTGCGCGAGGAAGGCGCGCCGACGACCGCAGGACGCCCGCCGCGTAGGGTTCCGGCCGCGAGCGGGTTGGCGAGAAAGGGCGGTGCCTCTTGCTGGATCATCCACCCCGTGGTGCTCGAGATCCGCATCGACTCGATACGCCATCGGTTCTCGACCGGCGCAAGGGTGAGCTCGTAGATCCCGCCCATCAGGCCGTAGGTCATCACCGCCAGGAAATACGCACTCAGATCGGCGCGGCTCGCGTCCGCGTTCACATTCACGCTGACGTTCGCGGAGTAGTGGCGCGTCGTCGCCATCGTGACTCCGGCGTATAGCGTCGCGATTTCGCTGCGCCCGTTGAAGCGGAGGTCCTCCCCACTGTTGGGCGGGAAATTCATGACCTCGAGCCGACCTTCCGGCGCGAACACCTGGAGCAGTTCGTCATGGAGCCCAGCATCGAGGTAGTGAAGATACTCATGGAAGGTGCAGCGACAGGCTTCGGTCGCCTCGAGTCGGTCGAGGCGAGTTCTCAGCTCGGCAATTCCGTCCGCCATCGCGTGCCCTCCCCTTCGACCGTCTGGTCGAAACTCAGCCGTCGCCCAGCATCGTCTTCTTGAACTGGTCGCGCATTCCCTCGACACCCCCCGCGCGCCCCTTTTCGACCAGCTCCATCTCTTCGGGAATGTACCAGTGGACGCGGTCGGAGCCGTAGGCATCCCACACGAGCTGCGCGACCTCTTCGGGCTGGACCAGTCGCATCGGGCCATCCGGCGTGGCGGTCTTGCGCATCGCGACACCCGGCCGTTCGCCGTCCGAATAGTCGAGCACCTTGTCGAGAATCGGGGTGTCGATCAACGCCGGCAGTACATCGGCCGCGCGCCCCCCGAAACGAGCAAACTCGACGCTGAGCGCCTCGGTCAAGCCCTTGACCGCGAACTTCGATGCCGAGTAGATACCGGTGCGCGGCATGCCGAAGATTCCCGCGGATGACGAGGTACTGAAGAACAGGCAGTTCGGAGTCTGCTTGAGCAGCGGTGCAGCCACGTAGGCGCCATTCATGACGCCGATGAAGTTCACCTCGAGTACGCGCATGGCAACGTCGTACGGCACTTCCTCGAACCAGCCGCCGGCACCGATGCCGGCATTGTTGAACAGCAGGTCGAGACGCCCGCCGGTGGCCTCCGAGAATTCCGCCATCGCTCGCTCGTAGTCGGCCTTGTCGCTGACATCGAGCCGTCGCGTCAGACAGTTCGAAGGGCCGAGCTCGGCTGCGAGCGAGAGAAGGCCCGCTTCGTCGACGTCGTAGGCGCCAACGAACCAACCGCGTTCGCTGAACAGCACCGCGGTCGCGCGGCCGATCCCACTCGCACCGCCGGTGATGAAGATGCTCTGCCGATCCCCGGCGCGCTGCGCTGCGCTCATGCGTCACTCCTCGCCGAACGCGGCGGATACTACCACGCGCACAGACCGGTCGAACCGCCGCGCACGACCCGGACAACAAGCCAACCGGAATCGACACAGATGGTACATTGCCGAGCGGCTCCGATTGGAGTAGACCCGCCTGGGTAGCCCCGCGCTTGCGACCCCTTCACTGCATCAGGAGAACCGCCCGTGCCCGAAACCCCGCAAAACTACGAGAAGGTCTCGATCTACCCGGTCGACGACGACGTTCGAGAAAAGCTGCTTTCGACCCAGATCGAATGCGTCTTCAACTGGGCGACGCGCGAAGGCTGGCCGATGGGCGTGATCATGTCGTGCTATTGGAAGAACGGGCGGATGTGGCTCACCGCGGGCGCCAATCGCCACCGCATCTCCGCGATCCGTCGGGATCCCCGCTGCTCGGTCGTCGTCACCAGCACCGGAACCACACTCGGCCCCGGGAAGACCGTCACGATCAAGGGCCGCTGCGTGATCCACGAAGATCGCGAGACCAAGGATTGGTTCTACCCCGAGTTCGCCGATCACCTGAGCCCGCACGACGAGAAGAATGCCCGCGAATTCGAGTCGCGACTCGATTCACCGCTGCGTGTCGTGCTCGAAGTGATCCCCGAAAAGTACATCAGCTACGACGGTTTGAAGATGCTGCAGCACTCCCAGGGCAACCTCGACGAGAGCCTGCTCGCCGAGCCGAAAGAGAGCGACACAGCGCGGCTCGAGCAGGAGCTTAAGAAGCGCGGCCTCGACTGACTGCTAGCCCAGGCCCATCTGCTCGCCGAGTGAGCCGGGTTGCCGGCCGTCGACGTCGGTGAAGCCGTACTCTCGCGCGATCTCGTGCACGATCTGCACCTTGCCGCTGCGCTCCATGCGATTGGGATCTGTCGCGATCGCGACCACGCCACGACCCGTGAATCGCGGGGATTCGCCGTTCTTGGTGCTGACGGGAATGGCGCCTTCCTTCTCACGTTCGAGAAGACGCTCGGTCCTCACCCAACCCGGCCACATCGAAACGCAGGTGATGCCGTAGTCGCGCAGCTCCCAGGCCATGTCCTTGGCCATACGATCGACTGCGGCCTTGCCGACACCATATGCGAGATTGAACGCGTAGGCGGCACCTGCGAACGAGGAGATGTTGACGATCAATCCGTCCTTCTTCTCGATCATCATCGGTACGGCTTCGTGGCTCGCAACGTAGTGGGAACGGCAGCCAACATGGATCAGCTCGTCCCAGATGCCGATCGGGTACTCCCAGAAACCCCCGCCATCCAGGATCCGCTGCTCGGGCGCGGTGAAGACATTGTTCACGAGAATGTCGATGCCACCCTGCTCGCGCTTCACCCGTTCGAACAGCGCGATGATCGAGGCGTCGTCGGAGTGGTCGCACTGGATCGCGATTCCGCGACCGCCGAGTTCCGTCACCTCAGCTGCCGTCGCGCCGACCGTACCGGGGTACGGCGAATCCCCTTCCACCACGCTTCGAGCGGTGACGTAGACGGTGGCCCCCGCTGCGCCCAGCTCGAGCGCGACCCCCTTGCCGATGCCGCGGCTCGCTCCCGTGACGACGGCGATCTTCCCGGCGAGTTTCTTCACGATGATCCTCCGGACTGCAGCAAGGCGATTTCGAGCAGCTCGGACAGACTGCCGATGACGTGCTCCGGTTCGACCTGAAAGTCCTCGTCGTCGAGGTGGCTCACACCGCCGTGTTCGCTGATCAGCACCGACCTCATGCCCACGCCGCTCGCACCGTGGATGTCATGAACACGCGAATCACCGACGAAAACGGCCTCTCCAGGGCTGCAGTCGACGCGTTCGAGTGCGGTTCGGAAGATTCCCGCGTCGGGCTTGCACGACCGAGCGGTCTCGGAACTCACGAAGTGATCGAAGTACGACTCGATGCCGAAGTTGACGATCATCGGGTCGAGAAAGTCGTGGTCGATGTTGGATACGACCGAAAGCAGAAAGCCGCGCTTGCGCAGCTCTGCAAGCGTTGCGAGGCAGTCCTCGCGCAGCTCGATCCCATCGACCATCAAGTCTCGTTGAGCGGTGTAGAACCATACGTTGAAGTCGGGGTCTTCGTCGCGGCCCAGGATGACGAGAAGCTCCCGCGCAGTGTCGACGAAAAGATCGCGGTGCAGGTAGTAGGGGCGCTTCATATAGGCCCCGTTGACCTTCTGCGTGGCCTCCACGAACGCCTTGCCGATCCCGGCCAGCCCGCTCTCGATGCCGAGTCTCTCTGCCGCTGCGACGAGCGCCGGCGTGCACACCCGCGGAATCTGGATGTTGCTGAACAACGTTCCGCCCAAATCGAAGAATACTGCCCGTACATTGCTCTTCACGGCGCGGAGGCTAGCCGCCGAAATCTCCCGGCGCCAAGAAGTGCAGCCGACTCTTGGCATCGCGGGGCGGCGTCGGGCAGAATGGGACCCCACCCGAAACCAAACAGGAGACAAATGATGCCGTCCGTAGTTGCGAACCTCAAACTGAAAGAAGATCAGCTCGATAATGCATTGACATTCCTCCGAGACCTCGCGAAATCGACGCTTGCAAGCGAACCCGGAACCCTGGCCTATGTGGTCCACCAACGCCGCGACGACCCGCTTTCGATCGTCGTCTACGAGAAGTATGAGAGCGACGAAGCCTTCGCCGAGCACGGCAAGAACCTCGGAGCGAAGGCCGGGGAATTCATGGCGCTGATGGACGGTCCACCCGAGGTCATTCTGATCGAGGAGATCTGAATCCCGACGAGCTTGCATCAGCGGGGATGCGGGGCCGCGCTCGGGTCAGCTCGAATGCGGCTCGCGCCTGGTCAGCTCGAATGCGGCTCGCGCCGCATTGGCCGCAGGATCGGTCCATCTTCGGCCACGGAGATCTCGCTCAGGACTTCGAAGCCGTGGCGCCGGTAGAACGACAGATTCCGCTCATTCGACGATTCGAGGTGGGCGGGCAGCCCCTGCTCGTCGCAGATCGCGAGCACCGGCTCGACGACCCGCGCACCCAATCCACTGCCTTGCTGCTCGGGGTGGGTACCGAGGGTAAACAGGTAGAAGTGCGGCTCGTCGTCGGGCTGCGACGCGAGCGCGCGAGCGAGGCCCTGGAGCACCTCGCCCGCGCGGTCACCGAGTTCTTTCGTGAGCAGCTGAGCGAGACGCGCACCCCAGATTTCATCGAATAGCGTCACATCGGGCGGCGACCAGATTGCGGCGGCACGATTTCCGCCCGCTGTGTAGAGATGCCCCCGCGTGAGACCCATTTCAACCGTGAGCCGCATCCACGATTGCAGCTGATGTGGACGCATCGCCGGGTCTGGAAAGATCCAGCTCGTCAGTGGGTCGTCGACGAATGCTTCTGCAAGCGTGGCGGTGAGCTGCGGAATGTCGGCTGCGATCGCGTGTCGGGCCCTTTCCATGCTCGTAGCTTGGCAGCGACGCGAGGGCGCGGCAAGCGCGGAGACGGCGACGAACGTGATTCCCAATGAATCGACGCCGATCCGACATGGCGACTTTGGTGAGAAACCGCATTCTGATAAATTGATTCGTGGCGTCGAAATTCGTGGAGAGCCATTTCGTGAGCTTCCAGTCCCCGCTGCGCAGGAACCGCAACGTCCATCCTGCCCGGATGGGCGCCCGGACGTCATCCTACTGGTCCGACCTGACCCGCGAGCACGGCTTCGAGTCGCTCGAGATCGAGGGCCGGTTACCGGCCGAATTGAACGGCACCCTCTACCGCGCCGGCCCCGCGCTCAGCCAGCGCTTCGGCAGTCCCTACGGCCACGTCTTCGAGGGTGACGGCGCAATCAGCGCCTTTCGAATCGGCGACGGCAAGGTCGCCGGAGCGCACCGCCTGCTGCGAAGCGCAGGCTACGTCGAGGAAGAACGCGCCGGGCGCGCGCTGTTCCAGACCGCCGTCTCCTGGCCGCGGCAGCTGGCCAACAATCTCCGCGGCCGTTTCAAGAACACCGGCAACACCGCAGTGCTCGAGTGGCACGACGGCCTGTACGCGTTGATGGAGAATGCCAAGCCGACCGCATTCGACCGCGAACTCGAAACCATCGGTGAGACCTCGTTCGGAGGCGTGATCCAGAGCGCTTTCTCCGCTCACCCGCATTCAGTCCCGGCGCGCCGAACGACCTACAACCACGGCCTGCGCTTCGGCCGGACCACGAGCTTCGCGGTCTACGCCTTGCCGTGGGAAGGCGCCGCGCGCTGCATGGTCGAAGTCCCGCTGGAACACCCGGTGATGCTCCACGACTTCATGGCCACCCGCGATCACCTGGTCTTCCTGGTGTCGCCGATGCAACTCGTGATGTGGCGCGCGGTACTGTCGATCGGCGGCTTCTCCGATCTGTTCCAGTGGAACCCGGATGCCGGCACCGAGGTCATCGTGGTCCCGATCGACGAACCCGCGAAGGTCCGGCGCTTCAAGGTCGATCCATTCTTCCAGATCCACTTCGCGGCCGGCTTCGACGAACCCGATGCGGTATCGGTGGACCTGATGGCGTACCCGGATTCGTCTGCGCTCGCGACGAACGTCGCCGACATCGACAAGCCGCCCATCTGCGGTGAGGTCACCCGCGTGCGCATTCCGCACGGCAGCGACGAAATCAGCAAGCAGCGCCTGTGCGACATCGGGCTCGAGTTCGGCCAGACCGACCGGAGGGTCGCGGGCGAGCGCAACCGACACCTCTACGGCCTCTCGGTGAACGAGAACATGAACTTCGCAATCGCTCACATCGACTTCGAAACCGGAAAAGAAGATGTTTTCTGGTTTCCCGACGGCGAATTCACCTCCGAGACACTGTTCGCGCCGCGCAGCCCCGAAGCCGAAGAAGGCGACGGTTATCTGGTCGGCCTCGCCTACAATCAGGCGTCGCACACCAGTCGCCTGATCGTGCTCGATGCCCAGCATGTCGGCGATGGGCCGATCGCGCAGGCACGACTCGACCACCACATCCCAGCCGATTTTCACGGAACCTGGGTTCCCAACCAAGTGGGCCACGCATGACAGGCGACGCCCATCAATGATCATCCGGGCCACGCATGGTCCGATACTCGAAAGGAAGACCACGATGCCGAGCCCCGAAGAGATCCGCTCCGTCATGGAGCGTTACGCGAAGTTGATGTGCGATGGCGATGCCGATGGCATCGCCGCGCTCTACTCCGAAAATTGCTTCGTCGAGGATCCGGTCGGTGGAGATCCGATCCAGGGCATCGAAGCGGTCCGTGGCTTCTACGCCGCCACCTCGCCGAATTTGCAGGTCGAGGTCAGCGGACCGATCTGCGTCGCGGACAACCACTGCGCCATGCCGATGCTCGCCGAGCTGACCATGAACGACCAGAAGAGCTACATCGACGTGATCGACGTCATGACCTTCGACGACGACGGCAAGATCACCAGTATGAAGGCCTACTGGAGCCCGATGGAGATGCGCCCCACGCGCTGACTCGCCGGTTGCTGCCGCGCCGATTCAGCCTACTTGGTGGAGCCGGACGTTGACCGGGATCGCGCTCTGACGCGCCATACCCGAGATCGGATCGAAGTCGCTCGCATCGTCGACCAATCGACTCGTCGAGCTACCGATCTCGCGAACGTCGCCGGGCCGACTCGGCAGATCGCCCCACGAATGCGCCATCGACACCACACCGCTCGGCACGTCCTCGGCCGCTTTCACGACGCCGAGGATCTCACCGTGCCCTGAAGTGATCGCGACCAGATCACCGCTCGATGCGCCGATCGCTGTGAGATCGTAGGGGTTCATGAAGGCCGGGTTGGTGGTGCGCTTCGCGCGGACCGCGGGCAACTCTCGTCCCATCGAGTTGAACACCTCTCGCAGGCGACGACTGATCAAACGGTGCGTGAACTTCTCGCCGGGTGCGTAGCCCGCGCCCTCGACCGCAGGCTCGCTCGCGAGTTCGCCGAGTTCACGTGCGATTTCGTCCGGGTAGAGGAGCAGGCGCGCCGGCGAATCGGGATTGCCGGGCTGCACCCGAACGGGCCCGGACTCGGGCTCGAAGACCGCGCCACTCGGGTGCCGTTTGATCTCGTCGAGCGGAACCCGCGAATAGACCGAGATGCTTTCGATCAGATCATCGCTACTCGGCAATGTGTCCATGTCGACGGGGCCGCCGACCAGATTTACCTTGGTTCCGAGTCGACGCGCCAGGCCCCAGAGAAACTCCCAATCCGCCATCACGCCTTCCGGCGGGTCGACCAATGCAGGCGTGTACATCGCGAACGGCTGCGGGTACCAGGTGTCCATGAAGAGCGTGGTGTCGGGGCGTTCGAGGCATAGGGTTGGGCCAATCACGTAGTCGGCCAGGCTGGCGGTCGCGGTCAGGAAAGGATCGACCACGACCAGCAGATCCAGTTTCGACAACGCCCGCTCGGTCTTTTCCTGGTCGGGGAACGACAGCGCGGGGTTGCCCCCGATCACGATCAGTGCCCGCACCTGCCCTTCCCCGGGTGTGAGGATCTCGTCGGCGAGCGTGGGAGTCGGCAGCTCACCGGCAACCTGCCCGAGGCCGCGAATCCTGCTCTGCGGCTCCATCCGGAAACCGGCCATCGGCTCGATCGCGTGCTCGAAGAAATCCCGCGTGCCGGTCAGGACACCGGGGTTCGCGACGGCTTCGCCGACCCGGTTGTAGCGACCGCAGAGCGCGTTGAGGCTCATGATCATGACCTCACTGAGATTCGGTCGCGGCGCCATGCTCGTCCCCGTGCCCGAGCTCGCCATGCCGCGCGGCCCGAGGGCGAACAGTCGAGCAGCCTGTTCGATCTGCGCCCAGGCGAGACCAGTGCGGCGCTCGACCAGATCACGGCTGAAGCCGCTCAGTGCGGCACGCAACTCCGGGAGCCCGGAGACGAAGCGGCGGGTGAAGTCCGCGTCGTAGAGGTCCTCCTCGATGATGATGCGCAGCATGCCCGCGAGCAACGCCGAATCCTCACCGGGCCGAACCGCGAGGTGGAGCGATGCCATGCGCGCAGTCTCGCTTCGACGCGGGTCGACGACGATCAGCTCGAGACCGCGCGATACTGCTTCACGTAGACGCTTGGTCGGGTTGAAGGAAGGGAAGCCCGCCGTGCCGCCGTACATCGACACCAGCGTGTTGCAACCGAACAGCATCCAGACATCCGAGCTGTCGAAGCTCTGAAAGCCGCTCATGAACGAGCCGTGCAGCTGCGGTGCGATGATCTTGTTGGGCTGGTCGATCGTGAGGCTGGTGTAGAACGACGGCGAGTCGAGCCCCGCGATCCACGCACGCGCAAACGGAAGCGTAAACGAACTCTGATAGACCGCGGTCCCCGCGTAGAGGGCGACCGAGCGCGGGCCATGCTCGTCGATGCAGCGGCGAAGCACGGCGGCGACCTCGTCCTGTGCAACGGTCGCGTCGATCGGCGCGAGCGTGCCGTCGGGCCCGCGCGCGAAAGCGCCTCGAAGCCGATCCTGGTTCGCGAGCTGATCCGGAAGGTTTCGGCCCTTGATGCAGGTGAAGCCGCGCGTCATCGCGTGTTCGCGATCGCCGCGTACCTGCACCACGCGACCGCCCTCGACATCGACGGTGATTCCGCACATCGCGTGGCAGTAACGGCAGAAGCTCTTATGGGTGGGCACGCCGTCGCCTCCGAGTCAAAATGCCCTAGCCGAGGGTAGCGTCGATGCTCCCCGTGGCGCCGCCGAACAGCAGCTACGACTCGATTCGATAATCCCGGCAAGGTTGTATCGCAGCCCATTAGAACGGGCCAAGGCGATTCAGGTTGTACCACCACCTGCCCGATAGAGGATCTCGGAGGGTGAACCATGGAATTCGTCATCGTCGCGCAGGGCCTGGCCGGCGCCTTGTATCTGTTGACCGTCCTGATCGTGGGCTCCCGCCTGGTCATGCTGGCTCGCCGTACCAAGCAGCTCCCCGAGCTTCTGCTCGGTGGCGGGCTGTTGCTCGGCGGGGTTCTGGGCGGACCGCTCGAGGCCAGCGCAATATCGCTTCGGGCCGAGATCGAGCATGCGATCGCGGGCAAGTTGCTGCTGGCCGGAAAGATCGCAGGCATCGCTGCGCTGATCTGTCACGCGACCTTCATCCGCCGCGTATTCCGACCGCACGAGCGCTGGGCCTGGTGGCTCGTCGCCTTCATAATCGCTTGTCCCGTGGCGACACTCTTCGGGTACGGCGCCCATGGGGCTTTCGCGACTTCGGAGATTCCGTGGAACTGGTTCTGGATCGACCTCTCGGCGCGCATCACCAGCTCGACGTGGCTGGTCGTCGAAGGAGCGATCTACTACGGCATGATGAAGCGGCGCCTGCGCCTGGGGCTCGCGGAACCGCTGGTCACCAATCGCTTCCTGCTGTGGACGATGGCCGGAGGACTCTCGATCGTGATGTTCCTCACCTCGGTTCCACCGATGCTCCTCGACCCGGTCGCAGACGCGAGTCTGCTCACGCTGGATCTGTTCGTATTCAGCATCGCGGGCGTGGGCATTTCAGCGCTGTACTTCCTGACGTTCCTGCCGCCGGAGAGTTTCCGCCGCTGGATCGGCGAGACCTCGGAGGCGGTGAGCTAGATGGCGACCTCGACGGCATTCGAATGGCTGTGTGGTGAACTCGAGTCATCCACCGAGCTCGATCGGCTCGCGTCGCGTGGAACGGTTCGCATCGCGCTGAAACAGGCCGGCCTCGACCCGAACGCGGCGACCGCGGACCAGCTCTCGGTCGTGCTCCAGCGCGTGCTGCCCGGCGAGCTCGGCAACCGCGGCATCGATGCCGCCGACGGCGTCTGCTCAGCGATCGCCGGCCGAATTTCCCAGATCCCGGCCGAAACCTCGGCTCACGACTCCCCGGAAGCGGTCTTCCAACGACTCGGGGGCTGAGCGCCTCTCGAAGCGCGCCAGCCTCCTTCGATCCCAGACGCAAGCATGATTGGGAGAATTTCCCCTCAAGATCGCCCCCCATTGCTCCGATAATCATTCAAACGTATGTTTGAATAGGTCGTATGAATGATTTGCCGGGCAGTCCCCGGCCCGCACGACCCTTTCGAACCCATCGAGGAATCATGGCCGGAGAAGAAACCCGCAAGCGCATCCTGATCGCGGCCGAGCAGTTGTTCGCCGAGCGTGGGATCTCCTCCACATCGATGCGTGCGCTCACGAACGCCGCCGGCGTGAACCTCGCAGCGGCCCACTATCACTTCGGCTCGAAAGAGGCGCTCCTCGACGCGGTGATCGAATTTCGCGCGACGCCCATGAACCTCGCTCGCATCGCCGCGCTCGACGCGCATGTGGCCGAACGCGGCGATGAACCGCTCCAGGTCGATTGCATCTTCCGGGCCTTCCTGATGCCCGCAATTCGCAGTGTCATCGAGTCGCCGGAGGGTGCGGCACATCTGCCGCGCCTGTTTGCACGCCTCGAGGCCCAGCCACCCGAGATTCTCGAAGCGATCTACCGCAGGCACATCGGGGACGTCACGCGACGCTTCATCGAAGCGCTCCAGGAAGCCCTGCCCGACCTCCCGAAAGAGCTCATCGCCGAGCGCTTCCGCCTCGCCATGGGTTCGATCTTCACACTCTTCTCGGGAAACTCCGAGCTCGACTTCATCCCCGGCCACTCGCCGCATGTCGTATCGATCGAGGAGAAACTCGAATCCGTGATTGCATTCGTATCAGGGGGCATCAGTGCCCCCGCCTCCGCCCGCCGCGCCCCGGGCCAGCGAGTCGAGGAGAACTCCCCGTGAGCCAGGAAGCCCGAACACAAGCCACCCCCGTGAAGCACCGCGCCACCGCCGTCTTCAATTTCCTGAAGCGCTACCCCAAGGTGCTGCTGCCGGTGCTCGTGCTGACCAGCGGCCTGCTGATCGGCGGCGGGATGGTGATGGCCCGGCCGAGCGTCGCCACACGCACGCCGTCGAATCCGACGCCGATGGTGCACGTATTGAGTGTGAAACCGGAGAGTGTCTACCTCAAGATCCACACCCAGGGCACCGTCGCGCCGCGCACCGAGAGTGACCTGATCGCCGAGGTTTCCGGGCGCATCACCTGGGTTTCCGCAAGTCTCGCCTCGGGCGGTTTCATCGAGAAGGATGCACCGCTGATCGAGATCGACGCGCGCGACTACGAGGTCGCGATGACGCGCGCGAAGGCGGCACTCTCGCGCACAGAGAGCCAGCTCGCGCTCGCGAAGCGCGCCGCCGAGCGGCAGCGCGCGCTCTCACAGCGCGGCGTCGCGAGCCCGGTCTCGCTCGACGATGCCGAGAACGCATTGCTGGTCATGGAAGCCAACCGACTCGAAGCCGAGGCCTCACTCACTCAGGCTCGCCACGACCTCCAGCGGACCCAGGTGAAGGCCCCGTTCGCGGGCCGCATCCGAAACAAGCACGTCGACGTCGGCCAGTTCGTGAACCGTGGCAACCCCGTCGCCCGCATCTATGCGGTCGACTACGCCGAGGTCCGGCTGCCGATCCCGGACGATGCTGTGGCGTTCGTCGACCTTCCGATCAACTACCGCGGTGAAGGCGGCGAAGTGCCGCAGCCCAAGGTCGTACTGACGGCCGATTTCGGCGGCAAGCAATTCAGCTGGAACGGCCGGATCGTCCGCACCGAGGGCGAGCTCGACCCCCGCACCCGGATGATCCACGCTGTCGCGCGAATCGAAGATCCCTATGGCCGCGGCGATGATCCCAGTCGTCCGCCGTTCGCGGTGGGGCTATTCGTCGAGGCCGAGATCGAGGGACGCCTCGTCAACGACGTCTACTCGCTTCCGCACAGCGCATTGCGCGGAAACGACCGTGTCCTGGTGGTCGACTCCGAGAGCCGCGCGCGCGTACGACCGATCACTCTGCTCCAACGCCTGCCCGACCGCGTGCTGGTCGCTTCCGGGCTCGAGCTCGGCGACCGCGTCGTGACCTCACCGCTCGCACTCACCGTCGACGGCATGCCCGTCGAAGTCGAATCCGCCCGCGCCAGAGCCAGGACACCGTGAACGCGGCCATCGCATGGTTCGCACGCAATCACGTCACCGCGAACCTCCTGATGCTCATGCTGATCATCGGCGGCGTGTTCGCGCTGCCGTCGATCAAGCGCGAGGTCTTCCCCGAAATCAGCATCGACGTCATCAGCGCCTCCGTCGAATACCCGGGTGCATCGCCTACCGAAGTCGAGGAGGCGATCTGCATTCGAATCGAAGAGGCGCTGCAAGGACTCCAGGGCATCAAACGCATCAGCTCGACGGCTGCTGAAGGCCGGGGCAGCGTCAGTGTAGAGCTGATGGTCGGCGAAGACGTCCGCCGGCGGCTCGACGAAGTCCGCAACCGCGTCGACCGCATCGAGAGCTTCCCTGAGAACGCGAAATCGCCACAGGTCACCCAGGCCGAGCTGCTGGTTCCTGTGCTCGACATCGCGATCGCGGGACAGGTCGACGAGCGCGAACTCAAGCGCCTCGGAGAACGCATCCGCGACGACCTGACGAACCTGCCCCAGATCAGCGATGCCAAGCTCGCCGCGACCCGCGATTACGAGATTTCGATCGAGCTCTCGGAGAGTGACATGCAGCGTCACGGCCTGAGCTTCGACGACATCGTCGCAGCAATCCGGCTGTCGTCGCTCGACCTGCCCGGCGGCACCATTCGCACCGACAGCGGTGAAATCCTGCTGCGTACCAAGGGGCAGGCCTACCACGGCGCCGACTTCGAACGCGTGCCACTGATTTCACGCTACGACGGCACGCGGCTCACCCTCGGAGATGTCGCAACCGTGGTCGACGGCTTCGAGGAAGGTGACCTGATTTCCCGCTTCGACGGCAGCCCGGCGGTGCTCGTGCAGGTCTTCCGAGTCGGCCAGCAGAACGCGCTCGAAATCGCTGCCACCGTCGAGAGCTACCTCGAGCGCACCGAAGCAACGCTACCGAAGGGAATCACGCTCACGATCGCGCAGAACGACGCGCGTTTCCTGCGCGACCGCCTCGACACGCTGCTCCGTGCCGGCCAGACCGGCTTCGTGCTGGTGGTGATCGTACTGGCGATGTTCCTGCGACTGCGACTCGCGCTCTGGGTGAGCCTCGGCATTCCGCTGTCGTTCCTCGGTGTGCTCGCGTTGATGCCGAGCCTCGATCTGTCGCTCAACCTCATTTCGCTGATGGCCTTCATCGTCGTCCTCGGGATCGTCGTCGACGACGCGATCATCGTCGGCGAGAACGCCCACACCGAGCAGGAGCGCAGCGGCGACACGATGCTGGGCGCGATCCGCGGCGCACAGGGAATCGCTGTGCCGGTGATCTTCGGCGTACTGACCACGGTCGCCGCATTCGCGCCGATGTTCTTCGTGCCCGGGCCGATGGGCAAGATGGTGACCGTCATTCCGATGATCGTGGTGCTGTGTCTGCTCTTCTCGCTGTTCGAGTCGCTGTTCATCCTGCCCGCCCACCTCGGCCATAGCTCTCGAGTCGACCGCGCTCCGTCGAACCCAGTCTCATTCGCATGGCGCCGATTCCAGGACCGCATCGCCGCGGGCCTCGCGCGCTTCACCGAAGAACGCTACGGGGCGCTGCTCGACCGCGCGATCGAGTGGCGCTATCTCACGACCGCTATCGGGATCTTCACGCTGCTGGTGACGATCGGGCTACTCGCAGGCGGGTGGCTGCGCTTCCACTTCCAGCCCGAGGTCGAAGGAGAAGCCACCGTCGCCTACCTCACGATGCCACAGGGCACGCCCGCCAACCTAACCGCCCACGGCATCGAGCAGCTCGCCGAGGCCGCGCGTCGCGTCGAAGCCGACCTCGGTGTCCCGATCTTCGCCCACCTGCAGACGACGGTCGGCCAACAGCCCTACAAGTTCAAACAGGCCGAAGGACCGGCCGGGTTCGCCGCGGCATGGGCGAAGGCCGGCAACCTCGGCGAGGTGCTGGTCCAGGTGGTCCCCGCCGAGGACCGCGACCTCAGCGTCGCCGAGATTACGCGACGCTGGCGCCAGCAGGCGGGGGCCGTTGCCGGAGCCGAGGAGCTGACCTTCAGCTCCTCGATCATGACCGCGGGCTCGCCGGTGATGATCGAGCTCAGCGGCCCCCAGCTCGACGAATTGCGCGAGGCGGCGCGCGCGACCCGAGTCCAGCTGGCGCAGTTTCCCGGCGTAATCGACATCCGAGATTCCTTCCGCGGCGGCAAGCAGGAACTCGAACTCGAAATTCTGCCTTCCGCCGAAGCGCTCGGGCTGACCGCGCGCGACCTCGGCCACCAGGTGCGCCAGGCGTTCTACGGCGAGGAGGCCCAGCGCGTGCAGCGCGGGCGCGACGACGTTCCCGTCATGGTGCGCTATCCCGAAAGTGAGCGGCGTTCGCTCGCGGACCTCGAAAACATGCGCATCCGGACCGCTGACGGCACCGCGGTTCCGTTCCGAAGCGTGGCGCGGATGAAGCTCGACGTGGGCTTCACTTCGATCCGCCGCATCGACCGACGCCGTGTCGTGAACGTGATCGCCCAGGTCGACGACAGCACGACCAACGCCAACGAGGTGATTGCCGCGTTCAAGCACGGTCCGTTGCCGAAGCTCTACGAGCGATTCCCGTCGATCTCGGTGTCCTTCGGTGGCGAGCAACGCGAGCAGAGCGAATTCCTCGACAGCCTGGCGAAAGGCTGGATGATGGCGCTGCTGGTCATCTACGCACTGCTCGCAGTTCCGCTGAAGTCCTACAGCCAGCCGCTCATCATCATGTCCGCCATTCCGTTCGGCCTCGTCGGCGCAGCCTGGGGGCACATCCTGATGCGGTACGACTTCAGCATGATGTCGGTGATCGGGCTGGTGGCACTGTCGGGAGTGGTCGTGAACGACAGCCTCGTGCTCATCGACAGGGTCAATCACTATCGCGCCGATGGGATGAGCATCCGCGAAGCGCTCGCGCAGGCGGGTCGCTCCCGTTTCCGTGCGATCATGCTGACGTCACTAACGACCTTCGCGGGCCTCACACCGCTGCTCGCTGAGACCAGCATCCAGTCGAGACTGCTGATCCCGATGGCCATTTCGCTGGCCTTCGGCGTGCTGTACGCCACGCTGATCTCCTTGCTGGTCGTTCCGGCTCACTACATGATTCTCGAGGATCTCAAGGGCGTCATGGACCGACTGCGAAGTCCCAATTCCACTCCCGAGCACCAAAAGACCGTCTCCGACCCGGAATTCGAGGTTCCCGACACCGCAGCGACGACGAACGGTTGATCGCCACGCCTTGCCAGTTGTCCGATTCCCCGCGGCGGAATACAGAAAAACTCGACCGGAATTGTCCATTTCGATCACCCGCGCGCTGTGGCACGCTCGTGCCCGCACGCGCCGGTCGGCGCCGCCCAGGCGCGGTGTTTCAACCGCACGCATTCCGGGGAATTGACGCATGGATGATCTCGCAGGCAAAGTGGCGTTCGTAACTGGCGGAGCCTCAGGCATCGGATTGGCGCTCGCGCAGGCCTTCGCGGGCGAGGGTGCGAAGATCGTCCTCGCGGACATCGAGGTCGGCGCACTCGAGAAAGCCGAAGAGTCGCTACGTGCCGACGGAGCCGAGGTGATCGGCGTTCGTTGTGACGTTTCCGACCCGGAGTCGGTGAAGGCCGCGGGCGCGCGGGCCGTCGAAGCGTTCGAAAAGATCCACATCCTCTGCAACAACGCAGGCGTCGCGCCCTCGGGTGCGATGGACGAGACCACGCCCGACGACTGGAACTGGTGCCTGGGCGTGAACCTGATGGGCGTCGTACACGGTTGCCAGTCGATCGTGCCCCTGATCAAACAGCACGGCGAAGGCGGACACGTCGTCAACACCGCATCGGTCGCGGGCCTGATGGCGCTGCCCACGCTCGGCATCTACACCGCGACCAAGTACGCGGTCGTCGGGATCTCCGAGACCCTGCGCGGCGAGCTCGCACCGTTCGATATCGGCGTCTCGGTACTGTGCCCGTCGTTCGTCAAGACCCAGTTGAACACCAGCCATCGCAACCGCCCGGCCGAGTACGGCCCCGGCGAACCGGACGAGTTCATGACGCAAATCCTCCCGACCGGCACCGAACCCAGCGTGATCGCCGAGCGCGTCATCCGCGGCATCAAACGGGGTGATCTCTACATCCTGCCGCACCCCGACCTGAAAGCCGGCTTCCAGGCCCGCGCGGACGAGATCCTCGCGGCGTTCGACCTCGACTGACCGCCCGCGCGAAACCAGCGCGGACAAGGGGATCCGAGCATGTCGAAGTACCGACCGTTCCGTTTCGGCGTGCAGTCGTTCAGCGCCACATCGGGTGATGCCTGGCGCGACATCGCGCGCCGGACCGAGGCCCACGGCTATTCGGTGCTGAACCTCGCCGACCACTTCATCGGACCCGGCCCCGCGCAGGAAGCGTCCGGCCATCCACCGCAGGAGATCGCCGCAGTTCCCGCGATGGCAGCGGCGGCCGACGCGACGACGACGCTTCGAGTCGGCTGTCGGGTCTTCTGCATCGACTACCGCCACCCCGTCATGCTCGCCAAAGAGGCCGCCACGCTCGACCTGTTTTCCGAGGGCCGGATCGAAATCGGCCTCGGAGCGGGCTGGCTCGAGAGCGAGTACGCCGCGGCCGCGATCCCGTACGACCCGCCCGGCAAGCGGATCGAGCGCCTCGGCGAAGCGGTCGAGCTGATCAAGCGATTGATGGCCGACGGACCGGTCGACTTCGCGGGGGAGCACTTCCAGGTGAGCGGCTTCGAGGGCCGCCCGAAGCCGTTGCAGCGGCCGCATCCGCCGCTGATGATCGGCGGCGGCGGCAAGCGTGTCCTCTCGCTTGCGGGCCGCGAGGCCGACATCGTGAGCTTCAACTTCAACAACCGTTCCGGCACGCTCGGAACGGATGGTCCGCGGAATTCGACCGCCGAATGCACCGCACAGAAGCTCGAGTGGGTGAAGGCGCGTACTTCACCTTCGTCGGCGACCAGGCCGACGCCATGGCCGAAGGCATGGGGGGAGCCTTCGGGCTCAGCGCCGACGAAATGCGCGCGCACCCGCACGGCCTGTTCGGCTCGGTCGACAGCATCTGTGACGAGCTGCGGCGCCGCCGCGAGATCTACGGGATCAGCTACGTAACCGTGGGCGATGCCCAGATGGACGACTTCGCCCCGGTCGTAGCCCGGCTCGCGGGAACCTGAAGGGAGACCGACATGCTCGAACGTGGACCCTTGAAACCGGATGGCAGCGAACGGCGCGTGCTCGTGGCAGGCGCGACCGGCTACCTCGGGAAATTCGTCGCCCTCGAATTCAAGCGACGCGGCTACTGGGTTCGGGCTCTCACACGCAGCGCCCGACGTTTGGAAGAGGCCGGCCCCTTCACCGCACCTGGAATCGCAGCGGAGAAGATCGACGACGTCTTCGTCGGCGAAGTGACCAAGCCCGAGACCCTGGACGATCTGTTCGACGGCATCGACCTGGTCTTTTCTGCGGTCGGAATCTCGCGCCAGCGCGACGGGCTCAGCTTCGAGCAGGTCGACTACCAGGCGAACCGCAACCTCCTCGACGCCGCCCAACGCGCCGGCGTGCAGAAGTTCGTCTACGTCTCGATGCTCGGAGAAGACCAGATCGCCGATCTCGCGATCACGAAGGCCCACGAGAAGATGGTCGCCGACCTCCAGGCATCCGGGCTCGACCATGCAATCGTGCGGCCCTCGGGCTACTTCAGCGATATGGGGGCCGTGCTCGACATGGCGAAACGCGGCCGCGTGCTGCTGGTCGGCGACGGCGAAAACCACTTCAACCCGATCTTCGGCGGTGACCTCGCGGAGGTCTGCGTCGACGCGGCCGAAGGCGACGCGCGCGAAGTCGAAGCCGGTGGGCCGGACAACCTGACGCAGCGCGAAGTCGCCGAACTCGCCTTCGACGTCCTCGGAAAGCCCGCCAAGATCACGGTGATCCCGATGTGGCTCGCGCGCGGCTGCGCGCGTTTCATCGGGCTGCTGAGTACCCAGTTCGGAGACCTGGCCGAGTTCATCGTGACGGCCGGCGAGGTCGACGCCGTAGCGCCCGCGCGCGGGAAGACAACGCTCCGGAGCTACTTCGAGAAGCTCGCCTGACGGCGGCAAGCCGAGAGGGATCCGACACATGCGCAAGCTACTACTGATTCTGGCGGTCCTGGCCTGCCTGGCCGCAGGCGTCGGATTCGCGCTCGGGCACGGCTGGCTCGGCCAGCGGCAGGGAGCCGGCGAAGTCACCGAGCAACCCGTGCCCGAGGCCTGGACGCAGGCGAAACTCGCGAGCGAGCGAGCGGCGGCGGCGGCGCTCGACGCACCCGTGGACCGACAGATCCTGTTCGGCGATCTGCACGTGCACAGCAGCCTTCATGCTGAGCCTGCCGATGTTCCAGGGCGAAGGCGCGCACCCCACCGCCGATGCCTGCGACTACGCGCGCTTCTGCTCGGGACTCGATTTCTGGTCGATCAACGACCACGCCGAAGGACTCACACCATTCCAGTGGGATGAGACCAAGCGCTCCGTACGCCAATGCCAGGCCGTGGCAGGCGATCCCGCATCCCCCGACCTGGTGAGCTTCCTGGGCTGGGAATGGACTCAGATCGGCACCACGCCCGACAACCACTACGGCCACAAGAACGTGATCCTTCAGCATCTCGAAGAAGAGAACGTCCCGGCCCGGCCGATCTCATCGCGCTACCAGCTGTTTCCACCGGGCAGTGCGACCCAGGGAATCGGGCCGGCGCTGCGCCTGCTCATGATCGCGGGCTCGCCGGGTAGTGAAAGTCGACAGCCGTACCTCGATGCAGCGCGCTTCCACCAGGACCGCGACGAGACCAGGCCGTGCCCGACCGGTGTTCCGGTACGCGACCTGCCGCTCGACTGCCAGGAAGGCGCACCGACTCCCGGCGAGCTGTTCGACAAACTCGACGAATGGGGCTTTCCATACATGGTGATTCCTCACGGCAACACCTGGGGCTTCTACACACCCCCGGGTACGAGCTGGGACAAGCAGCTCGCCGCGCACGACGACCCGGCACGGCGCGAGCCGCTGTTCGAGATTTTCTCGGGCCACGGGAACTCCGAGAAGTACCGTGACTTTCGCGCGGTCGAGTTCGACAGCGACGGCACCGCCTACTGCCCCGAGCCACGCGCGGACTACCTACCGAGCTGTTGGCGTGCAGGTGAGATCATCCGCCAGCGCTGCGTCGACGCGGGTGAGAGCGACGACGAATGCGAACGCCGGGCCGTGATCGCGCGCCGGCACTACCTCGAAGCGGGCACCAACGGAGCCGTCACCGTGCCCGCCGCGACGATCGACGACTGGCTGGACGCGGGCCAGTGCCGCGACTGTTACATGCCCTCTTTCAACTACCTGCCGGCGAACTCCGGGCAGTACGCGCTGGCACTCACCAACTTCGACGATCCGGAGCAGCCGAAGCGCTTTCGTTTCGGCTTCATCGCATCGAGCGATGTCCATACCGCGCGGCCCGGCACGGGCTACAAGGAGATCGGCCGACGGCTGAACACCGATTCGGCGCTGGGACAGTTTGCGAGCTTCATCCCGCGAAACGAGAAGCCCGAGCCGAACTCCGTGGCGATCGACTCGGGAGTGATTCCGCTCCCGGAGTTCGAGCGATTCAGCTCGTTCTTCGGCACCGGCGGCCTGGTCGCGGTACACAGCAGCGGCCGCGACCGCGATTCGATCTGGGATGCTCTGGGGCGGAAGGAGGTCTACGGGACCAGCGGCGACCGCATCCTGCTGTGGTTCGACCTGCTGCGCGATTCCGCTGCAGACCTGCCGATGGGATCGCAAACGACCGCCTCCGCGACGCCGCACTTCCGGGTGCGCGCCGCGGGCGCTTTCCACCAGAATCCCGGATGCCCCGAGCACAGCGTGGCATCACTGTCGGCAGACCGCCTGAATCACCTCTGCCGCGGCGAATGTTACAATCCTTCCGATACCCGCAAGCGCATCACGCGCATCGAGGTCGTCCGCATTCGCCCGCAGGCCACACCGAGGGAGCCGGTCGCCGATCTCGTCGAAGACCCGTGGCTCGTCCTCCCCTGCTCGGGTGAGAGCGACGGTTGCACGGTCGAGTTCAGCGACCCGGAGTTCGGCCCCTCCGCACGCGACGCACTCTACTATGTGCGCGCGATCCAGGAGCCAACGCCGACGATCAACGCCGACGCACTTCGCTGCGAAGACGACCCAGCGGGCGTGTGCCGCGCGGTCGATCCGTGTTACGGCGGCCCGAAGACCGATTACGATGAAGACTGCACATCCGATGCGGAAGAACGCGCATGGTCGTCGCCGATCTACATCGACCACGTCCCCGATCGGGGCGCCTGAACGAAGGCCGGAGGAACGAACCCATGCAGAAAGTACTCGATGCCATCATGCACATGACGGGGTACCTCCACATCCTGCTGTGCAAGATTCCGGTGATTGGTGAGCCGATTGCGCGCGGCTACAGCTGGTCTCTCGCGTTCTTTCCGTGGCTGGGCGGAGTGCGCAGAACCACCTGCATCGAAGAAACCAAGCAGCATCTCGTCGACTCTGGCGAACAGATGGGCTTTCCATTCCAGTTCTCGGAGATCGAGGGCAATCAGTTCACCCTCGACCTGCCCTACTGCCCGTACGGTTTCGACTCACCAAAGCACGAACGCCCGTGTGACACCGCGATGGAGATGGACCGCGTACTGCTGCGCCGCTGCGGCGCCGAGCTCACCATCACGGAAACGATTCCGCAGGGCGCCTCGCGTTGCCGGATGGTCGTTCGCCAGGATTGAAGCACGCAGCACCAGCATCAACGCGAACACGGGGTAGACTGGGCGCCATGAGCCACCGCTCCCCTGCCCCGGCCCCCGACGACATCCCGATGCCGCTTCCCGGAGCGCCGGTCGAAGAGCGATTCGAGGGCGCACTGCTTCGAGACGACCCGTTCGAACTACAGGACCTGATCGCCGAGGTCGCACTCGAGTCGGACGCGCGCGTGTGGGCGGAGTGCTGTTGTGCACAACTCACCAAGCACCGCAGCGCGGAAGTACGCGGAACTGCGCTGCGTGGCTTCGGCCACCTCGCACGTCGCTTCGGCATCCTCGACCCGAACCGTGTTCGCCGGCTGATCGAGAACGGCCTTCACTCGCAGCACGAGTTCGTTCGCAGTGAAGCCGAATCCGCCGCCGATGACGTCGAGACCTTCCTCGCGTGGCATTTCGATCGCCCCACGAAGCCTTGACCGGCACGGCGCGAATGCGGCTGCTGCGAAGCAGGTAGCCGATGGCGGCGCGCGCGATCGCCTCGGCGGGCGACGCGGCGAGCGAACGCGTCAGCGCGCGCGCCGAATCCCGAGCTTCTTCCTGAACTCGCGAATTACGGGCATCTGCTCGATCCACGGAGATGCATCGGAGCGCGCCGGATCGACCTCGCTCACCGCGCCCACGAATCCTTCCGGAATCTGGCTGTAGAGCACCGGCGGATCTTCGCTCTCATCGATGAAGTGGTACTCATAGCCCGGCACGCAGAGGTCTTCCGGTGCATTGGCATCGACGGTTCTGACGCCGTAGCTCATCAACTCGGTCGTGAGTGGTTGCGGCGGGATGATCCATACCTGCCGCGGCCCCGCGATGAACTGATATTGGATCTTCCGATTCTTCGACAGAATCCGGAACTTCTTCACCGCCCCGCCGTAGAGATTGCTGCCCGAGTCGCTCACCGCGATGACCCCGCAGTCGAAATCGGGCTCGAAGCCGGCGACGAAACGCAATGAGGTCGGATCGTTCTCACGCTCGAACACCGCGATATCGCGACCGCCGTTGATCCGGCGGTGCGGATCCGCCATCGCCTTCGCACGCGGGCCCGAAAAATCGCGGTACGGCTCGAATCGGCCGTCCGGGGCACTGCGCAACACCCACTCGATCGCGCGGCGGTCGCGCTGCGCGCGGCTGCGCCGACTGACAAGGTCGAGCGCTGCCTGCATTTCGAGCGGCAGATTCGTGGTTTCCTCGGCGCTGTACTCGATCTCCTCACCGTTCACGACCATCCACTTCATATCGCCCTTGCCGATCCAGTTGTCCTCATCGGAGCGGATGGAGTGGGTGGGCGAGCGCCAGACCAGTGAAGAATCCTTGTAGAAGATTCGCGGATGGATCACCGGCCGTTTCGGCCGCCTCCCCTGCCCCGAAGCGAGCAGCACATAGGCGACGAAGAAACGAAAATTGTCGTCCAAGCGCATATTGGTGAGATAGAAGGTCGCGTCGAAGAGATCGATGCGGTGCTTCGGCGTGTAGCCGCCGTCGAGCAACCGCTCCGGGTGATCGCGCACATCGCCGACCGCACGCAGCTCGGCACCGTCGGCGAGCCGCTGCCGGAATTCTGCGGCGACCTGCCGGGAAGAGAGGAGGGACGGAGCGACCGGCTCGGCGGCAACCCTTCGAGTTCGCCGCTTCATGTCGTCGCACCCCGCGATCTGCACCGTCCGGCAGCCACCGGCCCGGCTGAGGATTCCCACCTCCTCGACAGAACGAAGATAGCGCTGCAGCCAACGGGCGCAGCGGCGTGATAACATGCGGCCGCGCAGCAGGCGTGGGACGCCGCGGCGATGAGCTGAATACGTCGCAGCCTGATTATGGATGCCGGCTCGAGCCCGCGTCACGAGGTGGAAGCACGGGACTGCTGTTCCTGTTTGCTCGCGAGCGCAAGCTCGCCGCCCAGACAGCCTGAAGCGAACGAGCCACCGCAGCGCACTGCCGATCGAGGAGAATTGGAATGGGAGTATTCGACGGACGCGTTGCAGTCGTCACCGGCGCGGCCAGCGGCATCGGACGCGCCACCAGCGAGCAACTCGCCCTCGCCGGCGCCGCGGTCGTCGCCGTCGACCTCGACCAAGACGCTCTGGCTTGGACCGATGGCGCAGAACGCATCGCCCCACTGGTAGGCGACGTGACCTCCGCCGATGACAATGCCGCTGCGGTCGATCTCGCGCAGCAGCGCTTCGGCGGGCTCGATGTGCTCGTGCTGAACGCAGGCCTCGCGAGCGCGGGCTCGATCGAGGCTCTGCCGATCGAGACCTTCGAGCGTGTCGTGGACGTCAACCTCCGCGGCAGCGTACTCGGCCTGCGTGCGGCGATTCCCGCACTCGCAGAGTCGGACGCCGCCGCCGTGGTAATGACTGCTTCAGTTTCGGGGCTCGGGGGAGACCCGGGGATGTGGGCCTACAATGCCGCCAAGGGCGGTGTCGTGAATCTCGTCCGAGCAGCCGCGATCGACCTTGCACACCGCGGAATTCGCGTAAATGGGGTCTGCCCCGGCCCGACCCGAACGGGAATGACTTCACTGATCGAAAATGCTGCTCCGGAAATGTACGAATCGCTTCGGCGCCACATTCCACTCCAGCGTTGGGGCGAAGCCGGCGAGGTCGCGAGCGTGATCCGCTTCCTCGCGTCGCCGGCAGCGTCGTTCGTGACCGGCGTACTGATCCCGGTCGACGGTGGCGTCACCGCGAGCACGTCACAATTCCTGCCGCCCGAACTGGCCGACTGAACCAGCGCACGGAGGCGCCTGGCCCCACGAGCGCGATTTCGCGCCCGTGGAATGTATCAGTCTGATATCATTCCGATCGCCGCCCGGCCGAGCGACGAGGTGCACTCGACACCTCGCCACCCCACGTCGTACGCCGCACACCGTACACCGCACTGTAAGGACCACAATCCGACATGAATTTTGGTTTCACGGAAGAGCAGGAGATGCTGCGGGCCGAGGTCCGCAAGTTTCTCGATTCGAAAGCCCCTCTCGAAGAAGTGCGCAAGATCATGGAGAGCGAGGAAGGTTACTCGCCGAAACTCTGGGACGAAATGGCGCAGCTCGGTTGGCTCGGCCTGCTGGTCCCCGAGGAATTCGGCGGCGTGGGCTTGACGTGGGTCGACCTGACCGTACTGCTCGAAGAAACCGGGCGCTCGCTCTACCCCTCACCGCTGCTCGCCTGCACTCTCGCCGTGATCGCGCTGTGCGAGAACGGCACAGCAGAGCAGCAGCAACGCTGGTTGCCGGGTCTCGCGGACGGCAGCCGGATCTTATCGGTCGCGCTGCAGGAAGCCGACGACCGCCTCAGCCCGGATGGCACTCAGACGACCGGCCGACGCGAAGGTGAAAAACTCATCCTCCGCGGTGAGAAACACTTCGTTCCCTTCGCGACGGCCGCGCATCACTTCGTGGTGTCGTTTCGGAACAGCGAGCAGCCGGACGATGTGTCGCTCGCAGTCATCGACCGTAATGCCGATGGCGTCGAGGTCGCCGACACCCGCTCGATCGACACCACCAAACGCTTCGGTGTGCTGACGCTCTCCGACGTCGCGGTTCCCGAAGATTGCGTACTCGGCGAGTCGACCCCGGCCAGCTGGCCCGCGATCGCGCGGCTGTTCGACCACGCCGCCGCCGCGGTGACCGCCGAGGCAGTCGGTGCCGCCGAGGGCGGGCACGCGTTGATCGTCGAGTACGCCAAGCAACGGATGCAGTTCGGCTCGCTGATCGGGCGCTACCAGGGTGTGAAACACCCGCTGGCAGAGATGTACGTCGACATCGAGTCGATCAAGTCACTGCTCTACTACGCCGCCTGGTGTCTCGACGAGAGCCCCGAAGAAGCTCCACTCTACGTCTCGATGGCGAAGGCCTACGCGAGTGATGCGTTCACACGCATCGGTATCGACGGCATCGAACTCCACGGTGCACTCGGATATACCTGGGAATACGACGCCCAGCTCTACCTGAAGCGATCGAAATGGGTCAAGTCTGCGTACGGTGGCTCGGATCACCACTACGACCGCGTAGCCGACCTCGGGGGATTCTGATGGACTTCAACCTCACCGAAGAGCAGCAAGCCTTCCGCGACGAAGTGCGCCGCTTCCTCGACGAGAATCTGCCGCCCGAAGAAGAGCGCGACGAGATGTTCCAGCTGAAGTGGGGCAAGCTCGTGCGCGAGAAGCGCTGGGTCGGCTTCAGTTGGCCCAAGGAAGTCGGCGGTGGCGGCGGCGACATCATGGAACAGGCGATCCTCAAGGAGGAGATGGCGAACCGGCGTGCGCCTCCGCTCGGTACCTGCATCATGGGGCTTGCGTGGGTCGGGCCGGCGATCATCCAGTACGGCACGCAGGACCAGAAGGGCCGCTTCATCGAGGATATCCTCGACGCCAAGTACCAGTGGTGCACCGGCTATTCCGAGCCGGACATCGGCAGCGACCTGGCCTCGCTCCAATGCAAGGGAGTGCGCGAGGGTGACCACTTCGTCGTGAACGGCCAGAAGACCTGGACTTCGCTCGCGCAGTGGGCCAAGTGGATGATCCTGCTCGTTCGAACCAAGGCGAACACCGAAAAGAAGCATGACGGCATCACCTGCCTGCTGGTCGAGATGGATTCACCGGGCATCACCGTTGCCCCGATCCAGAACATGTCGAAGCAGCCGTTTTTCGCGGAGGTCTTCTTCGACGACGTAAAGGTCCCGGTCGCGAACCTGCTCGGCAAGGAAGGCCAGGGCTGGCAGATCACGATCGGCGCTCTCGCGAACGAGCGTTCCGGCATCTCCGAAGTCACCGGGCTGCTCCGGGAACTCGACCTGCTGAAGGAGCTCGCACGCAATTCGCAGCTGGGCGGTCGCCCCGCGCTCGAGGATGCGCGCGTTCGCCGGCGAATCGCCGAGTACGAAACGCGTGTGGCCGCAATGCGCTTCAACGGGCTGCGCTACCTCACGAAACAGATCCGCGGCGAGCCACTCGGCAGCGAGACCTCGGTCAACAAGCTCCACACGGCCCACATCGAGAAGTACACGGCCGAGTTCGCCCTCGAGCTCCAAGGCAGCTACGGCGCCATCGCACCGGGTCGGAACCACCCGATCGACCACGGCCGCTGGCAGAAAGAGGCGCTCGGCTGGTGCACCGCGGTGATCGGTGGCGGCACACCGAACATCCAGAAGAACATCATCGCCGAGCGAATTCTGGGGCTGCCGCACGATTGACCGAAGTGAGCCACGACGTCGACCCGCAGCATCGGAGGAAACCGCCCCCATGATCGAGACCCGGAAGTCCTTCTGTCGTTTCTGCCATGTCTTCTGCGGCGTCGAGGTGGACGTCGAAGACGACCGAGTCATCGCGGTGCGGGGTGACCGCGAGAACGCCGCCTCAGAGGGCTACACCTGCCCGAAGGGACGCGCCGAGCCGGAACGCATCCATCACCCGGACCGAATCCTGCGCCCGCGCAAGCGCGACGGTGACCGCTGGAGCGAGTTGTCGCCCGACGACGCTCTCGACGAAATCGGCGCAAAGCTGCGCGCCATCATCGACGAGCACGGCCCTGAATCCGTCGCGGTCTACGTCGGCTGCGGCGGAGCCTCTACATCGCGGGCCACCGCTTCTTCGGCGCTCCGATCCCGGCGAACCTCTTCGACATCGACAACGCCGACGTCGCGATGTTCGTCGCCACCAACCCGACTGCATCGCACCTGATGACGATGCCGCAGCCGAACCCGTCCAAGCGCCTCAACGACGCGCAGCAGCGCGGCATGAAGTTGATCGTCGTCGACCCCCGACGCTCGGACGTCGCGCGCCGCGCCGACCTCCACCTCCAGCTGAAGCCCGGCGAGGATGCGACGTTGCTCGCGGGCATGATCAAGCTCATCATCGAGCGGAAGCTCTACGATGCTTCGTACGTCGCCGAATGCGTGAGTGGTGTCGATGAACTTCTCGAGGCCATCGAGGACTTCGACCTCGAATATGTCGCACAGCGCACGCAGGTTCCGACCGAGAAGATCGTGCAGGCCGCCGAAATGTTCGCAGGCGCCCGGACCGGCGCAGCGCAGAGCGGTACCGGGCTCCACATGGCGCGGCACCAGAACCTCGCCACCCAGCTCGTGATGGTGCTGAACGGTCTGTGCGGGCGTTACGACCGCAAAGGAGGCCTGGCGCGCAACCGCGGCGTGCTCGGGATCGACATCCCCGAAGGCATGGGGCCGGCGAAGATCCCGCACTTCGTGGGGCCGACCTCGCGCATCCGCGGAATCCGCGGGACCTTCGGCCTGGTCGGATTCTATGATGAGATGCCGACCAACACACTCACCGACGAAATCCTCACGCCCGGCAAGGGCAAGATCCGCGCCTTGATCGTGAACGGCGGCAACCCCGCGCTTGTCTTCTCGAACGAAGAGAGGACGCAGCGCGCCCTCCAGGATCTCGACCTGCTGGTCGTGAACGACCTCTTCCTCTCCGCCACCGCGAAGCACGCCCACTACGTCATGCCGGTCAAGCATCCGTTCGAGCGTGTCGATGTGCCGCGGCTCGGAGAGGCCGCCTTTCCGTTCCCGTTCAGCCAGTACGCCGCGCCCCTCGTCCCTGCGCCCGAGGACACGCTCGAGGAGTGGGAGATCTTCTGGGAGCTTGCAACGCGACTCGGCAGTCAGATCGCGATCCCCGGACTCTCGATGGACCACAAGCCCACCGCGGACGAACTCCTCGATGGCCTGCACGGCCACTCGCGCATCCCGCTCGACGAAGTTCGGAAGTACCCCGGCGGACACGTCTGGGGCGAGAAGACCCTCATCTCGGGCGGCATGATCCCGAACATGATCGGGCACGACGACCGCAAGATGGCGGCCGCGCACCCGGAAGTCATTGCAGAGCTGCGCGAGGTGCGCGCGGAGCCGACGATCGCGACGGGCGGCTACGAGGCAGACGCCGACTTCGGCTTCCGGATGATCAGCTACCGGATGAAGGAGTCCTACTGCACCCAGGGCCAAAACCTGCCGTCGCTGCGCAACAAGCGAAAGTTCAATCCCGTGCTGATGAATCCGAAATCGCTGGCGGCAATCTCAGTCCTCACCGGCGACATCGTCGTGATCGAGAACCGCTTCGGCCGTACCGAGGGTGTGGTCGAAGCCAGCGATGACATCGAGCCCGGTGTGATCGCCGTCGCGCACGGCTGGGGCGACCCGAACGACGCGCGCGATGTTCGAGAGAAGGGCTGCAACGTCCAGCGCCTGATCCCCGCCGACGAATACTACGACGAGATTACCGGCATGGCACTCCAGAGCGCCGTACCGGTGAACGTCTCGGCGCGCCCCAGCTAGCAGCCCGACCCAAGACTCGCGTGGGAAGCCCGGGAACCGAGGCACGTCGACTGCAAGGCGCGTGAGGAGGGCGTAGCGTCAGCTACGGCCGACGATCGCAACGCAGCAGGCGGCGATGCATCGGTCTCCGGGCGTCGCGGGAGTCTTGGGTCGGGCTGCTAGTCTTCGGCGGTGAAGAAATCGGCTCGAGGTTGGCCCTGCGGATCGTAGACGGGTTCAGAGAGGGTGATGCGGTGCTTGCATACATCGAGCCCACGCAACCCGAAGCCCGAGATGGTGTCGCGCATTGCGGGATAGTGGGGGCTCGCGAAGTGATGCTCGAGATTCTCTCGGCTCGTCCAGCGCTCATAGACGTAGATACGGCCCGGCACCAGCGGATCACCGCTCCAGACATAATCAAGGCAGCCTTCGAGCGTGCGCGTCGCGCGCATGTGGGGCTCGGCCGCGGCGAGCGCCTCGTCACGACGTTCGGGGTCGACGTCAACGGTTCCGGTAATGATGATCAATACCCTCTCCTGTAGGATCCGGTCGGCGCGCTTGCCGCGCGGACCTCTGCAACGGAATGGGCACAGTCTAGCCCGGATCATTCGCGAATGATCCGGGCTGGAAATTGAAGGGAGGGTTGGCATGGAGATCGACGAAGCAATGGTCCGGCGCGTGGCCGACGAGTTGGAGATTCGAAAGCTGGTGGCACGCTACGCGAACGCGGTGACGGCAGTGGACGGCGACGCCTGGGTCGACACCTGGGCGGAAGACGGCTCGTGGACGATCGGCGGCGGCACCTCGACCGGTCACGAAGCCCTGCGCGAAACCTGGACGCGCCTGATCGGCTTCTTCGACATCGTGGTACAGCTGCCGCAGCACGCGCTGCTCGACATTTCGGGCGATCACGGCACAGGGCGCTGGAGCATGATCGAAATGGGCCGTGGTAAAGACAGCGGTCCGCCGAGCATCACGCTCGGCAGCTACACGGACGTTTATCGCCGCGAAGCGGCCGGCTGGAAATTCGCCGAGCGCCAATTCGACTTCACCTACTCGGGCGCGACCGACCTCACCGGCCACTGGTTCATCTGAATGCCCGTTCCCGACCACGAGCCGAAGTGCTTCGAGGTCGCTCTCTTCGACTTCGGCGGCGTCTTCATCGACTCACCCTTCCCCGCCTTTCGCCAGGCCTGCCGCCGGAAGGGCCTCGACGACCTCCAGCAGAACCTCGACGTCGACGAATCCGTCGGTATGCACGGTATCCTCGTCAACCCCGACCCGGCTTCCGCCATGCAGGATCTGAAGCGCCTGGTCACCGGGGAATAGCTTCTTTGCGTCGTGGGACTCATGCTCGAGCCGAGATCTAGCTCTAGACCGCATCTAGCCGTTCTCGCGTCGGCCGTTCTCTGGGGCACGCTGTGGATCCCCGTCCGCCGGATGCACGAGACGGGTTCGAGCGGGGCATGGGCTACCACGATCGGATTCATGATTCCACTTGCATTGCTGCTGCCGCTGGCTCTCTGGAGAGGGAAACGATCCTTGAAGGGCCTCCGAAAGTCGGGAGCCTCCGGACTATGGCTGGCTATGGCCATCGCGCTCTACACCGAGGCCCTCGTCCGCGGACCGGTCGCACACGCCATCCTGCTCTTCTACCTCACGCCCGTATGGAGCACGTTGCTCGCTCGGTTCGTTCTCGGCGCACCGATCAGCGCTCGCCGCCTCGCAACGATCGTGCTGGGCTTGGCCGGCATGCTCATCATCTTCGGGGCGGGCGCTGCAGTTCCGTTTCCCGTTACCACGGGCGACTGGATGGGGCTCGCTGCCGGCGTCGCTTGGGCGGTCGCGTTGGTAGCATCCAACCGGGGAATATCGCTTCCTGTCTTCGACCGGGTATTCGCTCATTTCGTATTTCTGGGACCCGTGTTCTTCCTCGTAACACTCATCCCGGGGAACGAGATCGCCATCCACTCAGACGCGGATTCCCTGCTCTGGATGTTCGCGTTTGCTCTGATCTGGATGCTGCCGGTCGTGTGGCTCACGATCTACGGCGCCAGTCACCTCGACCCTGGTCACTTTGCCATCCTGCTGATGTTCGAAATAGTGGTCGGCCTGACGACAGTGGCGCTGTTCGCCGATGAGCCCTTGGGCTCACGAGAGATCGCCGGTGCGCTTCTGATCCTCGGCGCCAGCGGCGCTGAGATTGCAGCCGACCGGCCCTACCGACGCGAAGGCGTATGAGGTTCTCGAGGCAGCCGGTAGTCACCTGGCTGGCGCGTCGGCGGCTTCGCAACCAGAGCTTCCAGATCGCCGCGTGAAACGCCTGCATTCCACGCTCCTAACGCTTGCGCGCGATGAATCGGCCCTGGGCGACTTTGCCAGCTTCTGCGAGCTCCTGAATGAAGCTGAGTTCCCCTGCGGCTGCGGCCAGCGCTTCGGAGTCGAACCCGAGTATCTTCAGCGCATCGTAGGTCAGTTGCATGTCGACCATCTGGAGATAGAGCCCCACGTAGGGGGCGAAGCGTCCGGTGTCCTCTGCCTCCAGTACCTCGCAACCATTCTTCTCGAGCAGATCCTGATAGTCCGAGATGCTGCACAACGTGTGGAACTTCATAAAACGCAGAAAACGCTCGGCTTCGGCATCGCTCAGGCCGCCTGGTCCCTCGATCCAGTCGGTGAATGCAACCGTGCCACCCGGCTTGACGATTCGTGCTGCCTCTGAGATGAGTCGCGGCTTGTCCTCCACGTAGCACCAGGCATCTTCACCCCAGACGAAGTCGGCCTCGGCATCCGGCAGCCCGCTCTTGCATACGTCGGCGAGCTCGAAGCGGATGCGACCCGCAAGCCCCTCCTCCTGACAACGCGCCTGGCCACTTTCGACTACGGTCCTGGTGGCATCGACGCCGGTCATCGAGGCGACATCTCGAAACCGGACGAGGAACCGCATTCCAGCACCGTTGCAGCAGCACAGGTCGACACCGTTCTGCCCGGAACCGACTCCGGCACGCTCCGCCAGGTCCAGCGAGGACTTCAAGCCGCCCATGTGGATCTGCTGGCCCATGAGCAGCTCCCAGAGGTCGCCCTCTGCTCCGTCGTAGACGGCTTGCACTTCACTGAGACCAACGCCTTCGATCGATTTCATCGCCTGCTCATCCTCGGGTCATATTCGTACTTGCACACGTCCAGGAGGAACGAGCATGCCGATTCTCCAGGCCACCCGCCAGACGGGGCCCGAGCGACCGGATTCCTTCGCACTCGTCGAAGCCGAATGCAGCAAGCTCGGCATCCCCGCGATCGACGCAACGCCCTCGCTGCGCGCGCGCCTCGATGCGGGCGTGCTGGTCGTCAACCCGATCCACGA